>DATFXD010000182.1:0-10574 GCA_035258605.1 Hyphomicrobiaceae bacterium | reverse complement strand
TCGGGCGTCATTCCGCAACGTTCATTGGACATTTGTTCTGCTGACACCGGATGCCCTAGGGAGCCGCAATTCATTCGAGGTACTTTTTCGTGCTATAAGCCAAGTTGGTGACATCGAAATCGTCATCACTAGCCTCGATTTCCTGCCCCGTCACCGATGGTCCTATCTCATCTCATGTGATTACCCTTCGTACATTGAGGCCCTTTGGCATGAAGAAGAGGGCCTACTTATGGCTTCTACTAAAGCGCTATTCGGTCCATCCGGTAATTGGGCGGCCATCGTAGACGAGGGAGGTTCGCTTGGCGTACTCACGCGATACACGATAGTAGGAGGCGAGCCGCCGTTCATTGACTCCCTTATTTCGTCGTATGGCGGCGCAAAGCAATTGCGGGAGAAGTTTCTCCGGCATCTAAGTGATTCTCATATACAGCCGCCCATGTCTCGCGAAGCACAGTCATCGTTGCTCTCAGATGCGGGTTGGTAGAGCACGGCCGACACGTTGATGGGTTGCACCGAGAACAGCCCGGAGGATGCCGAGCTCGCGGCCCTCGCCGACGTGATCGAGGCCTACGAACGGCAGAGATGGCCGCTGGGTCGCATTCCTGGCGGCAAGGGCTAGCGGCATCAGCACGAGGAAATACCGATTGCTTTCTCGCGGACCAGGCTGCTAGCTTACTCGCGCACCTACGGACGAAGGCGCGCGTTATGTCCGTTACCCCCCACGACTGCATCGACCGCATTCGATGTCCCGCCATCGAAGGGCTGCCGACAGACACTGTGATTATGCTGCACAACAGCCGCGTGCATATCGTGCAGTTGCGCAGAGGGATAGAGGCTACGGCGAGACAGGTGCAGCGCGCGCGGAAAGCTGCCTGGGACTCAATATTTCTTTTGGCGGCGCTGCGCAGAAACGGGTTTTAGTGGCCGCCGACCGGATCAGCGCCGCTCCGTCTCGACGATTTCCCGCTCCAGGATGGCGACATGCCGGCGTAGCTCCTTGGCGATGCCCTGGACGCACGTCGGGTGCCTGCAGGCGCTCAAGGACGCGAGCTAGCTCTTCGTCCACTCGCGTTCGCTATTTGGCAGTTTTTACTAGAGTTTGAGTTGCGGCAGTTCTGGCGGCAGAATGGCGGAATTGCTGAACATGAGTTGCGCCCAGTGATTACCTTTATACGTATTGTGGCTTCAATCTACTTTCTCGCAGTCGCCACGGGCTGCGCCATGCAAGTCGTGGCCGCCCTTCGGACTGGACAAATTGATACGCGGCACGGCGTGTTCAGAAGAAAAAGTCGACCAATCGGCTTTTGGGTCTGGACCGCGAACAGTTTGTTCTGGGCCTGCTTCTTTGCGTTGGGACTGGCATACGGTTGGCGGGACCTACTCTAGTTGGGTGGCTCCCGGCCGACGACGGGAAGGCAGGGGCAACGAAGGTCGGGCGTAGCGTGGACACGCCCAAAGCTTTGCACACCGGCTACGGGCGCGCAAAGTGCTCCGGGTCACATTATTTACGAATTCGTCAAGCTGATCGGCCTCGGCGACCTGATCACCTTTTTGCGCCTGTCTCGCCACTTGGCTTGGAGGACGACCCCACCGGTCGGTCTCACCCGGCAGCGATCTCGATAATGCACAAAACACCAGCCGCCATCGTTCCGGCGCTAAAAATAAGATACGCCCATTCGATTGAGTTGAACGCAGACAGCCAGCTCATTTGCACCACCCAGACAAACATACGACGGCGAGTACCGGGGCACCGCAGCACACCCGCGCACCCGCTAATAGTTTGCATTCTCAGCGCTCGGGCCGTCGCAGGCCAGAGTAAAAAGTGCCAATTCGAACGCAGGCGAGTATCGCCCGTGTCCTGTCAAGTAGGTGGAGATTACGATCCACCTGATCACTACCGCGTATCCGCGCTAGTGGAGGACTGCGTCAACCTCGTGAACCGCAACTGGGAACCAAGACCCAGTCGTTCTGGCCACGTCATCCGTTCATCAATGGGCACTCGGCCGCAACAGTCAGGTACTAGACTGCATACCTTAATATCGGGGTTAATTCGGATGGCCAGCATGAGCAGGTCCACGAACAATCGAGGGCATGCTAACGACAAGCTCACAGCGGCCAACGGCCATTGCGCCGCGTGCGAATGGCACCGATCTGCAAGCAGGACTGCTGGACTATGCCAGCCGTATCGAAGAAATCCGTACGCCAAGCATGGTGCTCGATGCCTTGCACGCGATCATCAACAAGAGCCTGCCGCTAAGCGTTCTCTGCGCAGCTCGGCTGCCGATCAATGATATCGCCTGGAGGCCCGTTCTGGATCAATCCGTGTTCATGCACAAGGACGTGCCACATGGGTGGTGGGAGGACTATGACGCGCTTGCGCCGGGAAAGTTCCGTCCTGTGCTTTTCCTTACCAGGTCTGGTTTGGCATCGCTCACTTGGACGGAGATGCAGCGCCTATTTCAGCCTGTTGGCGTTGATCGATGGGCCTTCGAGCTGGGACTGAAGTACGGGATGCGCGACGGGTTGATTTGTCCCGTCGGCGGTCGGTGGGTGGTAGTGTTCTGGTCGCGCAGAGTGCTCAGTAACATTCTGACACAACCGGATCGGATCATGATCTTTGCTGCCGCGAACTTCGCTGCGCTTCGTCTGGAGCAACTGAACGGCCCGGATGTTGGGCGGATCGGATCGCGCGCTCGATTGACCGCTCGCGAACTCGCGGTCCTGCGTTTGGTGTCAATGGGCACCCAAACCGATGGTATTGCACAAGCACTTGGCCTGGGCGAAGAAACCGTCCGCAGCCATCTGAAAAAGGCGCAGGCCAAACTCGAAGTGCGCAATCGAACGCATGCGGCATGCGAGGCAGTACGGTTCAACCTGATACCTTGAAACGGTTTCTGGGAGTGCGACGACACGTGATCTCAGGCACGAAATGGCTAGCCTCATTTGGGGCAACCCTTCCGTGGCTTCTGCCGACGTTCCAACGTCACCGGGATGACCGGCCAGTTTAGGATGGAGTAGTTGCGCTCGGTAACCCCCGGACGCAATTGGTTGAATGGGTTGCGCTACTTCTTCAGGGCTTCGATCAGGTCCAACAGCTTCTGGAAGTCCATAGGCTTGATTGCCTTCTGGACATCCGGCCCCGGTTTATCGGCGGGTTTCGGTTTCACCGGCCGCGATATCTCGGTGGCCGGCGGGCGAGCGTGGCGGCAACACCACACGGACCTTCAGTCAACGTCCCAATGTCACCTGGGTGACCGGCCAGTTTGCGAAGACTAGCTAACTTCATCGCGCGATCTCGGGCGCTATGCGCCGCAATTGGTTTGGGAGACCACCATGATTAATTCGTACCATGGAGCGGCTAAGTTTGTATTTGCGATGGCGGCGGTGCTGGGAGCGATGCTCGTCTCGCCGATCATGGCACAGGCGCAGTCAGATATCGTCGGCACGTGGAACGTCAAGGAGTTCTACCAGTTAGTCACCTCGACCAACGAGAAGCGGTACATCCTTGGGGAGAACCCCCTAGGCATGCTGATCTACACCAAAGGCGGCCAATTCTGCACGACGATAGCTGCGGCTGACCGCAAGCAAGCCGCTAACGCGCCGACCGATGCTGAGCGCGTCAAGCTCCACAATTCGATGTTCAGCTACTGCGGTACGTACAAGACAGAGGGCAACTTGCTAACGTACAAATCACTTTCGGCCTGGATGCCATCCTATGTAGGCACTGAGCGGAAGAACAAGTTCGAGGTGTCGGGGAACACGCTCACCACCCAGTCTATGCCTTTCAAGTCCAGCCTAGACAATGTCGAGGTGGTTGGGGTTCTGAAGTACGAAAGGATGGAGTAGTTGCGCCGATAGCCCGCGCGCAATTGTGGTTGAATAGGTCGCGCTACTTCTTGAGGGCGTCGATGAGCCTTTGCAGCGCCCGCTGGCTCATCCACGGCTTGATGTCTTGGCTGACGTCGGTTGGCTCATCGAGATACCTGCCGTAGGCTCGCTCTCGCTTGCCAACGCCCTGTGTAGATGGATCGCGTCCCTGTGTTCGCAAATCTTCAACGACTTTTGGGAAACCCTCAGGTTCTGGTGCCGGCGGGCGTTGCGGTGCTGGCCCTGGCTGTGGTGCCGGGCCCAGCGGACTTCCTGGTGCGACACTCCCTCCTGCTACTGTGGGCGGCGGCGGTATTGCTGTGGGCGTACCAGGCTGGCCACCGGCGCGCAGCAGCCTTGCGATCCAGCCGGCCGGCAGGAGATACCCCGCAATATTCGCCGCCGTGCCCGCCATCTCCGCCCCATGATATTCACCGGGCCTGACCGCTCGGCTGAGCCGATTGGCGAAGTCGATCTCCTCTGGGCTATAGCGGTTCACGTAGTCGCCGGGCGGCGTGCCCGGCGTCTGTGTCATCAGGTAGCGGGGCAGCGGTAGCTTGACCCTTGATGAGGCGCGCCTCGACGGGAGCCATCGCGATCATCAACTGCGCCTGGCTGACGGCCAGGTCATCAAGCTGGCGAAGGCACGCAACGGCGAGCCGGAAGTAGCGCGCCCCGCGCCGGTCGATGGCGCGCATCTCGTCGCCGTTGCGGTCGATGCAGGTTTGAAGGGCGTGCGCGAGGCGCCGGTCGCGCTGCTGCGCGGTGGGGGCGTCTTGACGACACCGATCTCCAGATTTACTCAAGGGGCTACTCCAATAGCTTTGCGTTTTGGCGCCGGCCCCTCCACCGGCGCCCCCTTCACACCTCCTGTCCTCTCCTGCTGGCCTCAGATGCTCCGGGGTTTGCCCCGGAGCAGTTGGTTTTGGCCGCGCTCAACCCCACGGCGGCCGGATCGCTTATTGATGGCCGCTGACGTCGGCCGCGAGCTCGCGGGACCGGGGTTTCCGTTCTCGCCGCTGGCGCTGCCGCTCCAGGTATTTGGCGCGCCTCACCTTGCTGGCGTTGGGGCGGCAGTGAGCCTTCGGCTGCGACGCAAGCCAGGATTGGAGGTCTGCATCGAGGATCTTGATGCGGCGCCCAAGCTTGGTTGCCTTGAGCCGGCCGTCGCCGATCTCGTCGTATAAAAAGCTGCGGCTGCCGAGCCCGCGCTTTTCGAGATCCTGGAGACTGTGAGCTAATTGATTGTCGGTGTTCTTGGCCATCGAACGCTACTCCCACACACTGCAGTCGCGACTTGCGCACCGGACGGCGCCGCAACACGGTACATACGCGAGTCCACCGCCGGCCGTGTGCGTTCCGGGTGAAAACTTGTCGAGGCGCCGCGCCAACACCGGCGGCCGCAAATTAGCCCTTACCGCGAATCATGCGCGCCGGATGGGACAAGTTCTGATGCCGACGAGAAAACCTAGTAAAATAAGGGGTTTCTTAGGGCTCGGGCGCGGACGGCGGAACTGCTGGGGCGCGAGGTGCTGCCGACGTTTGCGGATTAGGCACGAGGGGCCGCCCCCTCGCGCGTGATAACCGCACCAGACCGTCGTCGGGCCGGCCTCTCGGCCTTAACGGCCGAGCATCACAGCGGCCATTCGATCACAGGCGATGCCGCCGCCGCCGGCTTTCGACGGCATCTGCCAGCCGCTCGAGGACGGCAACCGATTGCTCCCAGTCTATGCAGCCATCGGTGATGCTGCGACCATACACCAGTGGTGCTCCAGCGATCAGGTCCTGACGGCCTGCCAGCAAGTTGCTCTCGACCATCATGCCGCAAATGCGTCGATCTCCGGCTTCGATCTGCCTTGCAACCGCTTCCACGACCAATGGCTGCCCCTCGGGCTGCTTGCCGCTATTCGCGTGGCTTGCGTCGATCATGATTGCCTGGCTGACGCCGACACGCGCCGCGATCATACAAGCAGCTTCGACGCTCGCGACATCGTAGTTCGGCGTCTTTCCGCCGCGCAGGATGATGTGGCAATCGGGATTGCCGGCGGTGGCCGCGATCGCAGAGCGACCACCCTTCGTAACCGCCATGAAATGGTGTGGCCGCGACGCCGATAAAACCGCCTCTGCTGCGATTTTGACGTTACCATCGGTGCTGTTCTTGAAACCCACCGGACAGGAAAGCCCCGATGCCATCTCGCGATGCACCTGGCTCTCGGTAGTGCGCGCTCCAATCGCGGCCCACGCCACCAAGTCGGCGATGTATTGCGGCGTCGTCGTGTCGAGGAATTCACACCCCGCCGGGACGCCAACATCGGCAATGTCCCGCAACAGCCGACGTGCGATGCGTAAGCCGCGATCGATGTCGAAGCTGCAATCGAGACCGGGATCGTTGATCAGCCCCTTCCAGCCGATCGTCGTCCGCGGCTTCTCGAAATACACACGCATGATGATCGCCAGTCGATCATCGAGGCGGTCGCGCACGGATTTTAGCCGCTGCGCATAGTCGAGGGCGGCAACCGGATCATGTACGGAACATGGTCCGATAATTACCACCAGGCGATCGTCTTCCCCTTGCAGGATGCGATGCACGGCGAGGCGGCAGCCGGCAACGGTATCCGTCGCTCTGCTGGTCCTGGGGTATTCGCTGATCACCACCACCGGTGGGCTCAACTCATGCAGGGCCAAAATGCGAAGATCGTCGGTCGGTATCATCACGGGCGTGGGCTCCTTCTGGGATTGGCCACGCCGGCGGCAACAAAAAAGCCGCCAAGGTGGCTGGCGGCTTCGGGCTTACTTGTTGGTCGATCGTCAGACCACGCGCGTGCCTCCTTCCGCCAAGATGGTCGGAAAGCTGAACCAAAAATAGTGGGCGGCTGAAGCGCGGATCATGCTCTCTCTATCGGCCACTTGGATTTCACTTGTCAAGCCTGTTGCGCAATGCTGAGCGCGCGCGGTGGTGCCCGTGCCGTCGCTGCAGCACGATCGCACTGCAGCAGAGGGGGCGGCAGCTAGCCCCCTTTGCTGTGGCATTGCTTGTCCAGCCGATCGGAGAATGCCCGTAGGCGCCACCGGCGCGGCCATCCCGCAATCGCTCGCGGCCATCAAACCGGAGATGTGCTTGGCCAGGGCGCTGGCGTTGGCATGATCGCCTGCACGCAAGCCACCAACCAGGCTGGCGGAAGTCCCGACCAAGGGCCCTATCGCTCCGGCATCGGATATAATCAGTGTGACTGACTGGCGATGTGGTGCCGCTGGGGACCTATGACTGATATTGACTGGAATAACGCGATCGAAGCGGCCGCCGTCGTTGCCGACGACTATGGCAGGCGGGCTTGGGCCGCCCAACCTGCCGCGCAACAGGCCGCGGTTGCGGCGGGGCACATTGCCGGTGAGATCCGCAAGCTGAAGGTCGATGTCAGTGGGTCCACCCCCCCGATCGTTGGTGCCGCCGGCGATGAGGCCCTGTGCACGCCAACGGATAAAAGGCGTACCTAGGGCTGCCCCAGTGAGCCAGTGCGCTGGCAGGACCAGCCGAGACCCGCTGCAGCAGCCGGTGTGATGCGGATTTTGCCCGACACGCCTCCTCAAAGGCATCGCTCACCCGTGGCCAGGGCCGCTAGCCTCAATCGATGGCCAAATGACGTCTGACTGTTGGGACGCCATGCCGCTTGCGAGCGACGGTTTACCATCCGACGGCATAGGCTGCACGGCGGGGGTCGGCAGCCGCGGTCATGACCCCAGCCTTGCGGTCCATGATGACGGCGCATACGCCGCCGGCGAGCCGCGTCCAATCAGACCATTCTAGAACGTCATGGCCAAGCGCAAGCAAGCCTTCGCGAGTGGCCGGCGCCATGCGTCCCTCCAAGGCGAGACGGTTTGGATAGGCTTCGTGTGGCTCGAAACTTGACGGAAAGGCATAGCTGGCGAAGCGTGGCGCCTCGATCGCCGTCCGCAGATCCATGCCGAAAGCGACCAGGTTGAGCAACACCTGCAGCATCGCCTGGGTCTGCACGTCGCCACCGGGCGTCCCGAATGGCATCAGTGCCCGCCCGTTCTCGAGGACCGCAATGGCGGGATTTGGCGTCAGTCGAGGTCGTTTGAAGGGCATAATTTCCGAGGGGTGACCGGCAACCGTCCAGGACTGGCTGCCGCGCCCGGACGGCACAAGGCCGGTACCCGGCACCAGCTCTGCATCGTAGGAGGGATCGCTCGGGGTGGCCGAGAACACATTGCCGGCGCTGTCGATCGCGGCACAGTAGGAGGTGTCGGGTGATAGCGCCGGCTCGCGCTGGTGTGGGACCGGCGCGACGCGCGGACGCGGGTGGCCGTCAATCGTTGCTGGCGAACGCAGCGCCGGGAAGGCGCGTGTGGGATCGATCAGCTTGCGACGGCGGGATTGAAACAGCGGCGATAGCAGCTCTGCCAGGGGCACATCGATGAAGCGCGGATCGCCAAAGTAGGCCTCGCGGTCGGCACAGGCGAGTTTCACCGCCTCGGTCACGAGATGAACGTAGGCCGGCGAGTTGTGACCGAGTGCAGCAACGTCGTCCTTCTCGAGCATGCGCAGCAGCATGCTCAATAGAGGTCCCTGGCACCACGGCCCGCAGGTATAAAGTTCAAGGTGGCCGTGGCTCATCAAGGACGGTGGCTCAAGGCGGGCCTGGAACGCGGCCATGTCCGCCCGTGTCAGCCATCCGCCATTCGCGGCATGGTAGTCGCAGATGGCCGCGGCGATCTCACCTTGGTAGAAGGCCCGGTGAGCGGCAGCCAGGCCGGCAGCGCGCCCCTTGCCGGCTGCGGCTTTCTCCTCGTCGACCATGTACTGCAGAGAGCGGGCGAGATCGGTCTGGCGAAAAATTTGACCCGGCTGCGGCGGACGACCATCCGGCAGGAACACCTGAGCATTTCCGGCAAAGCGCCGGTAGTTGGCCTCGTTGACCACGAAGGTCTCGCAAAAGCGTGGATCGGCGGCAAAGCCGTCACGCGCCAGTCGGATGGCCGCCTGGGCAACGTCACCGAAACTCAGCGTGCCGTAATGGGCCAGGGCCGTAATCCAGCTCGAAGGCGCGGCTGGAACCACGGCCCTCATCAGCCCTTGCGGGATGCGGCCATCATGGTGCTCGCGAAACCACGCTGATGACGCCATGGCTGGCCAGACGCCGACACCATCGATGGTGACCACCTCGCCGGTCGCCGCAAGGCGGATCATGATGGGCGCGACGCCCGCCACGTTGACGAGATCGACGCAGGTGACGCCGAGGGCGAGACCGGCGGCCACGCCGGCATCGATGGCATTTCCGCCCGCCTCCAAGATCAGAAAACCCGCATGCGCAGCCGCGTGATGGCCGGCCGATACCATGTGCCGTGTGCCGGTCACCACGTTACCGTGCGTGGTCAGCCCTCTGAGGCCGATCACGTCGCCAGCCGTCTTGGCGTAGGTTGTCATGCCGCTGCCTCCTGCGTGCGGGGCAGACGCCCTGCCATGATCGTCAATGCCCACCCCGGCAGGCGTCCAGCGTCGGCCCTAGGTTATCGTCAGTCACCGGCGTTGGCCAGTTGGCCACGATTGGGTAGCGTCGCGTTGAGCGTGTCCCACCACTGCGCCGATCGGACAGATTGGCCGCCCTGGGCGCCACCAGCCCCAAGCCGGTGATCGGTGGCGTCGGCCGCCAGCGAACGCGTACGCGCATTGCGATCAATGCCACGGCCGGCGAGCCGATCATCGGGGCCGTCCATGACGGCCGATCGGTGTCTGGCGAAGCGGCCTCGCCTGTTGCCCTTGTGACAGCTGCCGAGATCCGAAGGCGACCCGTCATCCAAAGCGGTAGATTTGTTCCGCATTGTGGCGGAAGATCGCGCCGCGTTCGGCTTCACTCATGGCGATCTTAATAGCGCGCCGCGGGTCATCGTAATCCCAGTGCGGATAGTCGCTCGAGTAGACAATACGGTCCCAGCCGATCCAATCGAAGATGGTGCGCAGGTGTTGCGGATACTCCGGCTCTTCGATCGGTTGGGTCGCGTACCAGAGGTTGCGGCGCAGGTACTCCGACGGTTTCAGCCGCAGGTTTGGAACCTCGCTCCGCATCTTGGCGACCGTGGCGTCGAGCCGCCAACCGAGGGTCGGCACCCAGGCGAACCCACCCTCGATCAGGATGATCTTTAGATTCGGATAGCGGTCGAACACGCCTTCGAGGATTAAGCTGGTGGCCTGGGTCGGCATCGAGTGGCTCAAGACTTGATGCTCCTCGACATAGAACGAGGGCCAGCCCGAGGCCGAGGGTGCTGCGGCCGATGCGCCCCCAACGTGGAGGCCGATCGGCAGTTGCACGCGCTCGGCGGCGGCGAAGATCGGCCAATAGCGCTTTCGGCCAAGTGGCTCGGGCGTACGCGAGGACAGCTGGATCTGGGCGAAGCGGCTATCGACCGCCCGCTTCTCGATTTCGGCGACGGCCGCCTCGGCGTCATCCTGGGGTACCAGGATGGAGGCGCGCAGGCGCGGCTCGAGGTCGGTGAAATGCGTCACCTGCCAGTCATTGAAAGCCGAGCACAGTGCGGCCTGCAGCTCGACGTTGCGAGGCGCGTTGCCTTCCAGCAAGGGCTCGAGCACACCGAACTCGACGTCATTGGCATCGAGATGCTGAGCACGGATAAAATCAACGTCGGAGCCGGGCAGACCGCCACCCGCCGGCCACGCATCGCGCCGACAG
>DATFXD010000181.1:0-5972 GCA_035258605.1 Hyphomicrobiaceae bacterium | reverse complement strand
TGGCGGGGTTGGGCTTGCCAGAGCAGGTTTTTGCCCAAGCGCGCAAGACGACGCTCGTCCTCGGCATTGATATCAGTGACACCATCACGCTCGACCCGGCCCGTTTGGCGCAATACACCTCGCCGATGACCGTGTCCGCAGCCTACGACTCGCTCGTAACCATGAAGCCTGGCGCATACATTGACGTAGCGCCTTCGCTCGCTACCAAGTGGACGCGCACCCCCGATGGCAAGGGCTGGCGCTTCAGCTTGCGCGACGGTGTCAAATTCTCCACCGGAAATGTCATGACGGTCGAAGACGTCAAATGGTCGTTCGATCGGGTCATCAATCTCGGCGATCAACCCTCGCAATACATCGCCCACGTTGACCGCGTCGAAATCGTCGACAAGTCGACCATCGACATTATCCTCAAACAGCCGGCTGAACCGCTGCTCAGCATCATCGCCGCGCCCGAGTTTGTGGTGCTGGAGCGCCAAGTTGCCGAAGCGCAGGGCGCCAGCGCGGCCAAGGACGCCAAGACCGCCGACAAGGCCGCAGCCTGGATCAACGGCAACTCCTGCGGCACCGGCGCCTATCGCATTGTTGCGTGGGAGCGCAATCAACAGATTCAGCTGGTGCGCAACGAGCATTATTGGGGCGGCAAGCCGCCGTTCGAGCGCATCGTCATTCGTCACATCAGCGATGGGGCCGCGCAAACGCTGGCGGTCCGGCGCGGCGACATCGATGCGGCTTTCAATCTGATCCCCGAGCAGATCGCCTCGCTCAAAAGCGAACCGAACGTGCGCCTTGCGCCGCTGACGAGCTTGGATTTCGTGTACATGGCGCTGACGCAGGAGCCGGAGTTTAACAAGGCGCTGGCGGTCAAAGAGGCGCGTCAGGCGATCGGCTACGCCATCGACTATGACGGCATCAAGAACGCCATGTTGGGCGGAGCCGCCTTGCGTCCCGCCCACTTTCTGCCGATCGGTGTCAACGGGTCGACCGAGGCGATCGCACGCCAGATCGGCTTCCGGCAGGATCTCGACAAGGCCAAGGAGCTGCTGGCGAAAGCCGGGTTTGCCAACGGCTTCGAGTTCGAAATCATCTACGGCGCCGCTGCGGTGCAGGGTGTGACCTATCAGGACCTGGCCTTGAAGATCCAATCAGACCTCGGTCGGATCGGTATCAAGGCCAATCTGCGACCGCTCGATCAGGTCAATTTGCGCACCGAATACACCACCGGAAAGGCCAAGGGTGGCGTGCTGACCTTCTGGAACCCGCCCGCCGTTGAGAACCAGCTCTGGGCCTCGGCGGTGGTGAACCGCGTCGCCAAGCGCGTGCACTGGACCCCACCCGAGGACGTCGTCAAGCTGGTGTCGCAGGCGGCGACCGAACCCGATCAAACCAAACAGGCCGAGCTTTGGGTCGAGTGGCAAAAACACGTGATCGACGTTGCGCACCACTTTGTGCTGTTTCAGCCGGTGTATCAGATTGCCGTGCGCAACACGATCAAGGACTTCCCGCTCACCGCGGCCGGCTGGATGCTGGATCTGCACGGCGTCAACCCCGCGTGAGGGCGGCCTCGACCAGCCGGCTGTCGGGACTGGGCCGGCGACAACTATACGCTCGCGGCCGCTGCCTGCGGCGCGAGCGTGCCTGGAGCGTCTAGGCTGTGGCGCACTATCTCGTGTCTCGGTTGGCGATGGCGGCGATTATGGCGCTGCTGTCGACGCTCGTGATTTTCCTGCTGGCCAACACGGTGCCCGGCGATCCCGTCCTCTCTCAGCTCGGCGATCTTGCCGCCTCCAACAAGGAATTTGTCGCCGAGTGGCGCGCCAAGTGGGGGCTCGACCTGCCGTTGTGGCAGCGCTATCTGATCTTCCTTGAGCGGCTTGCGCACGGCGATCTCGGCATCTCCATCGCCTCGCAGCGGCCAGTGTTGCGCGACATTGCCGACTTCGCACCGGCAACAATCGAGCTCGCCAGCATCGCCTTCCTGTTGTCGATTGCCATTGGTGTTCCGCTCGGCGTGCTCGCCGCGGTCAGGCGCGACAGCTGGATCGATCATGTGGCACGGCTGATTTCGCTGCTCGGAGTGTCGGCACCGACGTTTTGGCTCGCGTTCATCGTGCTGGCTCTGTTTTATGGCGGCCTGCAGATTGCACCCGGGACCGGTCGCATCGATACCATCGCCTTGCCACCGCCGTCGACCACTGGGCTTTACCTGATCGACAGCGCGCTGGCTGGCGATTGGCAGCTGTTTCGTGACGCGCTGGCTCATTTGATCTTGCCCTCGACCGTGCTGGCCGCCGCCACCTTGGGGCTCATCACCCGCACCACCCGGGCCAGCATGCTAGATAGCCTGCAACAGGACTTTGTACGGGTTGCCCGTGCCAAGGGTTTGAAGGAGCGGCGGATCGTCGTCGGTCACGTGCTACCGAATGCGCTCATTCCCGTGGTCACGCTCGGAGGTCTGGCCTACGCCAATCTGCTGACCGGGGCTGTCATGACCGAGACGATCTTCTCCTGGCCCGGGCTTGGCCGCTACACCTTTCGCAGCGCCGTTGCGCTGGATTTCCCAGCCATTATGGGGATCACCTTGGTGGTGGCGGTAACCTACCTCTTCATCAATCTGTTGGTCGATATCAGTTACGCCCTGCTGGACCCGCGGGTGGTGCGATGAGCAATGCCGCTACCAGCCTGACCCTCGATCCCGCCCGCAGTGCGCCGCCGCTATCCAAGGCGCGCCGCTGGCTACGGCGCTACGGGCTGCCGGCATTCGGTGTGTTGGTGATCGTGAGCTGGGTCCTGGTGGCAGCGCTAGCGCCGCTGCTTGCGCCCTACGCGCCGGCAGCGGTTGACGTGACCGCGCGACTGCACCCGCCGTCGGCGCAGCATTGGCTTGGCACCGATGCACTCGGCCGTGACATTTTCACCCGCCTCATGTTCGGCGCGCGCATCTCGCTGCTGACGGGGGCGGTGGTGGTGTTGGTGAGCGCCGTGCTCGGCACCCTTTTGGGGGCGATCGCCGCCTATGCACGCGGACGCTTTGAAGAGCTCATCATGCGCGTGACCGATCTGGTGTTGTGCTTTCCGCCGATCATCCTGGCAATGGCGATCGCGGCGGCGCTCGGCATTGGCACGTTCAATACCATCGTTGCCATGCTGGTGGTGTGGTGGCCGAAGTTCGCACGCCTGGCGCGTAGCCTGGTGCTGGTGCAGCGGTCGCAGGAGTATGTCGAAGCCGCCGTGGTGCTGGGGCTCAGTCCGGCGCGTATCGTGCTGCGTCACATCGTTCCCAACGCGGTCGGCCCGCTGATCGTGCTGGTTACCCTCGATGTGGGCAACGCCATCATCACCTTTGCGGGCTTGTCGTTCCTCGGCCTCGGTGTGGTGCCACCGACACCGGAGTGGGGCTCGATGGTGTCGGAGGGACGCGAGCTGATCGAGCAGTGGTGGGTAGCGACGTTTCCGGGCCTCGCCATTCTGTCGGTCGTGCTCGGCTTCAACTTCCTGGGGGACGGCATCCGCGACTGGCTCGATCCCAGATCGCGCAGGCGGTAGGCGTGCCGATGCAGCAACCACCGCCCGGAGCAGGCGCGCCGAATACGCCGGTGCTGGAGGTGCGCAACCTCGAGACCCAGTTCTTTACCGAAGCCGGTGTGCTGCGCGCCGTCGATGGGGTCAGCTTCACGGTCGCTGCCGGCGAGACGCTGGGGATCGTCGGTGAATCCGGCTCGGGCAAGAGTGTCACCGCATCGTCGCTGATCCGCTTGCTCGACGAACCGGGCCGTATCGTCGGCGGGGAGGTGTCGTTCCAGGGCCGCGATGTGCTGGCGATGACGGCCGAGGAGCTGAGGTCGCTGCGTGGCAATGCGGTGGCCATGGTGTTTCAGGATCCGATGACCTCGCTCAATCCGGTCTTGCGGGTGGCGCAGCAGATGGTCGAGACCATGATGGCGCACGGCCGCTTCGACCAGGCTACGGCAACCGAGCGAGCGGTATCCTTGCTGGGCCGGATGGGCATCACCGCGCCCGAACGCGCGATCACCGGTTATCCGCATCAGTTCTCAGGTGGCATGCGCCAGCGCGTCATGCTGGCCATGGGCTTCAGCAATGAGCCGGTATTGCTGATTGCCGATGAACCGACCACCGCACTCGATGTGACCATCCAGGCGCAAATCCTCGATCTGATCAGCGAGCTCAATCGCGACTTCAATGCCGCTATCATCCTCATCAGCCACGCCCTGGGTGTGATCGCCAGCGTCTGCCAACGCGTGCTCGTCATGTACGCAGGCGAAGTGGTTGAGGAAGGACCGACAGAAGCCGTGTTGGCTGATCCGCGCCATCCCTACACCTGGGCGCTGATCAACGCCGTTCCGCGCGTCGACCGCGCGATGCCGGCCAGCAAGCGGCTGCTGACGATCGAGGGCAGTCCGCCGGACCCGATGCATGTCACCGCGGGTTGTCGGTTCCAGGAGCGTTGCCCGTTCCGCATTGCCAGGTGCAGCGAGCATCCCTCGCTCGATGAGGTTGCGGATGGACGCAAAGCACGCTGCTGGATCGCCCGGTCCGGCGAGCCGCTGCCGGCCACCGCGGTCGCGCCGGCTGGGCAACCCGCCACCAGCGCTGCCGCGCCGCGCCAGCCGTCGGAGCCGCCCGCCGGCCAGCAGGCGCCGTTGCTATCGGTGCGCGGCTTGGTGAAGCATTTCACGCTGCCGCGCCAGGATCTGTTCGGCAAGCGCAAGATCGTGCGTGCCGTCGACGGCGTCGACCTCGACATCGCGCGCGGGGAAACCGTGGGTCTGGTTGGCGAGTCCGGTTGCGGCAAGTCGACCTTTGCCAGACTGGTCGTCCGCATCCACGAGCCGACCGCCGGCTCGGTGGTATTTGCTGGCAACGATATCGCGCAAGCCACCGCTGCCGAGATTCGACCGCTGCGCCGGCGCATGCAAATGGTGTTCCAGGACCCCTACGCCTCGTTGAACCCACGTATGACGGTCGGCGACATCTTGTCGGAGCCCTTGCAATTCCACGGCCTGACCTCGAGCCCGGCCGCCACCCGTGCCCGGGTCGAGGAGCTTTTGTCGGCCGTCGGTCTTACGCCGCGGATGATTGGGCGTTACCCGCATGAGTTTTCCGGCGGGCAGCGGCAGCGCATTTCCATCGCCCGGGCGCTGGCGCTCGAACCGGAATTCATCGTTGCCGATGAGCCGATCTCATCGCTGGATGTGAATATCCAGGCGCAAATCATCAACCTGCTGATCGACCTGCAGGAACGTTTGCGTTTAACCTACCTGTTCATTGCTCACGATCTTGCCGTCGTGCGCCACATCTGCGATCGCATCGTTGTGTTCTACTTGGGCAAAGTGGTTGAGATTGCCCGCGCCCATGATCTCTTCACCGCTCCGCTGCACCCCTATACGCGCTATCTGATCTCGGCCGTGCCGATCCCAGATGCGGCGGCGGAGCGCCGGCGCCAGCGCCTACCCCTGGTCGGCGAACCACCGAGCGCCATCGACCCGCCGTCGGGCTGTTGCTTTCGCACCCGTTGCCCAATCGCCAAGCCTGTGTGCGCCGAGGTTGCACCGCCGCTGCTGCCTGCGGGCCCGGGCCAAGGCCCCGAACACGTTGCCGCCTGCCACTTTCCAGGGCAGTTCTGAAGGCCAGAAAGGCATCGCCTGACGATGTGCGCCACGGCCGGACGCCGTTGAGAGTTGCAGGCTGGGCCGCGGTTGCGGGGGGCCGAACCCGTGCGCGCAAAGAGCACCAACCCCTGCCGCGGGCGAGGCGTAACGGCCCGCCGACCCTCAATGCTGCAGGATTTTCGACAGGAACAGCTGTGCGCGCTGGCTCCGCGGCGTACCGAAGAACGCCTCCTTGTCGGCGTCCTCGACGATGCTGCCTTGATCCATGAACACCACGCGGTCCGCGACCTTGCGCGCGAACCCCATCTCGTGCGTGACGACGGCCATGGTCATACCGTCTTCGGC
>DATFXD010000180.1:0-2815 GCA_035258605.1 Hyphomicrobiaceae bacterium | reverse complement strand
TGTACCGGCCCCCAAAAGTGAGACAAGAAAATGCGGGCAGTTTCTCGTAGAGAGGAACTGCATGACCAAGAGATATCGATATTTATCGGAGGCACAGAAGCGCTCGGCGGTTGCCCGGGTAGCGGGTGGGGAGGCGGTTTCGACGGTGGCGCGGTCGATCGGGGTGAACCGCAATCGACTGTACGAGTGGTGTCGCAGGTACCAGAAAGGTGGGGCGCAAGCGGTGCGCCGGGTGGGCCGGCCACGCAAGGCAGAGAGCCTGAGTGCCCGGGCTGGCGCCTGGGAAGACGGAATGGACGAGATGTCGGCGGCGCGCCGGCAGATCGCCGAGCTGCAACGCAAGATCGGCGAGCAGCAGGTTGATCTCGATTTTTTTCGCAAAGCCTTGCGGCATATCGAGGAGACACGGCGAGCGCAGGCCGGACCTGGCGGCGCTGCGTCTACCAAGTCATCGAAGCGATGACCGCCGCCATGACGCAAGGCAGTCCGATAACGATCGAGCGGCTGTGCCGGCAGGCCAAAGTGAGCCGCGCCGGCTACTACCGGTTCTGGCGCAACAGTGCGCCACGGGCGCACGACACAACGGTGCGCGACGCCATCCAGCGTCTGGCGCTGGCCAACGGCCGCCATCGCGGCTATCGGCTGGTCAGTTTCCAGCTCCACCAGGAAGGCCTGGTCGTCAATCACAAGCGGGTCTTGCGGCTGATGCGCCAGGACAACCTTTTGTGCCTGAGAAAGCGGCCTTTCGTGCCGCCGACCACCGACTCCCGCCATGCCTGGCCGGTGGTGCCCAACCTGGCCCGCGGCATGCAACCCAACGACCTCGATCAGCTGTGGGTGGCCGACATCACCTACATCCGTCTGCTCGAGCAGTTCGCCTATCTGGCGGTCATCCTCGATGCCTTCAGCCGTCGCGTCCTCGGCTGGGCGATGGCCGATCACCTGCAGGCCAGCCTGGCCATCGACGCCCTGAAGATGGCCATCAAGCGGCGCAAGCCGGCACCCGGCAGCCTGATCCACCACTCCGATCGCGGCATTCAATACGCCTGCAGCGACTACACCGAGCTGCTGGCGGCGCACCACATCACCCCGAGCATGAGCCGCATCGGCAATCCCTACGACAACGCCAAGGCCGAGCGCTTCATGCGCACGCTCAAGACCGAGCAGATCGACGGCACCCTCTACCGCCACCGGCGCCAGGCTGAGCGCACCATCGCCGCCTTCATCGAGAGGATCTACAACGTCCAGCGCCTGCATACCGCGCTCGACTATCGCTCGCCGGCACAGTTCGAGGCTTGGCATCGAGCTCGTGCGCTGCCGGGCGTGGCCGACGCTGCGCTCGAACGGGGCTCCGCGACGCCCACGCCCAATCTCCCGCTTGACCCGAAAACACCACGGGCCCAAGCAATGACATGAAACTGCTGCCCGCATTTTTGCTGTCTCACCCATGGGGTGCACCGCACGAGGGGTTTTCGCAATTTCCGCAATTTCCGCACCCCCCTTTGCGATGGAGCGCTCAGTCGTATGCTGGCTCGACACACCAAGCCTTGTGTTGCGCGCTGAGCGGCCCCCTACTGATTTTTTGGGCACCGGTGCGGGGCCCATGGCGTTTACGCCGCGTCGCGAGCGCGTCGTTGGTCGCGGCCAGCCGGCAGAACTGCCGGCGAGATCGCGGGGATCGTGCTCGAAGGCGATGGAGCGCGCGCACTTTGTCATGCCCTATTTCGGGCTGTTCGTACGAAGCGAAGTCAACCCGGAATAATGAGAGTTGTTTCAAAGATACCGCGGTCGCGAATTGGGTGACGGAGACGGAAGCGCCGCCGGTCCGCGAGCGGCCCCCAGTTTCTTCATGCGGTCCCCGACGCGACTGGTCTGCGCATTGACCACGCCTTAGCATGGCGCATCGCAGCGGAGTGTCTTCATGCGCGTGGGCGTGGAAGTGGGCGGCACCTTCACCGATCTCGTGGCCGTCGAGGGCGGCCGCGTCGTCGTCACCAAGGTGCCGAGCACGCCGCGCAGCCCCGACGTCGGCGCCTTCGCGGCCCTCACCGCGTCGGGCATCGATCTGTCGCGCATCGAGGACCTGGGCCACGGCTCGACGGTCGCGACCAACGCGGTGCTGGAGCGCAAGGGGGCGGCGGTGGCGTTCGTCGCCACCGCGGGCTTTCGCGATCTGCTGTTCATGCAGCGCCACGACCGGCGCAACATCTACGACCTGTTCTACGCCAAGCCGGCGCCGCCGGTGCGGCGCAAGGACTGTTTCGAGGCGGCGGAACGCCTGCGCGCCGACGGCTCGGTCGAGCGGCCGCTGGACGAGGTCAAGGTTCGCAGCGAGCTGGTGCCGGCGCTGAAGCAGGGCGGCTATCGGGCGGTCGCCGTCTGCCTGCTCAATGCCTATGCCAATCCGGTTCACGAAAAGAGGCTGGCAGAGTTGATCGCCGAAGCGCTGCCCGACTTGCTGGTGACCTGCAGCCATCAGGTGGCGCGCGAGTTCCGCGAATTCGAACGCGCATCGACCACGCTGTTGTCGGCCTATGTGCAGCCGGTGATCGACGGCTACCTGCACCGCTTCGAGAACAAGCTGGCGGACGCGGGCTTCAAGGGCCGCTTCACGGTGATGCAATCCAACGGCGGCCGGCTGCCCGCCGGGGCGATGCGCCAGAGCGCCATCACCGCGCTCTATTCCGGTCCGGCCGCCGGCGTGGTCGGCGCCACGCGCCAGGCGGCGCGCTCGGGGTTTGAGGATCTCATAACCTTCGACATGGGCGGCACCTCGACCGACGTCTGCCTGGTGCAGGAGGGACGGCCTTCGCTC
>DATFXD010000179.1:0-4400 GCA_035258605.1 Hyphomicrobiaceae bacterium | reverse complement strand
CCGGATTTTCTGCGCATGAATCCCAATCATCGCATGCCCGCCATCGTCGATCACGCGCCGATCGGCGGCGGTGCCCCGATCAGCATCTTCGAGTCGGGCGCGATCATGATGTACATCGCCGAAAAAGCCGGCCGCTTCTGGCCGCAGGACATCCGGACCAAATACGAGGTCAATCAGTGGGTGATGTGGCAGATGGCCAATCAGGGGCCAAAGCTCGGCGAATGCGGCCATTTCCGCCGGCTTGGCGATCGCGAAGGCGACCAGTCCTATGCTAATCGCCGCTTCACCGATGAGGCCAACCGTCTTTACGGTGTGCTCAACAATCGCCTCTACCAGCACCGCTATCTGGCCGGCGATGACTACACCATCGCCGATATGATCTGTTATCCGTGGACCCTGAACTGGAAGTTGCAAGGGCAGGACATCGAGGAATTCAAGTACTTCAAGCGCTGGTTTGAGGAGATCGGCCAGCGCCCGGCGGTGCAGCGCGGCATGGCCGTCGGCACCGATCTGTCGACGGACGTCACCAAGCTGCCGGCGGAGGAGCAGGCGCGGATCAGGAAGCTGCTTTACAATCAGCGCGCTATCCCCGTGCCGGACACGGCGCGGGCCTAAAACGCCAAGGTGCTGGCGGATTCTAACGTGGGGCGCGCGCGGCCGCCCTCAGCGCTGCGCGACCCCGCGGCGAGCAAGGGGCGTTGGCGCCGCCACCCGATCAGGGATTGCGGCGCAAGGCTTTGATCGGGGAAAGGGAAGAGGCATGGCTGGGTTCAAGGACCGGATCGGCATCGATCTCGGCCGCCGCCTCGCCATCGAGGAGGGTATCGCCTGGGCGGCCGCCAACGGCGTCGTCTACTGCGATGTTGAGGCCGACATTGCTCCCAATGCCATCGAGAGTTTCGATGACCGACGCTGCGCGACAATCGCCGAGGCCTGCCAGCGCCACGGTCTGCACCTCGGGCTTCACACCCTCTCCGCGGTCAACATCGCGGAGATTTCGCCATTCGTGCGCGAGGCCGCCGATCAGTATCTGCGAGCCTATATCGATCTGGCGACGCGGCTCAAGGCGGAGTGGGTGGTGGTGCACGGCGGCTATCACTTTACCTCCGACCGTGCGCTGCGCCGGCAGGCCTCGATGGCGCGCTTGCGGCGGGCCGTGGACTATGCCGAACAGCGCCGCGTGTTGCTGCTGCTCGAAAACCTCAATGCCGAGCCCGAGCGCGCCGAGGTGCATTACTTGGCCGACACGCTCGCTGAGACAAACGCCTATTTCGACGCCATCCGCTCGCCGCAGTTCAAATGGGCCTTTACCATCAATCATGCCCACTACGACCCGTTGGGCATCGCGGGCTTCATCGCTGGCATGGACATGCGCCGATGTGCCGAGGTGCGCCTCGCCGACAACAACGGGCTCTACGAGCTGCACATGCCGCCGGGCACCGGCACCGTCGATTTCGTGGACATGTTCCGCCGTGTGGAAGCCGCCGGCTTTACCGGCCACTACATGTGCGGTTGGGGCAGCCTTGAGGACATGCTTTCCGGCCGCGACTATCTCCTCGACTGTGCCGCGAAAGCCGGTATTGCCGTCCGCTGACCGGCTGCCCGGGCAGCTTGCGGGTGCGACGGTGCGCACCCAGGCTAGGAAACGTCGCGCGTGATCCGCGTCATCGACATCGAAACGACCGGGACCGATCCGAACTCGGATGCGATCATCGAGATCGCGAGCGTCGATATGGTGCGGGGCGGCGGCATCACCAATGCCATGGACACGCTGGTGCGGCCGCCAAAACTGATACCGCCCGGTGCCTCCGCCATCCATCATCTGATCGATGCCGATGTCGAGAACGCTCCGCTGTTGCGCGAGGTGGTCGGCCGGTTCGCCGGCGCCGATGTGTACGTTGCCCACAATTGCGAATTTGAACGCAGCTTCTTCGCCGCCCAGGGCTTTGGTCTGGGTCCCTGGGTCTGCACCTACAAGTGCGCGCTACGGGTGTGGCCAGACCTCGACGGCCACAGCAACCAGGAATTGCGCTACGCCCTGGGTCGGGCAACACCCTTTCCGGGCTACGAGCGCGGTTCAATCTCGCCGCATCGTGCGGCCTTCGACGTGATCGTCACGGCGGCCATTTTCGAGGAACTGATCAAGCGCGCCCGTTGGAGCGAGCTCGTGCAGTGGTCCGCCGAGCCGGCGCTCTATACGCGCTTTCACTTCGGAAAATACCGCGGCCGGCGGTATGCAGAGATTGCCGCCAGCGATACCGATTATTTGGTCTGGATCGCCGAAAAGTCGGAACTGGAGACCGGGATCAAGCATAGCGCGCGGTATTGGCTCAACGCGCACAGGAGCGGGTCCGACCCGGCATCCCGCTAGCCCACCTTGAGCCTCGGGCGGGCGCACGCCGCCGCACGCCGGTGTTGATCGCAGATCGTCGCTGCCTACCGTCCGATCCCCGGCGCGCCGGGGACAGCCTCAACGTTGGCCACCGGCTTGACGGCCAACCCGGCTACTTCGCTCGGCAGCTTGCCCCATCATATTGAATCGCGCCTTCTGCTCATCGCTGAGGGAGGCATAAAACGCGGTGAGTGCCGGCCGCACCGTCCGCAGCGCCAAGATCATGGCCGCAAGCCGTTCGCGGACGGCGGTCAAGCGATCCGGCAGCGTTTGCGGCATTTGCCTCGGGCACTGTCTCGCGAGCTCGCCACTGGCGTTATCGGAGGCCAGCTTCAGGGCATCGAGTGCCGCCCGCTGCTGATCGATTGGATGCAGCGCCTCTTCGATCCGGTCGACGGGGAGCTCAGCAAAGCTCGTCGCGCGCTGGCTACAAAGCGACGGCAGGCTACCGGCGGCTGTGGTGCTGGCGCCATTGCGGCTGACAACGCCAGTGGCGGTCGGCATGGTTTCCAAGCCGTGCCGTTGCGGCTCTGACAGGCTGGCGTAGAACGTCCCGAGCGGACCAGCAATCATCGTCAAGGCCTCGATGGCGGCGCTCAGCCGCCTTTCGGCCTCGTCGAGCCGCCGCACCGGGGTGAGCGGCACGTCGTCGGAACAGGAGGTCTTGATGACCTCGATGGCGCGGGTCCAGGCGACTTTCAGCGTGTCGAGGGCGGCGATTTGGTCACCTCTCGGTGACAGCCTGCGCGCGATGTCATTGATCGGCAAATCGGTCACCCCTGGGGCCAGCTCGGCGCACGCTTGCGTTAGCGCGTTGTCATCTGCCGCGTCTGGTCCCTGGGCGTCGGCATCGGCGGCGCCTTGCCTTTGGCGGCTCGAGCCGCTGCCGTAGATGTCGGTGATCGCAGGGTTGCCGGCGTAGGGTGCGCCGCCACCCGGGCCGACCCAAAGGATGTTGGTCAGCGCGTAGTCGCTGCCATAGCCCCAGAACGGCTCAAACCAGGGCGTCGGCCACAGCACGGCGGTCACGATATCGCCGACGACGAAGGGCCAGAATACTTTGCCAAACCAGCTGCAGCAGCCATGGTGCTTGAAGGCCCAACGGCGCCACGCGATCTTGTCGGCAAAGGCGTTGTGTCTGAACCCACCCTGGCTGAAGGGCAGGGTGCCGCGCGGCTCGAAAGCATGCAATGACCGCGCCGCGGTCGCCGCCGGTCGATGCCAGAACCCGGCTGCTGCACCGGTCATGCGCCCCGCACCGTTGGTGGCGAAGGTGCCTGGCGCGGCTGGCTGGCGCGCCGATGGTGGCGTCGGGCCAGGCACGGGGCGACCCAGCCCACTGCCGGAAGGGAACGGCGCGCCACCAAAGCGCATTGCCCCCATGGCGCCACTCTGAAGGGGCGGGCCGCGACCGACGAAGGCGGCGCCACCGAAGCGCATCCCACCGGGTGGTGGACCTTGCGCGCCGAGGCCCACGCCACCAAAACGCATGGCGCCCATGGCAGGACCTTGGAAACGCGGGCCCCCGCCACCAAACGGCTGACCGCCAAAACGCATGCCGCCGCTGGGAGGACCCTGAAAGCGCAGGCCCTCGCCGCCGAACGGGCCGCCGCCAAAGCGCATGCCCATCGGCGGAGCTGGCGAGCGCATGCCTCCGCCCCCAAAATGCAGGCTTCCGCCCCCGAAGCCACCACCGCCGAAGCCGCCGAAGTGCCCGTCGCGGGCGGCGGCCTCGCTCCATAGGCACACCAGGCCCGCAAATCCAGCCACGATGAGTGCTTGCGTCCGTCTTGCCATGGCGCTCTCCGACACCGGCCTGGCGCTGCAGCGCCGTGCGGCCCCGCGCGCCACGGTGGCCCCATGCGATCTTCGCCGACGCAGCAAAGCCGCCGGCAGGGCGGCGTCGCCGGACTCCAGCCCGCAGCTAGGCTGCGCCCGACGAAGGCCTGGTGGCTATCGGGTGTAACCCCTGCGGGTGGCCCGGTTGCCGTGGGCCGGCGGCGTTGCC
>DATFXD010000178.1:0-4305 GCA_035258605.1 Hyphomicrobiaceae bacterium | reverse complement strand
GCTCCCAAGGAACAGCCTTTCGAGCTTGGGTTGTGTTCATCGGCGCTTTTACTCACTTTTTGCACGATAGGCAATAACATCCCCCTCCCCATTTCTTGGGAGCGGCGGTGCTTTGGCGATGAAACGGTGAGGGTGCTTCGCCGTGAGCGGCCGGCGCGCGATCGTGGAGTTTAGGGAGTCATGGTTTGGGGCACGAGCTTGTAGCCCAGGCTTGCCGCCTTCTTCGACAGCGACTTCACCAGACGCCGTTGATAGGCCTCTTCATAAGCTTGCTCGCTCTGGCGCACATAGTCCTGGCCGTACTTCAGCATGCGGTAGACGCGCTCGGCGATCTTCCGCGCCGTGGCCACAATGGCCTTCGGGCCGCCGGCACGCCCCTGGATGCGCCGATAAAACGCGCCCAGCGCATTCTTGGCGTGATGACAGCCCTGCGCCGCCATCCGCAACGCCCGGGCTGCCCGATTCGCCCCACGCCGAATCCGCCGCTTGAAGATCTTGCCCGCGCTGCCGCGATGCTGCGGACACAGACCCAGCCAGCTCACGAAGTTCTTCTCGTGCGGGAATTGGCTCAGATCGGTGCCGATTTCGCTCAGAATCACCAACGCCGTCGTTTCGCTGATCCCTTCGATCTGCGTCACATCCACGCCGGCCATCCGGAACAGCAAGGCCCGCGCTCCAAAACGCACTTCGTTCTTCTCCGGCTTGCGCTGCCGCTGACTCGCCGGCAAGGGCGCACCGTTGCTCTTGTCCTTCATGCCACGCAGGCACGCCTCAATCTCCGTCTCGCACTCCCGCAATTGCTTCTGGTAAAACTCGTACAGCTTCAACGCCTGCTTGAGTGCGAACAGATGCTCCCGGCGCCAGGTGCCGTGCAGCGCGCTGGCAATCTCCGCTTCGCTGGCCTTGCACGACGCGTGACGATGCTTCGCCAACTTCTTCGCATCTCGCTCGCCCCGCACGATGTCCTTGATGATCTTCATCCCCGTCTGGCCCACAATGTCGCTGACCACCTCCGTCAGCTTCACGTTCATCTCTTCGAGCACCTTCTGCAGGTGCTGCACGTGCTGCGCCGCGTAGCGGATCAGCATCTCCCGCTGCCGCTGGAAACCACGCCAACGCACGATCTGGTCCGACGGCCGAAACGACGCCGTGAGCAGTCCATAGCTGTGCAGCCGGCGAATCCACTGACAATCCAAGACGTCGCTCTTGGGACGCCCCGGCGCGTGCTTCGTCTGCCGCGGATCCACCAGCAACACCGCGAAGCCCCGACTGGCCAACAGATCGTACAACGGGATCCAGAACACCCCCGTCGATTCCAGGGCCACCGTCGTCACGCCGCACTCCTTCAACCACGCGGCCAACGCCTCCAGATCGCCGGTATTGGCGCCGAATTTACGCACCCCCGCCGGCAGCTTCGCGTCGGGATTGACGAACCCCGCCGGCACATCCTCCACCGGCACCGCCACAAAATGCACCGCTGCATGCACGTCGATCCCGGCCGCATGACGATGGGTGATTGCTAAATCCACAGCCTGTGCCGAAGTACGAAAGTGCTTGCCCGCTCGCGGCGTCATGACTTTCCCTCCACGGTTTCAGATGCCTGGGGTGAAAAAAACCATGCCGCGAGCGCGGGAGTGCGTGATTTGGAGTCAGACTCCCAAACGGGGACAGGCGCCGCGGACGCGGCACCGCCACCAACGAGGTGATCGCAACCTCCCGGGACCACGCTCACCTACGGGTAGAAAACACCAGAGCTTAGCCGGCCACTGCAACCCGCGGCTCCGATAGGATACAATGCCCGTGCCGCAGGAGGGATGATCCCGGGCCCAAGTACCGGATATGAGGTCTTCGTGCCGGGGCGTCAGGGCAAGCGCGCTTGCCGCGCATCCAATCCCGCTTGCGGGAGCGCCGACCTCCTTGGGACTCCCTCCGCGGTCTCTTCTCTGTCACGTTCCTTCCCGTGGTGTCGCGGCGAGGCTGCGTGCGCCGTTCACCTATCGGTAGCACCGTGCACAAGTTGTTTTCTAAGCTACATTTAGATGTTGATCGCAGCCATCTAACGGGGATCACCCTCGACCCCCTTCCAAGCCGAATACGCGTCGTTTTAGGCCGCAAGTCTTTTCGCACCATGGAGCTGCATTTTGGCAGTACTTTTTGCCCCAACGTGCCGCAATCGTGCCCAGAGGCACGCCTTTCCGCGCCGATTCGGTACCGATCGTGCCAAAATGCATCTTGGCTGCCGGTCGGGTCTCTCCTGGATCGTCCCCATCGACACCCAGGCGTTCTTGGAACAAGCCGTTGCCGTTGCCTGGGCAACTCCGGCGTTGGGCCGGCGCCTGCGTAAGATCATGTGCGGCCATAGTCCTCGCTGGTGACTCCGCAGCAAACAATTCCGCGCTCTTCTCCTCTCCAGCTTTGCCCTCTCCCGGCGCTAGCTGGCATAGTCAGCACCATGACAGCCGCTGCGTGCCCCCAACCGAAGACCCAACGTCGGGGGCGATCGTTGTTAATGGATCGTTGTTAGCGGGTGCCGGGCATGGACATGAGGCGAACTATCTCAATGGCTGCAAGTGACGGCGCAACAATTACTTAATCCGAACCGCTCGTGAAGAGCATGGCCTGTGGGCCGGAAGTCACACAACGAACGAATAGAGGCTACCGGAACGAGTTCGTTCTTCTACCAGCCGGTGAACGTGGAGTTCCGGTTCGAAAGTGCCACCTTTCGTGTTAAATCCGGCCATGGACGCCGAAGTTCAGTTTGGTCGTAAGTTCTTGTTCGGAAGCATCTCGCGGCGATTTTCCCGGAGTTTTTCCTCACATAAAAAAGGGGGTCGAGGCCGGCCGTGGCAGGGTGGTCGCGACTGCCGATTCGGCAGGGAGGTACACCAAAAGTACGCCGAAAGTACGCCGAAAGTACGCCGTCTGAAGGCTGGTCGGCACCGGGAAAGAAGGCCGAACTAATCCGTTGGCGAAGTCGAGCCTTGGCAATCGCTGCTTCCAAGTACCCCCTGCCCGCGGTGTGTTTTCAGCCCAAACCGGCAAACAAGCCAATTTTCATTGCAACTTGCTCAGCAGACACCGTTTCCGACGAAACACCTCCCGGAATCGTGTTAGCGCCATGATGTTAGCGCGGAGCAGAGCTGCACAGGGCAAAGAAGTGGAGGTTTGACGTGTGGGAAGCGCCGCGATGCGCATAACCATGGCGCGCAGAATCGCCGGCTCGTTCGGACGCATCGGTCTGGCCCGAATCAGCCGATGGTCGATTCACCCCCAACACGAGCCAGGAACTTTGGATGCGAATGAATCAGCGGCGCGCGGGCCGGAAGTCTACCCGTTGCCGAGCCGTCCGTAGCGGCGACGCAGATCGTCGAGATGGTCGGAGATCGCCCGGTCCGCCTGCGGCGGGATCTTACTGGTCAGTTGGATCCTCGGCACGTCGGCCGGCGGCCGGAGCTTGCGGGCGTGGTGATAATAGGTAGCCCGGCAACCGCCGCCGGCGGCGATGAAAGCCTGCACCCGCGCCGCCTCGCTGGGGAACGATGGGTCGCCCCGAAGTCGGGCTACCATCAGGCCCGGACCGCTCAAACACCGGCTCAGCACCGCCCTTTTCCAGTCCAAGCCCGCTTGCTTCAGTTCCCAGGCCTGACCATAGGTGCGTAGGGAAGGCTGCCCGATCAAATGCAGTTGCCCGGCAACGAAGTCGAAGATCTCCTGGTCCCAAAACCAGCCTGCCGCCTGACGGTGTACTTCCCAGGCGGTCGGCTCAAAGCACACGACATGGCCTCGATCTTCCAGAGCGGCCACGTCGGCGTTGAGCGTCTTCCAGTCGTTGCCGATGAGCGCCAGGCGGCTGGTGGTGGTGAACTGCGGCGGCACGTCGCGCCGTTCCAAGATCGGCGTCAGTGTATGCCAGCCCAGGGTCTTCACCGTCTCGGTTTGGCACAAGGCCTTCAAGAGCCGGATGCCGCTGCGGTCGGCGTAGAGGCCGTCGATGTCGTCGAGGACCAAGGGCCGATGGCGGTGTTCGTAGGCCTCGAGGTAGATGCCCAACGGTGTGGCCTGCCCGCTGATCCAGCCGACGCGGGGGTCGAGGGCCGCGCGGACCGCGCGGCTTTTGCCCACGCCGGGCGGGCCGAAGAGTAAGAGCAGGTGCAGATGCCCCGCGGCAAAGGCACGGACATAGGCTTCCAGCTCGCCATAGCTGGAAAGGCGCAGCGCATGCGGCGGCACTTGAGAAGACGTGGCCATGGCTGGGATCCCGGTCGCAGAACGTGAGGGTCGAGGAGTTTCCGGTCCACGGGTTCG
>DATFXD010000177.1:0-16498 GCA_035258605.1 Hyphomicrobiaceae bacterium | reverse complement strand
AAGCGCGCCCGGCGCCCAGACATGACCCGCCTGGCGGCGCCGGCCGTGCGCCATGGCGCATACCGTGATGGGTCTCGCGCGCGTGGCCAAAACCTCAGGCCTATTGACCGCTAACTGCTGCCAGGCGTATGACTTTTTAGCCTTACAGCGGCATCCTTTGATGGCGCCGCTGGGGAGGGGGAGACTCCCGTCGCGCAGAGGATGAGCGCAGGCTCGCTGACACGGGGCGCGGCGGGGTGATGGATGTGCGATCCGCCTGCCGTGACGGACGAGACACACTGGTCCATGGGGAGCGCCATCGCCGTTGGACAATGTTGCAATCTGGCCACGCGGTCAGCAGGGGGATCTCACCCAATGATCACCGAGCGTGTCCGCGTCGAGCCGGGCAGTGCCTATGCGGACGCGGCATCACAGCCGTGGATGGCCGCCGATCGTTCTACACGGCGGTGTGGCGCGCTCACCTTGATCTCGAGCCGGGCAACTGCTTGCTGGCGCCGTCCCGATCGGCGCCGACGCTGAGCCAGAGGACATAAATTACGTGCAGGTCCCGTGGCGCACCGGCCAAGATTGATCCACGTCTGAAAGCATTGGGGGGCAGCTTGAGCGCTGGAACGGAACGCCAATTTTTGTCAGGCGCACGACGACTGGCATCGCTCTCTTCGCGCAAATTGGCACTGCCCAGGACCGAACCTGCGCCTTCCACCTGCGCGCCCTTAACAAAGAGCGGTCTGCGCGACCTCTGCGACGGCCTGATGCGACCGGATTTATGGGGCCGGCTGGGGTGGCTTGAGGTCAAGCGGCGCTATCGGCGCACGGCCATCGGACCTTTTTGGAGCGTGGTCAGTCTGGCGATGTTCGTAATTACGATGGGCACGGTCGGCTCCTCCTTGTGGAACCTCGATGCCGGTGAGTATGTGCCTTACCTGACCGCTGGCATGGTGGTTTGGCTGCTGATCTCGGCGTGTGTGACCGAGGCCGGCATGGTGTTTGTCACCAGCGCCAATCTCTACCGCAATTCACGCTTTGACTACTCGCTGCTGATCTACGCCTTGGTGTGGCGCAACCTGATCGTGTTCCTGCACCATCTCCTGGTCTACGCGTTGCTGGTGCTGGTGATGGCCCCGCGTCTGCTCGGGCCGGCAACGTTGCTCGTGGTCCCCGGGGTCTTTCTGGTTCTCTTCAACGGCGTATGGGTGACGCTCCTGCTCGGCATGATCTGCCTGCGCTTTCGCGATGTGCAGCAATTGGTGGGAAACGTGATGCAGATCGCCATGCTTATTACGCCGATATTTTGGCCGGTCGATCAGCTGAAAGGCGCGGTGCGTTTGGCGTTTGTGCATCTCAATCCGCTCTATCATTGCATTGAGGTGGTCCGCGCCCCCCTGTTGGGCAAATATCCCAGTGTCGGCAATTACACGGCCGTGCTCGCCATGGCCCTCCTTGGTTGGACGATCACCTATCTCGTATTCACGCGCTTTCGCCGGCGTATCGCCTACTGGAGCTGAGCTTTCGCCATGGTGGCAGTAATTCTGGAGCGCGTGTGTGTGGAGTTTCCGATCTACGGAGCCCACCGCAGTCTGCGCAAAGCCCTGTTTGCGCGCGCAACCGGCGGGTTGATCGAACAGGGTGGGGCCGCGGGCAACCGGTCGGTGGTCAAGGCATTGAATGATTTCTCCCTCGAGCTGCACGAGGGCGATCGGTTGGGCCTTGTCGGTCACAACGGTGCCGGCAAGTCGACCGTGCTCAAGGTGATGGCCGGTGTTTATGAGCCGGTTGCCGGCAGGGTTCTGGCCAGCGGCAAAATCACGCCGTGTTTCGATATCTTGCCCGGCCTCGACGTGGAGGATACCGGCTACGAGAACATCATCACGGGCGGCCTTTTGCTCGGCATGCCGCGACGGGGCATCGAAAACAAGATCGCCGACATCGAGCAGTTCAGTGAGCTCGGCGAATACCTATCGCTGCCGCTGAGAACCTACTCCAGCGGCATGTTGGTGCGATTGGGCTTTGCTGTCGCCACCGCCGTTGATCCGGGCATCCTGCTTATCGATGAGGCAATAGGGGCGAGCGACGCGCGGTTCGCCGAGCGGGCATCGCGTCGCTTGCGGCACTTCATCGACCGCAGCAGCGTGCTTGTGGTCGCCAGCCATTCGGATGATCTCATCCGGTCCTGGTGCAACAAGGCAGCGCTGTTGGAAGCCGGCAAATTGGTGCAATTGGGTGCGGTCGACGACATTTTGAACGCCTATCACGCCAAGGCCCGCGCAACCGCCCCCCTAGCGGGCGCAACGGCGACAGATCATCCCAGCAATTCACTGTGTGAGTAGGCGACTCGGCTCGTAAGCTCTATGCCGTGCCGCGGTCCGCACCAACTACGACCGCCGATCCGGGATCCGACCGATGCGCTCAGGCTTGCGCGCCTAGGCGCTGAATAAAGGCGGCGTAAGTCTTGGCCAGACCGTCGCGCAAAGCGGTCTGCGCGCTCCAGCCCAACGCGCGCATGCGCTCGACGCTCAAAAGCTTGCGCGGCGTTCCGTCGGGCTTTGAGGCATCAAACACGATGTCACCTTTAAAGCCCACCACATCCATCACCCGTTCCGCCAGCTCGCGGATGGTCACGTCTTCGCCGGTGCCGATATTCAATAAGCCGTCATGGACGCTGTCCCGCTCCATCAAGAAAACGCAGGCGTCGGCCATATCGTCCACGTACAAGAATTCGCGCCGCGGCCGACCCGAGCCCCACACCACATAGCTTGCGGCGTTGCTCACCTTTGCCTCGTGCACCTTGCGGATCAGTGCCGGCAGGACATGGCTGCTATTCAGATCATAGTTGTCGTTGGGGCCATAGAGGTTGGTCGGCATCGCCGAGACATACTGGGTGCCGTATTGTCGATTGTAGCTTTCACACAGCTTGATGCCTGCAATCTTGGCGATCGCGTAGGGTTCATTGGTCTGCTCCAGCGGGCCGGTCAGCAGGTAGTCTTCCTTGATCGGTTGCGGACAATCGCGCGGATAGATGCAGCTTGAGCCGAGGAACAGCATGCGCTGCACACCGGCCTGCCAGGCGGCGTGCGTGACGTTGGCCTCGACAATCAGGTTCTGATAAATGAATTCGCCGCGGCGCGTATTGTTGGCATGAATTCCGCCGACCTCGGCCGCGGCCATGAACACGTACTGCGGCCGCTCATGTTGGAAAAAGGCGGTCACCGCCGTCTGCTGGGTGAGGTCGAGCTCCGAGCGCGTGCGCATTACCAGGTTGCGATAGCCGGCGCCGTGGAGACGGCGCACAATGGCGGAGCCCACCATGCCACGATGGCCCGCGACATAGATCTTGGTACTCTTGTTCATGGGCCTACTCGTGATGCCGGTAGGTGCGATAACCATGCTTGCGCACCACTTCGTCGCGTTCGGCGGCCTTGAGGTCTTCGTGCATCATCTCGGCGACCAAGGCTTGAAAGCTGATCTTCGGCGACCAACCCAATTTTTGCTTGGCCTTGGATGCATCCCCGAGCAAGGTGTCAACCTCGGTCGGACGAAAGTAACGGGGATCGACCGCCACAATGCACTTGCCGGCGGGGTCTAAGCCCTTTTCCTCTACGCCTTGGCCAAGCCAGCGGAGCTTGAGGCCGACCTCCTGCGCCGCCGCGTTGACGAAGTCACGCACACTATATTGAACGCCGGTGGCTATGACGAAATCCTCCGGCAGTGGCTGCTGCAGCATCAGCCACTGCATCTCGACGTAGTCCTTGGCATGCCCCCAATCGCGCTTGGCATCCAGGTTGCCGAGATAAAGACAGTCCTGCAGGCCCAATTTGATGCGTGCCAAACCGCGCGTGATCTTGCGAGTGACGAAAGTCTCGCCGCGGAGCGGGCTCTCGTGATTGAACATGATGCCGTTGCAGGCATAGATGCCATAGGCCTCGCGGTAGTTGACGGTAATCCAATAGGCGTAAAGCTTGGCCACCGCGTAAGGACTGCGCGGATAGAAGGGAGTTTGCTCGGTCTGCGGCGTTTCCTGCACCAAACCGTACAACTCCGAGGTACTCGCCTGATAGAATCGCGTCTTCTTTTCCAGCCCCAGAATACGAATCGCCTCCAGCAGACGAAGCGCACCAAGGGCGTCGGAATTTGCCGTGTATTCCGGTTCCTCAAAGGAGACCGCGACATGCGACTGCGCCGCCAGATTGTAGATCTCGTCCGGCTGTACCTGTTGGATGATACGCACCAGACTGGAAGAATCCGTCAGATCGCCGTGGTGCAGAATGAATTGGCGATTGGCCACGTGCGGATCTTGATAGAGATGATCGACACGGTGGGTATTGAACAAGGAGGTGCGGCGCTTGATGCCGTGCACCTCGTAGCCCTTAGCCAGCAAAAATTCGGCCAGATAGGACCCGTCCTGGCCCGTAATGCCTGTCACCAGCGCCGTCTTCACGGTTTTCCCCCGTACGCTCGTTGCAACCGCCGTATCTGAGCCGCGACCATCTGCTGGATCATCGCTTCGAAGCTGATGCTCGGCTGCCATCCCAACAGCGTTCTCGCCTTGGCCGGATTGGCGACGATCTTTCCGGCTTCGAGCGGCCGCACCAGCTCAGGATCACTGACGACATGATCCTGCCAGTTTCGATTGACGCTTTTGTAGGCGACCTCGCACAGATGGCGAAGCGTGCGCAAGGTGCCGGTCCCGACGACATAGTCGGTCGGCTGCGGCTGCTGCACGATCATCCACATCGCCCGGACGAAATCAGGAGCGTAGCCCCAGTCGCGCGCGATTTCGACGTTGCCCAAGGCAAGCTTGCCATCGTGCACGATCGGCCGGCCGCGCTCGTTGCGATCGACCGAGTTGTCGATACCGAGCGCGGCGCAGGCTGCGCCGTAGGCGACCTTCTGCGTCAGAAAATGCAGCGGGCGTCGCTCACTTTCATGGTTGAAGAGAATGCCGCTACAAATATGCATGCCGTAGCTTTTGCGGTAGATCTGCGCCATTTGATGCGCATAAACTTTAGCCGCAGCGTAGGGGTTGATCGGATTAAAGGCAGTTTGCTCGTCCTGCTGGTCGTCCACCGGCTGACCAAACATTTCCGAGGACGATGCTTGATAGACGCGAACCCCCGGGCAGTGGTGCCGCACCGCCTCGAACAGCCGGATGGCAGCGAAACCATTGACCATCAGGGTCTCCGCCGCGCGCGACCACGACTCTCCCGGATGCGATAGCGAGGCCAAGTTATAAATCTCGTCGGCCTTGGCAACCTGCACCGCTCGTGCGACGTCGACACCTTCGGTAACGTCGCCGATTAATATCTCAATGTTAGCCGCCAGGTGACTTGCACTATTTGGACGATACCAGCTCTGCTGTCTGGCGAGACCGAAAACATGATAGCCTTTGTCGAGCAACAGCTCCGCGAGATAGGAGCCGTCCTGCCCCGTAATTCCCGTAATGAGCGCTCGCTTCATGAACTACCAAACGCCTTGTGGTGCACCTTGAGGCTGACGGCACAACAATTTTTCCCTCTTTCCAGCGGTCGTGCGTCGCCGCGTCAGCAGGCTGAAGGCAACGCCAGTCGCTGCCGCCATGGTGCGACGCGGCCGCGCCCACCGCCCGTCGATGCCATCGTCCCCGCGTCGTCTCGGTAAGACGAAATGCGGCCCGCTATTGATGCCACGCAGGGTCGCAACACAGGGTCGCGTGTGAAACGACGACGATCGTCCGGCAGCATGGCAAGCCCTGCAAGAGACGCGCATAAGAGCCACTCGCCGCTGCGTAGGCGCCAATCGTGCCACCGCCGTAGCGCTTCGAGCGACCAGACCTTGTCGCATTTATGATGAGAGTCAAGATAGTTAGCGACCTTTTCAACCCCAGCGAAGGCCGCCCCGGGAAACGGCACTGTCCGATTACGGTTCGCCCTTGGAGGCCGCACCTCGCCACTCGCACGTGTCGTGCGTAGCCGCGCTCGCCGCATCGAGAATAGGAGTATCGCCCGCGCCTGGCCATGCTAGAGTGCCCTCGCGCGGGGCCTTCTTGGGGCATCGCAGCACCCTTGCAACATTCGCTGAGCGCTGGGCAACCGGCTGGCGGCGCCGGGCGCCGCGACCGAGGGTTGCCGCTAGAGCTACGCTTACCTACTCCGAACACACGAGAGCATGGCCGGTCGCATCATCTTGCTTGAACCGTCGCTGACCGGTGCTGAGGGACACTTTGCGGTCACGGCCGAGCGCTTGCGGAGGCTGCTGGCGCCTACACCACTGCTGGTCGTCCCAGGCCCGCAGACCGCAACCGGGCCGTGGCGCCGGGCAAACACGCCGCCACGCTTCACGCACAGTCGGACCACAATCGCCCGCAAGCGCCACTATGGCCCGATCGTCGAACGGCTCATTCGCCACGGCGAAGGCTATATCCCTGAGGCCTTGCGCCCGCCCGCGGCGCCGCCGGCGGCCGGCGCCACCGCCCGGATCGCACACGGCGACGCCGCCACCATGAGATCGCTGATGCTTGCCGACATCGTCCGCATCCTCAAGGCTGTTGCCGCCGATGCTGGCGACCTGCTGCTGCTGCCATCCGCCGATGCGGAGATGATCCTGGCGATCGCCGAGGTGCACAAACGTGCGGCAGCAGGACCGCAAATTGCACTGCGCCTGATGTATGACGATGTCGGTTCGCATGTGAGCGCACCGACCTGGCGCAGCGCCTTGGCTGTGCTGTTGGCAGCCGACGGTGCCAGGCAGCGCCTGTGTCTGTTCGCCGAAACGCTCGGGTTTGCCGCCGCCATCGCCGAAGCCTTTGCCATCGAGGTGACCCTGCTCCCGCATCCGAGCCCGCTGACGGCGGTACCGGTGCCGCCGATCGAGGGCGAGTTCGTGGTGTTTGTTCCTGGCAAGCTGCGCGCCGACAAAGGCGCCAGTCTCATCAACGCAATCGGCCAACATCTGAGCGATGCCTTGCGCGGCAGCGCTTTGCCCGCCGTCACGTTGCGGGCCCAAGCCGTCGCCGCCGCCACCGGCGACAAACTTCGGTGCCAGCCGCTACCCGCGTTCCTGCCGGCGGCGGAGTACGCCCGTCAGTGGCACAGCTGTCATGCCGCGCTGCTGCTCAACGACCCGGCCACGTTCCAGCTGCGCGGATCCGGAACGGTCTGCGACGCGGTGGCCGCGCAACGCCCATTCCTCGCCCTCAACGGGTCGACGTTGAGCGAGTGGATCATCGCCGACAATGGCGTCGTTGCCGCACCGGACGCGCATTCGATCAGCGATGGCATCGTCAGCCTGATCGGCAATTATCATCGGCATCGGCAAGGAACTGCAGCGGCGGCGCAACGCTTGGCAGCCGATTTGGCGACAGCGATCGATCGGTTGCGCGGCTTGCTGCCGCGGCACCATTGATGGAGAGTTCTGGGACGGTCCTGGCGTCTCTTGCGTTCGCCGTGCGACAACACTGAAGGCTTTCATGCTGGTGGAAATCGCTTACCTTTGTCGTCGGGCGATTTATCGCGTCGCGCCCTTCATGCATCCGAAGCTGACGCGGCTTAAGCAACATCCGCCGCGCGCCTTGCGGCTGCCGAAGCGTCGACCGCCGCCGCGCGGTCATCTGCCTAAGTTTTCCATCGTCACCCCCAGCTACCAGCAGGCCGCTTTCATCGAGCGGACCATCGCCAGCGTCGCGGACCAGGAGTATCCCGCCATCGAGCACATTGTCATCGATGGCAACTCCGGTGATGGCACGCAGGACATTTTGCGCCGCAACCACGACCGCCTGGCCTACTGGATCTCCGAGCCGGATCACGGACAAAGCCACGCCATCAATAAGGGCTTTCGCGTGAGCAGCGGAGAAATTATGGCTTACTTGAATTCGGACGATATTTACCTCCCCGGCACCTTGAGCACGGTCGCGGATGCCTTCGCCGGCGACCCCGAGCTCGACGTCGTCTACGGGCATCGCATCATCATCAATGAGGAGGATCTCGAAATCGGTCGCTGGATCATCCCGGCGCACGATAGCGAGGTCCTCAAGTATATGGATTGGGTGCCGCAAGAGACCTTGTTCTGGCGGCGCCGCGCCTGGGAACGGGTCGGCCAACTCGACGAATCGCTCAAATTCGCGATGGATTGGGATCTCATGACCCGGTTTGATCGACACGGCCTGAAGATCAGGCGGCTCAACCGCTTTCTCGGTGGCTTTCGGCTGCATTCGACGCAGAAGACACTGGCGGCGATGTCGCTGATCGGTACCCCTGAGATAGAGATGATCCGCCGAAGGAATTTTGGCAGGGAGGTTGGCGAGCACGAAATCCGGCGCCGCGTCTTCGGCTATCTAGTGCGGCACGGGCTGTTGGACATCTGTTGGCGGCTTCGTCTGCTTGACCTGGAAACGTGAGGTTTTGTCTCCGGCGACCGAGTAGCCGCCGCCTCGCCACGGCGATGGCCGCGGGCGCCGCTATATGTATACGGCGGCTTCCGGTGGTCGCGGCGCACCCATCTGTGCTTCCGAAACGAGATCAACGCACGATGTCACGAACCGCTGCATGGACCGTTGTTCCCGGTCCGCGGCGATGTTCGCATTAAGCCGCGCATAGAGCGCCGTATCCCCCAGTAAGCGGCTGATGGCGCGGGCGAAATCCGCCGCACTGCAGCTCTCGGCCAAGGTGCCGTTGTGCCCATCCCTGACCTGTTCGATGAGCCCACCAACGGGTGTCGCCACCACCGGTAGACCAGCCCCGAACGCCGTCGCCGCTACCCCCGACTGACTCGCCTCGAGATAAGGCAGCACAACCACGTCATAGCGCTCGAGCGCATCGACGATGTCTTCCGACGTCAACCATCGGTTGACGATCTCGGCGCCCATTTGCTGCAGACGCGGGATACTGTCCTCAATATTACCTTCTCCGAACACCCCCAACTGAACCGGCACGTTCTCCTGGCGCAAGATGTCGAGCGCATCCAACAGCATGGCCAGCCCCTTGTATTTCATGATGCGCCCGAGAAACAGCAGCCGGGTCGCCTCGCCTGGTTTGAGACCGCGTTCTAGGTCTCGACCTGCATACGACAGGTCTGGCAGAAAAAGCGTCCGCAGTTTGGTTTTGGCCACGCGACCCGACGACAACAGTTGCTGAGCCACCGCTTGCGTCAGGGTGATGACCAGATCGGCGTCGGCGACGGACCGGCCGATCAACCAGTTTGCCCATCCGGTCCGATCTCCGGGGTGCGCGGCCGCATCGTGAACGACGGGAATATACAGCGCTCCCGCACGGTGGATCGCCGAGGTCATGAAGGGTGACCAGATGTGCGGCATAAGATCGATGACCGCCTCGATGCCGCGGTCCCGCAATTCATCGCCCAGCCGTCGACGCACTGCGGGGATGCGCCAACTCGATGTCAGAGCTCCCAATGTGTCCGAGAACGTGTCGAACGCGACCACGGAGGTGCCGAATGCGGCAAACGCCGCGTAGAGTTCGCTTTGCCGCGACACGGACAAGGTCGGGGTAATTTCCGGATCGGCCAAGACCGCGCGCGCAACCTCCAGCGTGAACTGCTGCAGGGCTCCGCGACGGCCCCAGTATTGGAACATAATGCGCTTGGCCATGGTTGCCGGTACTATGCTGATGCGAGACCTACCCTAGCCTTCGTTGCGGCAGCTTTCGAGCGAGATCGCCATGGTAGCGGCAGATCCTACATCATGGTTTGCTATCTGGGACACGCCAGGGCTTCACATGGGCCACCGGCGGTCGGGCGGCGGCAGGAGAACGCAATTGTCCTTTTCCGGTTTCCTGTTGGACCGACCGTGACGCAGGTCCCGCTGGGCCGGCCGATATCGCCGAGCTCATTTCAAGCGCGGGGGCGCGGCCGCAAGCTCGGCAGATGCCATCCGCGCGCGCGACCATCCTCCCCCCGCCTCGATCACCCTCGTATGACCGATGCCGAAGTCTCTATTGCCATGGCCAAGATGCTTGGCTTTGTGCTCGCGCCCGCCAACCTGCAAAGCATCGTTGCTGCGTTGCCGGAGAGACTGACCACGACGAGATCAGAGCTTGGTTGCGCGCCCCAATCCATTGAGATCCGGGGACGCGCAATGCCGAGCCCGGTTGGTGCTATCGACCCGAGATGCGCCCGCGCCGGTTCGGGACCACCGTGTCAAGCGGAAATCGACGCAACAGGCCTCGGCAGGTGCATCAACGGCCGCCGGCCGCGGCTCGTATCTGCTCTTCGACCTTGGCTAAATTGAACGATCCCGGGGTCTGGCTCGGCGGATAGTCTTTCATGGTGATGAGGAATTTTGCGGCCAGTTGCTGGATCGGCACCAGCACAAACACCCGCTCGAGAAACCAGTCATTGTAGGTGTTGGAGTTGTGCTGGGATTTCTCGAACGGGTCGCGGCGAAGGTTGAATAACAACGGCACTCGCAGCTCGACGAAGGGCTCGCGCCAAACGCCGAACTGTTCACCGCGATTTTCCAGGAACACCACCTTCCAGTCCTGCCACCGCGCGGCGACAATCTGGCCGTCGTCGTTGACATACCAGAATTCCTTGCGCGGTGACTGGTCGGTCTTGCCGCCAAGGTAGTCGAGCATGTTATAGCCGTCGGGATGCGTGCGATATTTGCGCCCGGCGAACGTGTCACCTTTGAGCAGGCGCTCTGTGACATCGGGCATGCCGGCAGCGGCGAGGAAGGTAACCATCCAATCTTCGTGCGCCACCAGACCGTTTAGCGTTTTGCCGGCCACGAAATGGCCGGGCCAGCGCGCAAAAGCAGGCACGCGATAGGCGCCTTCCCAATTGGAATTCTTCTCGCTTCGGAACATGGTGGTGCCGGCGTCGGGCCAGGCATTATAATGTGGGCCATTGTCGGTCGAGTACATGACGATGGTGTTGTCGGCAATGCCGAGATCATCGAGCTGCTTCAGGAACAGCCCGACGTGGGCATCGTGCTCGACCATGCCGTCGCCATACTCATCCTGACCGGACAGGCCGCGGTGCTCGGCCTTGACGTGCGTGCGGAAGTGCATGCGCGTGGCATTCCACCAGCAAAAGAACGGTTTGCCGGCCTTCACCTGACGGTCAATGAAATCGAGCGCGGCGGTGGAGGTTTCATCATCGATGGTCTCCATGCGCTTCTTGGTGAGGGGCCCGGTGTCGGTGATCGGGCCGCCGGCGGCGGCCTTGATGACGCCGCGGGGCCCGAATTTCCTGAGGAATTCCGGATCCTTTGGATAGTCGAGGTTTTCTGGCTCCTCCGAGGCGTTGAGGTGATAAAGGCTGCCGAAGTACTCATCAAAGCCGTGCGCCGTCGGCAGATGTTCGTCGCGATCGCCGAAGTGATTTTTGCCGAACTGGCCGGTGGCGTAGCCTTGGTCCTTGAGTAAGGCGGCGATGGTTGGATCGCTCGCCTGCCAGCCCTCTTTCGCGCCCGGCAACCCAACCTTGGTCATGCCGGTTCGCACGGGCACCGTGCCTCCAATAAACGCGGCCCGTCCCGCGGTGCAACTTTGTTGGCCATAGTAGTCGGTGAAGGACACGCCTTCGCGCGCGATGCGATCGATATTGGGCGTCGTGTAACCCATCATGCCGCGATTGTTGAAACTGATATTCCAAGTGCCGATGTCGTCGCCCCAGAGCACAAGAATATTAGGCGCCCGGCCAGTTGCGGTAGCGCTTGATTGTGCCTGAGCCGCGCCCGCGTTGGGCTCCATGACCGACCCTAGCGCCGTGACCGTGAGCAGCGAGCCGCTCGCGAGCAGAATATTGCGCCGGTTGAAGGTACCGTCACCATCGACGTGCGCGGGCAGATCGCGCCGGTGTTCCTGCTTGTGAGCCATCGCGGCCTCCATCCTGTTAGCAACTTCGTTCCGCCCTGGCGGCGGGCGGCGATGCGCGGATAGCGAACCGTAGGCGGACATTTGCGCCGACGGCATCGGGGAACCTCCTAAGGTTCGGTGCGACAAACGCCCAGGGGGACTGATGCAGGGGACGCCGCGGTGGAGGGTGTCCCAACCCGGCCGAGACATGCGGCATTGCCGGCGGCGGCTGGCGCCGTGGCGAATACTGTCGCCGCAAGCGTGAGCTCAGCTAGCGATCGCCGCACAACGTCGCACGCGCGCCGCACCGCTAATCCCCACCCCGCATCGGCTTCGGGCCGGTGGTATTAACCATGACCTTGGTCAAATCGGGTGTGACGAGGGTCCGGTGCTGGCCGCGTCCGCTGGGTGTAGCTTGTGGGCACGTGCCACACGGAACCACCATGCGAAAACACCCTACCTATCGCTTGCTCGCCAAGTTCAACCGACGCATCGTCGAGGGACGCGCTCGCGTTGCCGTGCAGCGGGCCCAGGTGGTCGAGCGCCGGAACCGGCCCGGGTGCGGTGACCCGGAAGGGCTGCTCAGGGTGCTTGAGCGTTCGTTGCAGGCGAAGATCCAATATCGAGCCATGCTCATCAAGGAGCTGGTCGGCTGGAAGCACTAGCGCTGAGGCGGCGCACCACCTCGTTGCCGCCGCCAAGGCGTCCGGTGTGACAAAGCAACCATGATCGTCGACTCTGGGATCCGCACGCCACCAACCCATGCTAGGTTGCGCCCGGAGTGCGGGAAGAGATGTCACAAGCCTACTATCAATTGCTCGTTGGTCGCCTTAGCGGCTCCATCGGCGGCAGCCGCAGACGGCTGGCGTGGCGAGGCGATCGCTACCGACATCTGGCGCGCGTCAATCGCCTGATCGTCGAGGTGCGGGAACGCATCGAGCGGCAGAAGGCACGCATTTTCGAGCTCGAGCATGCCAAACGAAGCACGGCCAAGGCGACGCAGCTCCTGCGACAGTTCGAGATGACTTTGCATCTGATGACCGAGCATCGAACCGTCATCCTCCAGAAGATGCGCGGCTACCGATGAGCGGCGCCGATTGTCTCGGCGGCCGGCGCTGAGGCAGAGCAGCGGGTCACAACCCACGTGCCGATGCGGTGGGAAGCCTGTCTCCCGGCAGCGGTGCCAGGCCGCACGCCGTGCGAGTGGCGCGGATGGGCGTGTGGCGCCGCCCGGTATGTGAGAATTTGGTTAACGAACGTCCGTTACCATTCCGTAGTTGCCAGGCAGGCAAGCCAATCGTCGCAGTACAATCGGTGCGCGAAGGGTGCTAGAGGACAATGTTCCCCGCCGGCCAGTCGGTGTAGCGTCGACAGCAGGTATGCCTGAAACTCGTGCCACAAACATGGAGTCCCGCACTGAGTCGCGTGGAGGCATCGAAGAACCGGTCCGCTAGCAACGGCGCGGCACGACCCTACACCTTAGACGGTGTCAACGATCTATCGCATGAGGCGATTGAGGCACTGCCTGCCGCCATTTACATGACGGACGCCGAGGGACGCATCACGTTCTACAACGAGGCTGCCGCCAGCCTTTGGGGGTGCCGCCCCGAGCTGGGCAAAAGCACGTTCTGTGGTTCCCACAAGCTCTACCGGCCGGATGGAACGGTGCTGCCGCACCATCAGTGCCCGATGGCGATGGCGCTTCAGCAAAGACGACCGATCCGCGGCATGGAGGCGGTGACCGAGCGCCCAGACGGCACGCGGATACCGTTTATTTCCTATCCGACACCGTTGTTCGATGCGGCCGGACAATTGACCGGTGCCGTCAACATGCTGGTCGACATCAGCGAACGCAAACGGGCTGAAACCACCCTCGCCGAACGCGAGGCGCAACTGGCGGTATTCGTCGAGCATGCGCCGGTGGCAATTGCCATGTTTGATCGCAGTATGCGCTACCTCGCGGTCTCGCGGCGTTTCGTGGATGACTATCGCCTACCGCCGGAGGCCCAGCTCATTGGCCGCTCGCACTACGAGATCTTTCCCGGCATGCGCCAGCGCTGGCACGACATTCATGCGCGCGTGCTGGCCGGGGCGGCGTTGTCGCAGGAACAGGACCGGTTCACGCATCAAGACGGTCGCACAGACTGGGTGCGCTGGTCCATGGCACCTTGGCGCGATGCCAACGGTACTATCGGCGGATCACTGTTGTTCGCCGAGATCAAGACGGAGCAGGTCGAAGCGCGGCGCGCGCTTGCCGAGAGCGAAGCACGGTTTCGCGCGACCTTCGAGAATGCCGCCGTAGGCGTGGTCCTGGTCGGCCCGAATGGGGCAATTCTGCGCGTAAACGACAGTTTCGCGCGCATGCTTGGCTACTCGGTCGAGGAACTCAAACAAAGAACCTTCCAGGACGTTACCCACGCCGACGATCTCGAAACCAATCTCTCGATTCTGAACAAGACGCTCGCCGGCGAAGCCAATAGCTATTGCATCGAGAAGCGCTATATCCGCAAGGACGGTGGCATCGTATGGGCCAGTCTCACGGTCGGCTGCGTGCGCACGGCCGACGGCACCGTCGACTATTTCCTGTCTGTGATTGAGGATATCACCGACCGCAAGCGCGCCGAGGCCCGGCTCGCCGAACGCAATGCGCAGCTCGATCTGGCACACAAGGCTGCGCGCGTCGGCTCCTACAGCTTGGACATCCCTGCTAAAGCCATGCGCATCGCGCGCGCCAGCGCCGCGATCTCCGGGCTATCGCACCGCACTATGGAAATCACCGCGCAACAATGGTTTGCACGGGTGCATCGTGATGATATCGGGCGCCTGCGCGCCGAACATATCCGAGCCTTCAAGGAGGGGCGACGCGAGCTCGTCAACGAGTTTCGATTTGTGCGTCCTGGAGGCGAAGTGAGATGGATTGAAGCTCGCAGCCTGATTAACTACGACCACACCGGTCGCGCCAGGCGCATGACCGGTGTCTACATCGACGTGACCGAACGCCGAAAAGCCGAAGACCACAAGAGCCTGCTCATCGCCGAGCTCGACCATCGTGTGAAAAATGTCCTCGCTTGCGTGGCGGCGGTGGCGCAACGATCTCGCGAGTCGAGTAAGTCAGCTGACGAGTTCCTCGAGGTACTCAATGGCCGCATCGGGGCATTGGCGAATACCCATTCGCTGCTGAGCCGCAGCCGTTGGGAAGGCGTGTGCCTCGGCGAATTGGTGCGCACCGAGCTGGCATTCTGCACCAAAAGTGAGTGCACGCTCATTGCCGGCCCCGACGTCAACCTGACCGCCGAGGCGACACAGCCCGTGGCCATGGTTCTGCATGAGCTTGCCACCAACGCCGCCAAGTATGGCGCCTTGTCCAATGGTCATGGACAGGTTTCGGTCCGTTGGCGGAGGCCGGCACGCGGCCGCTCCAGTGGCAAACTGGTGCTTGAGTGGCGGGAGACTGGCGGCCCGCAGATCGACACGCCCACTAGCACCGGCTACGGCACGTCGGTGATCTGCGACCTCATCCCCTACGAGCTCGGTGGCGCGGTCGACTATCACCTCGCGCGCGACGGCGTCCGCTGCCGGTTGGAAATACCCGCCGAATGGTTGATCAGTTAGGCCGTAGACTCCTAAGCGCGCAGCCACCATGGCCATCGCGCAATAATTCACTGGCCCTGGGCAGACCTCAGCGCTGCTGGCAGCTAATGAGGCTGCGCGGTCCATAGCGTTCTGGCAGGGCGCGCCATGGTGCTCTCGCTGGACGCCTCTCGGCTTGTTGGTCGCAGCGGCTTGATCACGCGCCGTTCATCGATAAATTGGGCGTGCCCGTACACGGTCCTTGGCGATGTTCTGCGACCCGTGACAAACCGCAAGATCGGTCGAGCGCCGCATGTCTGCGTGCGCTTAGCTGGTGCTGCCACGGAGGGCAGAACGATGAAGGCGGTGCTGCAAGACTACCATGCCCGGATGCAGCGGGTGTTGGATCACATAGACCGGCATCTCGACGACGATCTGGACTTGGACGCGCTGAGCAGCGTCGCAGCCTACTCGAAATATCATTTCCACCGGCAGTTCACGGCGACCTTCGGGCTCTCCGTGCATCGCTATATCCAGCTCGCCCGCATGAAGCGCGCTTCATACCGGCTAGCCTACAGGGATGCCCAAAGCGTCACGGACATAGCGATGGATGCCGGGTACGATGCACCGGACGCCTTCGCCCGCGCTTTTCGGCAACTGTTCGGGCAATCGCCTTCGTCGTTCCGGAAATCTCCCGATTGGGAGCCGTGGCTTGCGGCCTTCGGGCCTCTCGACAATGCGAGGAGCAAGCTCATGCAGAAGACCTTCACCGCTGACGACGTGACGATTCGCGATGTGCCCCCCACGCCGGTGGCGATCATGGAGCATCGGGGCGACCCGGCGACGCTGCGCGCCACCATCCAGCGGTTCATCGCGTGGCGCAAGGCTGCTGGCTTGCACCCCAAGACAAGTCCGACGTTCAATGTCTGGCGTTCCGAGCGGCGTCCTGCGTCGCCTGCCGATTACAGCGTCGACCTTTGTGTCGGGACCGACCAACCGATCGAGGCAAACGGCGAGCAGATCAAAGCCGGCGAGATCCCGGGCGGACGCTGCGCGGTGCTACGCGTCGTTGGCAACACCGACAATCTGGAGCCCGCCGCGCTCTACCTTTATCGGGACTGGCTTCCGGCCAGCGGCGAGGAAGC
>DATFXD010000176.1:0-50583 GCA_035258605.1 Hyphomicrobiaceae bacterium | reverse complement strand
GCCGGACGGCCGACGCCTCGCCCAGGGCGGATGGCCAGTTTTTTTGAAAGATTGCGAGATCCAAGGTCGATTGCTGGGGTCTAACATGTGATGTGCGCCTCGGACCGGTCACGGCACCCGCGCAAGGCCATGTTCGAAGGTACAAGAGGGCTCTGGTCCGCTATACTGTCCACCCCTCGACCCCAGTTCTTTCCCCTTGGTTTTACGGAAGGAACAGCGCATGGAAAACGCCACACGCCGACGCAAAGCGATGGTGACGGCCACCGTGTTTGGCGTCATTCCGTGTGTGTTGGGCCTCGGCATTGCCCAGTACTTGCGTTGGCGGGGGACGGTTTGGTTGACCAGCGCCGGTGCGTTCTGGCCGATCGTCTCACTTGCAACCTCGGTTGCCGTTCTCATTACCCTGGCGGTGTCTTCGTCAAAGGATCGAACTGCGCGCGTTTGGGGATGGCTCATTCTGACGTGGACGTGGCTCTATTTCCCGCTTTGGCTGACGGCGCGGGAGATCCCGCAATCGTCGGCGGTGGTCACCTCGGATGGGCGCGTCTCTGTGGCCGGTGAATGGGCGCGACAGCCTTCGGATAGAGTATGGCTGCTCACCGGGCGCGCCGCAGACAAGCTGGTGCGCAACGTCACGGGCACCGCCACCGTCAATGCCGCCGAGCTGCAGTATCGCTTTTCCGAACCGTACATCTCCGGGCGCCGTAACGGCGAAGACCTTTCGGTTGGTGTGATCGGCGCCGCCACCCAAATACTGGCCGAAGCGGCCACCAAACCGCGCGCCTGGCGGATCGCCCTCTTTGACAAGCCCGAAGCGCACGAACAATTGCTGGTCAGGATTTGCCGCACTATCGCGCCCAACGAAGCGCGATGTCCGCTCAAGCTCAGCCTAACACCGCAAACCGAGGCCACAATGCCCGGTGCGGTTTGGAGCAAGTTCTATACCGAGACCGAAGCCATCGCCGAGCAGCATCTGCCCACCTTGGTGCAGTTGCTGACGCAGGACAATTCTCGCCTCGTCGATCGAGACCGAACCTTTGCGCTGTTCATCGATCTGGCAAACAGCCCGGAACTGCTGTCCACCGTGGCCCGCAGATCGAGCATCCTGAGTGCCTCCCAGTTTGACGAATTGATCAAACGCATGATCGCCTCACCCGGATGTGGCAATGAAGCCGTGGCGGTGCTTGCCAAGGTCAACCGCTTGACGCAAGAGCAGCGCCGAGACCTGCGTGCCAAGGTGTTGCGCGAGGCAAGCCTGTCGATCATTGCTAACAGCGCTGCGGCGCTGCGGATCTCCGATGCGGAAGTCGTGCAGCTCGCGCAGCGCATGCACACCGGGGGCGATCTCACGCCCGAGGTGGCCGTACTGGTCCTCGACGTGTTCGGTGAGCGGCTGCCGGCCGAGGCGCAACACGAGGCCATTGCGGCGATCGTCAAGTCCAATGCCGCGCACGCCCTGGCGGCGCTGCGGCACGTGAATTTTTCAAGCGGCTTGCGTGAGGAGCTGGTGGCAAAGCTGGTTGCCGACGGTACCTACGAGGACTTCGAAGCCGCCCACCTGTCGCGCGAAACCTTGGAGGAGTTTGTCACCCCGGCCGAGATGCGTGCCCTGGTCGCGAGCTTGATCAAAAAGAGTGAAACGTCGGTCAAATGGCTCAACTTTGTCGTGCGCGTGCTGCCGGTGCGCGCCATGACGCCGGTTGAGCGCAAGACGCTGCTCACCGGACTGCTGTTTGAAAGCAACAAGTCTGCCCTCGAGTTTGCTAGTGAACAACGACAGTACCTGGACGCAGAGGATGTCAACGAAATTACCAACGACTACACAAAGACCATAACGCCGGATTTCTGTCTGCACTTGTCGCACCGCAACAAGAATCGCAAGACCGACTATTTTAGCGATGACCAGCTGCAGATCTTCCGCAATTGCGCCCAGTCGAAATAGCCCGGCGGGTTGCTGGACGGCCGGAGCCACAAAAGTCCTGGTTTGTCTTTTGTCGAGACGATTGCGCGAAGGCACGCACAAGCGATGACCGGGTCGATCGGCGGCACCACGCCGGCGCAATCGGGCACGAGAGCTCGCTTCCAGCTGGACGAAGACCCGTCCCATCACCACCGATAGCGTAGTCCGACCCTGCCGGCGGCGCCGACAACCTCAGCGCCGTGATCCAGATTGCCGTGCCGAACCTCACCTTCAATCGAGGTCGACAAGCCGTTGCCAAAATCGAAATTGAGCTTCAGGGCTGCCTGCTCGAACAATTTTCCTTCGTCCGTTGGCGCCAGCGGAGCGGCGAAGGTATTGATGTTTCCGCCCTCGATCACGACGTCGCTGTAAAGCAGAGCCAACAGCGTCGGCTCAATCGTCACCGCACCGTTGGTGAACGATTGCCCGAAGCGCACCCCTCCCTGCACCCGCACCGTGTGGCCGTCGAGCGCACTCAGGCCCTGGTCCCAGCGGGTGACCGTGTAGATGGCTCCCGCCGTCGGTTCAATCCATCCGCCACCAAGGTCGAACTTGTAATTGAGATTTGCCGCCGTTGCATAGGTCCGCAAATCCGAAGACAGCGGCAAGGCCGAAGCCTGATCCAAGGCAAGAAAATCCACTTTGGAATTGAGATCGACGGAAAAGCCGCCATTGACGTAGACGCCATAGACACCGACCGATGGGCCATCGACCTTCGTCTTCACCCCAAGCTCGCTGGTCGTGCGTACGTCGGTCGTAGCGGCGAGCAGGCCGACGACGAGCGCATCGTTCGGGGCGAGAAGTTTGTAGGCAGTAAAATCAATGCCGCCAATGGCGCCTGTGGTCGTTGATGTCCGACCATCGAAAAAGCCAGGATTGCTATCGCGCCACTCTCTGTCGACATAACCCTGCACCCAGACGGCGATCGGGCTCGGCAACGCCGTGGGCGAGCGTGTCAAGCCCATCATCGCAGTGTCTTGTGCCGCAGAATCGCGCGCGCCCAACCCTTGCGGCTTTTCCTTGACCGCCGCGGAAGCCTTGTTCTGGAGTCGGTCTCTGATATCGCGCATCGCCGCTTGGATGGCGTTCATCGATATTTGCGATGCGGTCGCAGCAGCGGCCTTTGCTTGCTCGAGGAGATGAGCCTCAAATATTTCCTGGCCAATGATCGCAAAACCCTCCGAGGTCTCCGCGGAGAACAGACACTGATTACCACGCAAGGTGCCGCCGGTGACCGTGCAGGCTTGCGCAAAGACCTGAGGTATGCTGGCGATCGTGCAGGCCCCGCCGCTACAGATTTCGCCCCTGGTTATGGTCGGAATGTCGCTGGTGCCGTCGGAGGAGGTCACATCGCTAGGGGGCGTTTCGACCGTCACCGTGTCGGAGGCGGCCCGCGTCACAAAAGTGGCCCAGGTCAGGGTGGTCGCGATCAGCAGGAAAAATGCCTGCCGGCAGCCTGCAGCCACGACCCCACGCACCATGACGCAACCCCGAGCACAAACTCGCGAACTCTGGGCTGAATAGCAAACGTACGCGTGCAGAGCATTCAATTGTACTCACTGGCAGCGCGAACGGAGGCGCCTGTGGCATCCTAATCACACCGCAGGCTTGCATTCGCTTATGAGCAGCAGGCGATAACTCCGCACGATCACATATTTTTTTGCTTGGCAGCGTACGCAATTTGTCGGCCCGATTTGCTGCATAAACCGCAAGACATACTTGCGTAGCGAACCTGCGATCGTGCTTCGCCTGACGATCGCGATCCGGAGATACCTCGTGCAACGTGTCTCCCCGTATGGACGTGGGAGCCCTGAAATGCCCGCACTGGCCTAAGGTCGCAGGCTACTGGGGCATCAAAGCAGTCATCGATCGTTGCGACCTATCTATCCCGGAATTGGCGTACTCGCCCTGGTTGCAGCCTGCGGCTATGGCCTTGGCTGCGCGGCCTGAGCGTGCGCTAACCATTCATCCCAGGTCATGAGCTTCAATCCAAGACGGTCATAGGCGACCCGCAGGTAGCCATCGTTATCGCGCACGACAGCGTCGGGGACAGTCACCGCTATTTCCTGTGCCATCACGCCAACATAGAAGGTGTCATCCCAAAGATAGCGGTAGCGGTAGATGTGAGGGCCACTGGCGAGCTGCCCGATCTGCACGATATCGCGCTTGAGCCTGACGTCTGAAATGGCGGGTCCAACATTGACCTGCGGCACCACGACTCTTGGTGCATTGATTTTTGGCACGTTGACTTTGGGCGCCGCCACCTGGGGCGTGGTTACTCTGACCCGAGCTGCCGGGCTTTCAACCTTGGTCGCCGGGACGGTGAGCTTGGGGGAGGCGACACCGGTCCTGGTTACATTGACTTTGGGTGAGGTGACACCGGGCACGGTCAATTTGACCTTGGGTGTGGTGACCGTCACGGGTACGACCTTAACGGCACCAGGGCTTGTGGGCAGTCGGCCATCCCCGAGGCCCTTCGGTTGCACGCCGAGGCTTTCAAGTCTCGAGTTTGCGGTAATCGTCAACTCAGAAGCCTTAGTTATTCGCAGCAGTGACGGATCGATCTTGACGGTTTTCATCCGCGCTACTGGAGCCTGGACCGTGGCGCTGTCTTGGGATTTCAACCCAGATGATTGGACGCTGTTTAAATACGTCATGGACTGAATATCGACGATCTGCTTAGCGGCAATCAGAGTTCTCTTAAGTTGGGTTCGATTAGTATCACCGCCCAGCAATTGCCGGGATGGCGCCTCGGGCGTGCCGCCTCCTTCGGTTGGGGGGGCATTGAAGCCAGGAATATAGTCGACCTTTAGGTTGTCATACCTGTTGCGCGTGTGCTGGGACGGGGCGGCGTATGCCGTGCTGCCCTGATTATCCTTCACGAACGACTGGGACCCTGTGCCTTTTTCGTTGCTATTCGTCGGCATCACAAATGCGGCGTACGCCTCCGTCTTTGTATCGTCGGGTTGCGGGGGCTTGGGGGGGCCAACAGGGACGGCCGGTTGCACCGACTCGGGACGGACTGGCCTTTGGGGAGGATCAGTTTGTCCAGACGGCGTCGTGTTGCCAACCATCTGGTTCGAACAGACGCTGGGAGGACAGCTCTGGTTGCTCGGCGTTTCCGGTCCACCCCCGAAGGGGGCCGGGGTCCCACCAGCAGCAGCTTCCGACTTTACCGATGGCACGGCACCGCCAGGGCTGGCACTGGGGCCCGTCAATGGCGGACTGTCGCCGCCAGTTTTCGGCCCGTCGGCACCCTTTGGGCCGATGACCTTGGGCGGGTTGTCGCCACTCCCACTGAATTGCGGCGGGCCAGGCTTGCCCCCGTCTGTTGTAGCTGGGCTGGCGCCGCTTGGCGTTGGGCCAAGGCCGATCGCAACCGTGCTCCCCGCGGCATCCTTGATTGGACCCACCTGATCTCCCGCAACTGCCGGCTTGGCCTCTAAGTCCGGTGACTTGGGGTCGAGGGCCAGCTGCAAAGCGGCAGTCCTTGCATCGATGGCAGGCGCCTGAGCTGCGGCGCCTTGTTCTCCAGCGCCGCTTTTCTTGCTGCCACCTTGGCTGCTTGCGTAGGGTGTGCCCGAGGCTTGCCCGCCCGTGTCCCGGTTAGCGCTGTCGGCGCCGCTCGACTCCGACGAGTAGGAGAGCACACGCAGCCCGCCACCCGGCTCGGACGACCCGGATACCAAGGCTGCATCGATCTTGAATTTCTTGTTGGCCTGCGGAACCAACGCGCCGTCGCTCAAGGATAACGCACCGATGCCGCACTTACTGCCTAGCTTGCCACACGTGCAAGGCTGATTGCCGCAAGCGTATCCACTCGCCTCACCCAAAGCCATCCCTTTGCTCCAACCGGCCGGGCGCTGCGGCTGCGAACCATCCCGCGCGTTGGGTGGCTGCTTTGATCTCAACAATCCAGGCGGCAGCCGCGTAATCTCAATCCGGGGTACGGTGCGCAGTTTTTCCCACTGGTCGACGAAGGCCTTCAGTTCTTTCTCATCTTCCAGTGCGCACGTTCCCCCGCAGGACACTTCTGCTTCGGAGGCGGTTCTGGCGTCCCGTTCCGCTTGCCACTGCAGTTCGCTCGGCCATCCTTGCTCGGTCGCGTTTTGCCCCGAAAGCGATGGGCCGCACCAGGCTGGAACCTGGCCGAGCAACAGCATGACAACGCCGAGGGTCGCGGCTGCCGTTAGGCGGCTGCGGCGAGCCGAGATCTCAAAGCCGCTCACTGAAGAATGCTCAATGCCTGGAATGGTTTGGAGGTCCATTGGAGATCCTCATTGAGCAGCTGGGGTGCCCCGCATGAGCGCCCACCGACAGCGCATCGCATCCGCGAGCTACAACGGGATGCTCCGTATGCTACTGTGTGGCCCAAGCAATCACAAGCGAGGAGAAAACATGCCGCTCCCAAGATCTTGGCCGCGGGAAATGTCCGTCGCTCTGAGCTCGCTGTTGGCCGCGCTGGTGCTGGCCGGTGGCGCAGCCTTCGCCCAGCACCAAGGCGAAAATCTGGATGCAGATTTTGCCGCCTGCAGAGCCGAAACATCGTCGCCTGAAAAAGCCGATGCGGGAATTGCAGCGTGTACGCGCGTTCTTGAAGCAGACGCCCGCCGATCGGCGCGCAGGCACGCGGCAGTGCTGACCTTTCGGGCTTTGGCACTGCGCGCCAAAGGCGACGTGGAAGCAGCCGCCGTTGATTTCACGCAGGCGATCACCCTGGCGCCGGATTTTGCACCAGCACGCGAGGCGCGTGCCGACCTGTTGCGCACCAACGATCAGTGCGATCTGGCTGTCGCCGATTATGAAGAGGCCATCAAGCTCTCGCCAGCCGCCAGCACCTTTCTCGGGCGCGGCCTTTGCCTGGTCGACATGGACCAAGCCGCGCGTGCCATGGCGGATTTCGACCAGGTCACGACGCTCGATGCCAAGAACACCGCCGGCTACGCCCTGTTTGCGTGGGTGATAAAGGCTCGGCTCAACCTTGCGCTTGGCAATCCGGAGGCCGCGCTTGCGAACTTGGCGCAGGCCATCAATCTCGACCCCAGGCGCGCCGGCTTGCACATCGAGGTGGGCAATGTCTGGGATGCCAAGGGTGATGAAGCCAAGGCGCTCGCGGAATACGATGAAGCCATCAAGCTCGATCCGAACAATGCCAGCGGTTTTGCATTCGCGTCCTACAGTGCCAAAGCGCGGTTGCACATGCGCAGAGGCAATTTGGATGCCGCCGTCTCGGTCTACGACGAGGCGATCCGCATCGATCCCAAGCGGTCAGCCGCCTACCTGTCTCGCGCCAGCGTCTGGGCCCGAAAGGGCAACACGGAACGGGCCATTGCCGACTACACTGCGGCCATAGAATTGGAGCCGCAAAATGCCGGACTGTATGTGGTCCGTGGAGATTTTCACCGCGCGACCGCCGACTACGAGCGTGCGATCAAGGATTACGACCGTGCCATCGAGGTGCGGCCAAGCGATACCACTGCGTTGGCCAACCGCGCCCTTGTGCGCTTCTATCAAGGCGAGTTCGGCAAGGCGGTGCCCGATTTCAAAAAGACCGGCGAAGATGCACTAAGCCCGTACCCGGCTCTGATGCAATATCTTGCGAGTATACGCGCAGGTGAGAACCGGGACCACGCCCGCGACGAGCTGGCGCAAGCCGCCGCCAAGCTCGAGGGCGGTGAGTGGCCGGTGCCACTGGTCGATCTTTTCCTTGGCAAGCGCTCGCTCGATGCGGCCCTCGGCGAAGCCAGCAAGCCGGAGGAACGCTGCGAAGCCCAATTCTATATCGGGCAATGGCAGTTGGTGCGCGGCAATCGGGCGCCGGCGCTGAATGCACTGCGCACCGCGGTCGACACTTGCCCCAAGGACTTTGTCGAATACCAAGGCGCGGTCGTGGAATTAAAGCGACTGAAGAAATAGGACGCCCTAAAAGCGCGTCAGCACATAGTCCTCGGCATCGCGACCCTTGAAATACTGAGGATCTTGTCGTGCGTTCATCGCCCGCGCCAGGTCGTCGACGCGCTTGGTAACGTAGTCGGCAAGATCCTTGCTCGATATCTGGTCCTTGGTTCTAAGAGCCGCCTTGCCCTCAAGTCCTTCGACCACGGCGTAGGTGAAAAGGCCGTGCCCAAGGGCCGGGTCTTCCAATGCCTCCTGGTCGAAGGTTGCCGCCGCATAAGCGATTATATTGGCGTGATAGGCCGCGTTGCCCAGCCGGGCATTATAGGCATTTGCCGAGTGACAGGTGTCGACAAACAGGAAGCGTCGACCCTTGGCACTCTCGATCGCCTCCTGCAAGGCGTGCCATGGTACAACCGTCGAGCCGCGCAAAAAGCCTCGCTCCCATGCCGCATTGGTGGCAAGGAAGCGATAATTTGGACCCTCATTGTGCCCGTGACCTGCGATCGAAACAACAATCGTGTCGGTCTCCAATGTCTGCTGCAATTGTCCGATCGCATCGACGATGTTGGTCGCGGTTGGTAGATCATGGGGGTCGCTAGCATCGTTGATGAGCAAGCGCTTGACCACGTTTGAGTGGCTGGGTCCAACCCGTTTTTCGATTGTGTCGGCGAGTTCGCGGGCATCGGCACTCGAGTAGCCGAGATCACAGCTCATGTCGCCGCGCGGTCCGCACTTGTTGCCAAGGTCTGGATATTTGTCGACGCCGATGGCGAGGATGTAAAGCGTGCCACGCCTGTCCAGGTCGCCCTCACCTTGGTGCATGACGGTCACCGTCTCGGCTTGCTCGCCAATGGCGTTGGTCAACACGATGCGCACGTCGTTGCGACCGGCGGCGAGCGGTAGGTCGAGCGTTTCCTCGCCGGCATGGAAGCCACCCGATGCCAGCGCCGGCGTAAGTTCATCGATCTGACGGCCATTTATTTGTACGCGAATCGCCTTGATCGGGTCGGGCGTCGCCTCGATGGCAATCTTGACCGCGGTCCGACCACCGGTCTGAATGGCGCCGGCGCTTGGTGCCAGGATGCGAAATTTCGGCACCGAACGTGCCAATAGGTCGGCGAGGCTGAAGCTCGTCCCCAAGGAGTCGCGCACGGCTTGCTCGGCCGATGCCAAAATAAGGGCGCGCTCAACAATGTCGGGACGATTGAGGTGCTGGCGAAGCTGCTCGGCCCCGACGAAGTCGGCGGCCTGATCGGGTCCACGATTGATTTGCCACCCGACCAACTTGTCGGCGCCCGGTGAGCCCGCGTAGTACCCTTGCGGTGTCCACATCACCCACTCTTCGTCACGCCCCTGCAGCAAAGTTGCAATCAGCTCATAGCTTGAAAGATTCCAGATCCGCACCGTCTGATCGCCGCCGCCGCTGATAAGCAAGCGACCATCGCTCGAGCAGGCGACCGACCACACAGCGCCCTCGTGACCCACGAAACGACCAACCAGCGCTCCGGTGAGATCGTAGGCAAGGAGGTGCCCATTGGAACCACCCGAAATGACGCGCTGACCATCTGGCGTAAATGTGTAGGCGAGGTGACCGTAACCGCTGCTCTGATCTCGCGTCATTTGCGCGATAGCTTTGCCATTTCGTGCGATGGTGAGCACGGCGTCATGGCCGTAAGGTCCACCGGGGCTGTGCACAATCGTGAGCGAGCCGTGCGTGTCTTGTGCGCGCCGGGCATCCAATGCGGCCTCAACGCTCAGGCGTTCGGGCTCGCGCATCTTGCCGGTGGCGGTGGGCAACCGAAATCGATGAGTAAGCGCGCCGCGATCATTGTGAGTGGCGTAGTCTGATATCGCACCCCAGAGGATGGCGCCCGCTTCCGGCAGCCAGCCGGTGGCAAAAACGGGAGCGCTGAGCCCGCGCAGAATGAGCGGTGCGCCAGCGGCATTGCTGGCAACCTTTCCCGTCTTGATGTCCCAAACGTGAATCTCACTGTCTTTACCGCCGCCAGTCGCCACCAAGCGTTGATCGGGACTGATGTCTGCCGCGCTCACGGAGTTATCATGTCCCTTATAGGTGGCGAGCACTTGCCCGGTCTCGACATCCCAGATCTTCTGCATGAAGAGGGACCCTTCGCCGGCGGTTGTGAGAAGCGTGTTGCCGTCCGGGCCGAAGCGTAGCCGGCCGATGACGTTCGGTTGCGTTTCGAGCGCCTTGCGAAGGCTGCCCGATTTGCTGTCCCACAGCATCAGCTCTCCGACCCGGCTGCCCGAGGCAATGCTACCGTCCCTGGGGTTGACGGCGAGGGTCTCAACCATCCCCCGGTGACCGGTCAAGGTCGCGATTTCAGCGCCATCGGACACGCGCCACAGCTTGAGGGTCCCGTCATAGCTGCCGGTCACGGCGCGGTCGCCTGGCGCAAAGGCCACGGCGAGGACCTCGGCCTTATGTCCCTTCAACACGTGCAAGGATTGGCGCGTCGTCGCGTTCCAGATGATCGCGGTGTTATCGTGGGCACCGGAAATCAGGTAGTGACCGTCGCTGGAGAAGGCGACCGATGACACGCGCTCCTGGTGCCCGACGAATAATCCCATGAGACCACCCGTACGATAATCGTAAAGTCGGATATGGTGGCCCGGATGCTCCGCACTGGTCATCCAACCCGCCACCGCCAACCAGGCACCGTCGGGGGACAAAGCTACAGAAAAAACCTGCCCTTCTCGCCCCGCTCCGACCTCGCCACGGATGATGCGCTCCGTTTTGCCGGTGGCAACATTCCAGACCCGGACAACTTTGTCATCGCCCGCCGAAACAATCTCCTTGCCGTCCGGCGTGAACAACAGGTGCCGCACCAAATTGCGATGACCACCCGTCTCGACCGCGACGACGAGGCTGCGTTTGCTCAGATCTTTGCTCGCGCCGCGCGCCGCCGTCGCTTGCGGCACTGGTTTGGGTTGAGGAGGTGACGGAGAGGCCACCACCAACGTCACAAGCCTCTCTTTGCGGGCGCGAAGTAGCCGCAACTGCAATTGGCTTCCCGGCGGGCTGTTGCTAACAGCGTCACGGAAGGCAATCGCGTTGCTGACTTCGCGACCATCGACTGAAACGATAATGTCATTGATGGCAATCCCCGCCCGATCGGCAGGACTGCCCTTCTTGACACTCCGCGCCTTGGCGCCGCGCGGAGCAATCCAGCCATTTCTGTTGGCATCGGCGGCTGTAATGTCGACGACCTCAATGCCGCTCAAAGTGCTCGCGGCACTCGGCTGCTGAGAATGCGAGGGACCGATCAGCAGCCAACAGAGGGCGGCAAGAACAAGGCGGTAGCCGAAACGATGCAATAAAGAGCCCTGCGTCACGCTGATCATCACTGGAGCACCCGGCAGCGAGTTGGTTGGGGATGAGCGCGTGCGGCGGCTGGTTTACCTCAATTCTCGCAGCCGTGGCCGCCCACCTTGGGATTGGCGGATCAATGTGCCCGAGCACGGCCGCGCTCTTCAAGATTGATAATTGCAGTGTTGGGCACGGGCAGCTGTCTTGGGCACCCTGCACGCCTGTGATCGATGCGCGCTCGACGACGGCTTCAGTTTCGAGCAAACAGTCCAGACCGCCTAGAGACAATGCGGGGCCAATCTGCAACCGACCACGGCCAAAAACGAGAACCTCAACAGACACTTAGCGGGAAGCGGTTCGGGCACGCCATTGGCATCGCATGTGGCCGTCCCGCCACCAGGATCCGCAGTATGCGTGCTTGAGGTCTGCCAAAGGGAGATCGCGACACTGACCGTTGCTAGCATCCGCACCAGGCAATTCCTGGGGTCGTGGGCGTGGCGGAGGCGCGCCGCAGAGAACCCGAGGTCACCACGCTGCGGTCCCAAACGAGATCATCGCCGCGCTGGGCTCGGGTAGGGATCGTGGGTTTCTGGGCATAGTGACGATTTGAACGCTCGGCGATGACCAGTCGAAAGAGGAGCACTCCGATGCCTTCGAGCAAGATCATGGCTGCAGCGCTGCTCGGGCTCGCCATGACCGGCGCGGCGTGTGCCGCTGCGGCGCAAACTCAACAATCAGAGTCTTCGGTTCAGTCGGCAGTGCGAGACGCACGCGACAGCATCCAGCGCGCGACCCTGCCGCCTTCGACGCGGACGTCGACGGGGACCCAATCTGTCCCATCGCCTCCACCTGCGGAAAGAGGGTCCGAGCCCGCTGCCTGCCCACGATCGAACCGACAGGAGTGTCGAAAGGAGCTGGCGCCCGCGCAGGCTGTCTCCCGGGGTTCAACCGCGCCTCAGGCAATTGGCGGGGGCCACCAGATTTGAATAGCAGATCGTCGGCAATGGATTTGCCGCGCCCTCCACCACCGGGCCCGTGCGGCAGCTCGAGTGGGACCGTGGATCCGATCTGACCGCAACCTTAACCAATCCCCCGTACGGCGTTCATAAAGGACGCACGCGGTCGATGCGGCTGCCCACCCGGCGTCAATCACGGCCAATCCTTGCGGGCACGTGTCCCCGAGGTGATCAGGTCACGCCCGAAGATTGGTTACTCGCGGCGCATGCGGTCGAAGCCGTTGGGCTGTTGCCTTGGGGGCGGCGTGCAGGTGTCGGGGGGCTGCGAGCGACCGCTACACAGTCGCATCCAACGAAATGGCAGCAAGATCGGAGTGTGCCCGCTGCGGCGCGCGGCTAGCAGTCGTCCCATGGAGTTCTCTCATCGCGAGGAAAGATGGCATGAAAATCCCGATTGCTGCCCTCCTGACCGTGGCAGTTCTGATCTCGGGTCTCACCGCCGTGAGTTCCCCGAGCAGCGCCAAGCGCAAGTACGCCTATGGCTACGCCAGCACCTACGGCTATCGCGTCGGCTCGCTGCGGTGGTGGCGCGCCATGGACCGCGCCGGACGCGGTGGCCGACCCGGCGGGTTCTAGAGTACCCGGGCCGGGTTGGGGCGAACGGTCGGGCGGCGGCGTGGGTCGGCCTTGGCCGGCGCCGGGCGCGGCGTTGGCCGTTGCCCCTCGCTGCTCGCGCAACAAGTCCCGGCGAGACCTAGTCTTTCTCGCCGAGCGCTTGCTGGCCGGGCAGGCGCGGGCCGTACCGGGCTACAGTGTACGCTCAACAGCGCTCATCCTTGCCTTCCTCCACTCCTGACCAGGACCAGTTGAGCAAACGCACGGACGCGCCGCAGGCGCGCCGGCTCAATCGATGGCTGCCAGCAAGATCGCCGTGGCGACGAATAGGATGTGGATAAAGATAAACACCAATGAGGCCGGAACAAATCGGGCGCGCGCGCCCATTTCGACGCCGCTGCTCGCGACCTTGGACTGCATGGTAATCGGGCTCCCTTCGGGGTGATCGACCCTCTAAACTCGTCGAAGGGCGTCTGGGTTCCTGGGCGGGCTTAACTGCGTTATGGCGCGGCGGCGCATCAGGCATCGACGTGGATGCGCAGGTTGGCCGAGGTGCGCGCGACCTCGAGTACCGGCCGGCCGTTGCTGGTGCCGAGCACGAAGTCAACGCTCGCACCCTGCAAGGTCAGATTGCGGACGGTGATGCTCCCGGCCAGGGCCGGCACCACTGGGTTAATCAAGCGCACCACGCGCTCGCGGGCGTCGAACTTCAAGCCGAGCATCGATGCCAATAGTGATAGCGGTGCGCTTGCCGCCCAGGCCTGGGGCGAGCAGGCGGCGGGATAGAGCGTGGGGCCGCGTCCCGGCCGCCGGCGGAAGCCACAATAGAGCTCTGGGATGCGGCGGTCGTGCATGTGTGAGGCGGCGCGGACGATGGCCTCAAAGATGGTCTCGATCGAGCGGCCATAGCCATAGCGCGCGAGCCCGGCCGCAATCAGCGCATTGTCGTGCGGCCACACCGATCCGTTGTGGTAGGACATCGGGTTGTAGCGCGCCTCGCCGTCGGCAACGGTGCGGATGCCCCAGCCCGAATAGTAAGGCGACAGCAGCAATTTGGCCGCGACTTCGGCGGCCCGCTCGGCCCGAGCGATGCCGGTGAACAGTGCATGGCCGGCATTGCTGGCGCGCACCTTGCACGCCGCCTTCTCACCATCGAGCGCCAGGGCGTAACTGCCGATCTCCTCGCACCAGAAGCTACGCTCAAAGCGCTGGCGTAGAGCCTCGGCCTGGCGATCGAGTTGCGTGGCGCGGGCGCTCTTTCCAAGCCTTCTGGCGCAGGCCGCCGCCGCCCGCTTGGCGGCATAGACGTAACCTTGCACTTCCACCAGCGCGATCGGCCCGCGGGCGAACGCGCCATCGGCATGGAAGATTGCGTCGTGAGAATCCTTCCAGCCCTGATTGGCAAGTCCGGTTTCCATGCCGCGCGCGTACTCGATAAAGCCGTCGCCATCGATGTCGGCGGGGCCGTCGATCCAGGCCAGCGCCCGCTCGATGACCGGCCAAAGCTCAGCGATCAGCGCGCCATCGCCGGTGCGCTCGAGATAGGCCCCCGCCAGCATGACGTAGAGCGGCGTCGCATCGACGCTGCCGTAGTATTTGCCGAACGGCACCTCGCCCAGGGCCGCCATTTCGCCGCCGCGGGTTTCGTGTACGATTTTGCCCGGAGCAGCATCGGCGCGGCTGTCGACCTCGGTCGCTTGCAGATGAGCGAGCCGGCGCAGCACACCCGCGGCAATGCCGGGATCGAGCCACAGCGTGTGCAGGGCGGCAATGATGCCGTCGCGGCCGAACGTGGTCGAATACCAGGGGATGCCGGCGTAAGGATAGTGCCCCTGCGGGGTCGCCGTCAGTAGCATTTGCAGATCGGCCCGCGAGCGCCGCAGCACCTCGTTGAGGAGGCTATTGCTGGTCTCGATGCTCGCCGAGACCTCGGTTGCCACCCTGAGCTCGCGATTGAGCCGCAGCAGACCGGAGAAGAAGGAAAGCGTAGATTTGGGCAGGTGCTCCCTGCCGGTCGCGGTGATGAAGATGGCCTGCTTGGCGCCGTTGGCAAGGCTCAGGGAATAGCTGGCGATGCCGCTCTGCAACAGGCTCGGCTGTGGCTCGAAACTCATGCTGGTCTCGCGCACCACGCCGTCAAGGCCGCGATAGGAAAGCAGCACGCTGCCGCTTCCGGTCACCGCCGCCCAGCTTTCGCCGCGCCGCTCTCTGCGGATGCCCCTGACCTCGAAGATGTCGGCAAAATCACTGGCAAACACCAACGACAAGGTGACGTTGACATTGTCGGGGCCGTGATTGGTGACGCACATGCGTTCGCGCAGCGAGCCGTTATAGAGATAGATCGCCCGCGCAATGTGAATGGTGTCCTTGGCCAACCACAGCTTGCCGTCGCGATAAATGTCGGGATTGGTAAGGTCGACCGAAAAGCTCAAGTTGTCGGCTTTGATTTCCGAGTGCAGCAACAGCGGCTGGGTGCCGTTGATCAGCAGCTCCAGGTGCGACAGATAGCGCGTGTCGTGGTCGAACAAGCCGTCCGGCCCGCCAGCGCTGGCGCCGATATCGCCGTAGCTGTCGAACACCGCGAAGGTGTCGTCGTGTTTCAGGGTACGCCGCGGACGCGACGGCGAGTTGGTGGCAGGTATGTAGAACGGCGCCTCGGCAGGAGGGATCGACGCCGCGCTCAGCTTGCTGGATTGCGAACCAACCACTGCTCCGCGTCTACCCCTCTGTTCGCGCTTAATGTACGGCGGCCACCGGCTCCACCACGGTCACGGTTTCGCTCGGTTCCCAATCGGCACGGTGCCGTTTGTCCTCGTTGGCGAGCTCACCGTCAATCAGCATCTGATACACCCGCACGTAGTCGTTGGCCATGCGCGTGGCGGTAAAACGTTCTTCGAACCGCCGCCGCACGCGGCCGCGGTCGAGGGCCATCACCGCCCCGATCTTGCAAATACCTTCCTCGACGCTGCGCACGATATAGCCGGTCACACCCTCATCGATGATTTCGTGCACAGCGCCGGCCTCGAACGCCAGCACCGGTGTGCCGCAGGCCATGGCCTCGATCATCACCAGACCGAACGGCTCCGGCCAGTTGATGGGAAACAGTAGGGCGCGCGCATCACCCAGGAAGCGCGACTTGCGGCGGTCATCGATTTCGCCGATGTATTCGACCCCGGATAGCTTGAGCAACGGTTCGATCTCGGTACGGAAGTATTCTTCGTCAACGCGATCGACCTTGGCCGCGATCTTGATCGGCACGCCCACGGCACGGGCGATGGCAATCGCCCGGTCGACCCGTTTTTCCGGCGAGATGCGACCGAGGAAGGCAAGATAACCGCCGCGCGGCACCAACGACGGCGCCAGCAGGTCGCGCGGTAAACCATGGTGCACGGTGGCCGCGAAGCTGGCGCCGGCGGTGAGCGGGCGGCGCTGCGCTTGCGAGATCGACACCAGCTGCATGCTCGGGAACGCGGTGTAGAGGTTCTGCAGATCCGACAGATCTTGGCGGCCGTGAATGGTGGTGACGGTGCGCGTCGCCATCGCCTCAAACAGCGGGAAATGGAATTGGTCGATGTGAAAGTGCAGCATGTCGAAATCGGCGGCGGCGCGGCGTACCTTCGACAGCATCATCATGTAATAGGGGATCGGGTCGCGCACCGCCGGGTTGAGGCGCAGGGCCTGCGGGCAGCTGGCAACGAGTTTGGCGCGGGTGATCGAGTCGCCGCTGGCGAACAAGGTCACGTCGTGGCCCTGGGCCACCAATTCCTCGGTGAGATAGGAGACGATTCGTTCGGTGCCGCCGTAGAAACGGGGCGGGACACTCTCCATCGGCGGCGCAATCTGGGCGATCTTCATGGGACACGCATTGTTAGGGGACCAAGCCGGTTTTAAACGTGTCAACGCAACTGAAGTTCCCCCTCCGGCCGGCGGCCGCAGGCCACGGTTTGCCGCTGGCCGCCGCGCCCGACCGCGGAGCCGGGGCGTGGTAAAAAAGTTCCGCTGCCGGTGGCGCCCCTGGGCGGCGCGGGGGCGTCCGTCTTCCACATAGGGGCGCCGACCCGCTCTGGCGGGCCTGGACCTTAGGATGTGGCGGCGCGACACTGCTCGTCGGCGGGCAGCGGGTCGCAGGCCTTGTCCAGCACGCACTGCTCGAGCGCCTGCGTCACCTCCGGCCGCCAGGTGCCGTCGATCTCGCCGCTATAGAGCTTCTGCTCGGTCAGGCCGCATTGGTAGAGGCGGATCATGCGTGCCCCACCATACCACATCGCCCTGTCATAATCGCGCAAGGCCGCCTTGGTATCGCCGAGTGCCTGCTTGATATGTGCCCGCGTATCCAGGGTGTGGGCGCTGGTGGGGCTCAGTTCGAGCGAACGTTCCACGTCGGCCAGCCCTTCGGACGCCTTGCCCCACCGGAACAGGGCCCAAGCGCGGTTGTTCAGGGCCACCGCAAAGTCGGGCTTCATGGCAATGGCTTTGTCATAGTCGTTGATGGCGGTCTCGTAGCGGCCCTTGAGGGAATAGGCGAGCGCCCGCATGGCATAGGCATAGCTCAAGTCTGCGAGGCTTTGATCGCCCTGTTCGATCAGCGCCGTGCAGCCCGCAATGCGTCGCTCCAGATCTTCGCTGAAGCAATCGGCCGCGCTGTCGGCGCGCGCCGCGGTCGCGAACCCGGCGGTCACTGCCAGCGCCGCCATTAACCTAACGAACCGTTTCACTCGTCGCGTCCCGCATGTCCCTCGCCAGAGAGCCGGCCTCTCTGCGCCCCGTTACCCGGCCGGCGCAGGGCCCTTGCCGCCCCTCGCAGCCATAGGACAGCGTCGGGTCTCCAATAAGGCAGGATCGCGCGTCAGAAAAGGCGGTGCGTGCTCCGGGCGCCAACCGGCGCGGCAACTATTTGAAGTGCTTGGATAACTTGAGGCCTTGGCCCTGATAATTGGACTTGAGCCCGGCACCGTAGACGACCTCGGGAACCTCGGTCAGACGCTCATAGATCAAACGCCCGACGATTTGGCCATCCTCCAGGATGAAGGGCACCTTGTGGCTTCTCACCTCGAGCACGGCCCTGGCGCCGGCGCCCCCGGCCGCGGCATGGCCGAAGCCCGGATCGAAGAAGCCCGCATAGTGCACGCGAAACTCGCCCACGAGAGGGTTGAACGGGACCATCTCGGCCGCGTGCGTCGGTGGCACGTGCACGGCTTCCTTGGAGGCGAGGATGTAGAACTGGTCGGGATCGAGAATGAGGCGCCGGCTGTCGTCGGCGGCGATCGGTTCCCAAAAGTCGGCGACCCGACAAGCGCCCGCCACATCGACGTCGATCAGCCCCGTGTGCCGCTTGGCGCGATAGCCGATGGGGCCGCTGCCGTCGCCCACAAGATCGACCGACAGGGCGATGCCCGAGGCGATGTCGGCGGGTTCCGCCGACACCAGCCGCTCACGGCGATTGAGTTCGATGAGGGCGAGATCGCTGGTGGCGGCGGTGCCGACGCGAAAGCGCACCTGGCTCAGCCGCGAACCCTTGCGCACCACCACCGGAAAAGTCTGCGGACAAATCTCGGCCCAGAGCCGTCCCTGGTAGCCAGCCGGAATTTGATCGAAGGCCGCCACGCCGTCGGCAATGACGCGGGTGAAGACGTCGAGCCGCCCAGTCGAGCTTTTGGGATTGGTGGCGGCGGCGACACCGGTCGGCAGCGCCATGCTCTCGATCAGCGGCGCCAAATAGACGCAGCCTGTCTCCAGCACGGCGCTGAGCGTGAGATCGATACTGTGCAGGCGCAGTTGCGCGAGCTTGTCGTCGACGCGGGCGTTGGGGCCGGGCAGAAAGCTGGCGCGTACGCGAAAGGCCTCCGCCCCCAGCCGCAAGTCGAGACTGGCCGGCTGCAGCTGATCGGCGAGCATCGGTTCGGCCAGCCGCACATGGCCGTCCGCGATCAGCCCGCGAATCGCCTGGACGGGCAAAATGCCAGCCTCGCCTTGCGCCCTGCGGGGCATGATATTCGCCTGTGTGGTTGCCATCGCCAGCCCTTATCGGCGTCCGTCTAGACGATAGAGGCATTGACGCCAAGCGTCTGGGCGCGGTAATCCCCGCGTGTTACCACGTGGTCATTTGGCCGGCCGGCTTGCAGCCACGTAAAACAAGTCGCTAAAAGGCCGTGCGCGAACCGACCGACTGCACTCAGCGCCCGGCAATAGCGGCGCCGATTCGAGCCGGTTTTTTTATTGCCTGGCGATAGGGCGCCGGGCCAGGAGAGCGCTGATGCCGACACCCCTTCCAGATGCCCTGAGCCTTGACGGCATGAGCCCCGAAACCCTGCTGGTGCACGGTGGCTCGCTGCGGTCCGCCTTCGGCGAGGTCTCCGAGGCGATGTTCGTGACGCAGAGCTATGTCTACCCGTCGGCCGAGGAGGCCGAGGCGCGCTTCAAGAGCGAGGCCGGCTTCATCTATAGCCGCTATGCCAATCCGACCGTGGCCATGTTCGAAGAGCGGATGCGCCTGCTCGAGGGCGCCGAAGCGGCGCGAGCCACGGCGACAGGGATGGCGGCGGTAACCGCTTCGCTGCTCAGTTTTCTCAAGGCCGGCGACCATGTGGTGGCCGCACGGGCGCTGTTTGGCTCCTGCCGCTACGTGGTGGAGGACCTGTGCCCGCGCTTCGGCATCGCCTCGACCCTGATCGACGGCCGCGACAATCGGGCCTGGGCCAGCGCCATGCGCGACAACACCAAGGCGGTCTTCTTCGAGACCCCCGCCAATCCCACGCTCGACCTGGTCGACGTCGCCGCCGTCGCCGAGATTGCACACCGCGTCGGTGCGCTGGTGGTGGTCGACAACGTGTTTGCCACGCCGGTCCTGCAAAAGCCATTGCGGCTCGGCGCCGATGTGGTGGTCTACTCCGCCACCAAGCACATCGACGGCCAGGGCCGCTGCCTTGGCGGCGTCGTCTTGGGTTCGGCCGCCTATGTCAAGGATCACCTGCACAACTTCCTCAAACACACCGGGCCGTCGCTCAGCCCGTTCAACGCCTGGGTGCTGTTGAAGGGGCTGGAAACGCTGCCCTTGCGCGTTAAGGCGCAGTGCGCGTCCGCAGCCCAGATCGCCGATCACCTTGCCGCCGCTGCGAGTGTTCGCCGCGTGCTGTTTTGCGGCCGGCCCGATCACCCGCAGGCCGCCCTGGCCAAACAGCAGATGTCGGGCTTTGGCCAGGTCGTGAGCTTCGAGATCGAGGGCGGCAAAGCCGCCGCCTTCCGCTTTCTCAATGCGCTGCGCCTGATCAAGATCTCCAACAATCTCGGCGATGCCAAGAGTATCATCACGCACCCGGCGACCACCACGCACCAGCGCCTTAAGCCGGAAGCCCGGGCGGAACTCGGCATTTCCGACGGGATGCTGCGGCTCTCGGTTGGATTGGAAGCGACCGTCGATTTGACCGCCGACATTGACCGGGGGCTCGCGGCCTCTAGAATCGGCTGAAGCGGCCAGACTGGATTGGCAGTGCCATGTACGAAGCTGTCACGCGCGGCATACGCATCCGCGTCACACCGCAATTCCTGGAGCAGGAGTCGGTGCCGGCCGAGGGATGCTACTTGTGGGCCTATACCATCGACATTAGCAATGAGAGCAGCGAAACCGTGCAGTTGCGCTCGCGGCGTTGGCGCATCACCGATCAGCGCGGGCGCACGCAACAGGTGGAAGGACCCGGCGTCGTCGGGCAGACGCCGGTGCTCGCGCCCGGCGGCTCTTTTCGCTACACCTCCGGATGTCCTCTGCAAACCCCTTCGGGGATCATGGTCGGAACCTATCAGATGACGAGCGCGGCCGGCGAACGCTTTGACGTCGACATCCCCGCCTTCTCGCTCGACAGCCCCCACGCCACGCCCAATTGAAGGTGCCCATGCCGGACGCAACCGCCACAGCCAAGCAGCTCTTGGCACACCTCGTCGCCTTCGACACGGTGAGCGCCAAAAGCAACATCGCGCTCATTCGCTTTGTCGAGGACTATCTCGCTGGCCATGGCATCGAAGCGCAACGCGTACCCACTGCCGACGGTGAGAAGGCAAGCCTGTTCGCCAGCATCGGCCCGACCGACAGCCCCGGGCTGGCGCTATCGGGACACACCGACGTGGTGCCGGTCACCGGTCAGAGCTGGGACAGCGATCCCTTTACGTTGACCGAGCGCGACGGCCGCCTTTACGGACGCGGCAGCTGCGACATGAAGGGGTATTTGGCGTGCGCGCTCGCCATGGTGCCCGAGTTCAAGCGCCGCCGCCTCAAACTGCCGATCCACCTGGCCTTCTCCTACGACGAAGAAGTGGGCTGCACCGGCGTTCGGCCGATGATCGCCGAGCTCGGCAAGCGGTTGCCGTTGCCACGTCTGGTATTCGTCGGCGAGCCGACCGAGATGGGCGTGGTCGACGCCCACAAGGGACCGGTGCGCTGGCGCGTCGAGCTCACGGGGCGGGCGGCGCATTCGAGCATGCCGCACTTGGGCGTCAACGCCATCGCCTACGCCGGCCGCCTGATCGGCGAGCTGTTGCGCATGGAGGAGGAGCTCAAGGCCGGCGACCAGGACGCCCGTTTCGATCCGCCGTTCACCTCTCTTCAGGTGACCCAGATTGAAGGCGGCACCGCCTCCAATGTGGTGCCGGTGCCGTGCTGGTTCGGGTGGGAGATCCGCGGCTTGCCGGGGTTCGATCCGATGCTGCTCGATCGCCGCCTCAAGGCCTACGCCCTTGCCCACTGCCTGCCCGAGATGCGTCGCGTTGCGCCGGAAGCGACGATCACGATTGCGGCCACCAACCAGGTTCCCGCCTATGCCGCCGATCTGCCTTCCGGCATCGTGCCGCTCACCTTGACGCTTGCCGGGCAGAACAAGACCAACGCCGTGTCCTATTGCACGGAAGCCGGCCTGTTCCAGGACGGTGGTGCCCCGGCCATCGTCTGCGGCCCGGGCAACATCGCCCAGGCGCACACGGCCAACGAATTCCTAAGCGTTGCCGAACTGGAAAAATGCCTGGTTTTCCTCGGGCGCCTGGCCGACTGGGCGGCGGCGTAGGCTCGCGACAACGGTTCGGCACACGGCAGTCGTTAACCAGTTGTTAACTAATTGATTCAGCTAAAGAAATTTCACTGGCTGTGGAACGGTGGCGCCCGCGGTGCGTTCCTTTGTCGACGACAAACGGGGTTTGTCGACGATGAGAGGGAAGCCGCCAATGCCAGTTGAGAGCGAAACCATCCGCCGCATCGGTCACGTCCTGCGCGAGCACCTGCGCCCGCCGCGTCACCTCCCCGCCAATCTGCAGGCGCTGCTCCTCCGGCTGGCGCTCACGGACGAGCGCGCCGGTGCGGGCGGCAGCCACCAGCGCGGCGCTGCCTGACGCAGAGACGTGCCGCGCGGCGCGGCACCCTCGTCCACCGCCGCTCGATGCGGGGGTGAGGGGCCCGCGCTGACGCCGATCCGCACCAGGCGCAAGCGAGCTATGCACCACAATGAGAGATTCCCTTGTGCCGGTCGTGAGCGGCGCAGTATACTCTTGCAAATGCCAGGCATTTGCGAATGTGGGGAAAATGCCTACCTTTGATCGGACCGTGGTTGCGGCACTCACCATGTTGAGCGTGGGGTGTGTGCTGGGCTGGTTTGCCAATTTTGCCGTGCATGGGTCGACCTTTGATCGCGGCGCCGATCTCGTCGCCGGCATGATGGGCGGGGTCGTGCTCGGCGGCCTGGTCAACTACTGTCTGCCGGGTAGCCGGGAAGCATCGACCTTGCGCTGGGCCGGCGCCGCCGCCGTCGGTGCGGCCTTGGCCATCCTGTGGACGCGGTATTTGACGCTCTCGTTCTGGGCCGCCTCCTAGGCACCGTCGCGGCGGGTCGTTAACGCTGTTCGACAAACCATGACGCCGGGTCACGCGGGTCAGCGGCAGGGATCGGTTTTACTGCTGGTCCGCGCCGTGCCCCAAGTCGATCCGGTCGTGCCCGGAACAGGCGCTGGGGCCCACAGCAAAGGCCCTAACCCGAGCTTGTCGCCGCCCGCCAAAGACCAATCCTGCCCCGGGCCGAAAGCGCCGCCCGTGATGGCGTTGGGGCAACGACGATCCCGGTCACGTGCAGCTGCCACAGCGATGTTGGGCTGCCGGAGGTGGCGGGGTTCGGTGCCGGTGATCGACCCGGCCGGCGCGATCGGCCGGTCGACCCGCACGCCTTGCCTTAGGGCGTCGCGCGCCCCAGCCCCTTCGTCTCCGTCAGATCTTGCGTCCCGCCGCGTGCCAATAGGGCTCGCGCAGGCGCCGCTTGAAGATCTTGCCCGAATCCTCCCGCGGCAGATCGCGGCCCATCTCGATGCGGCGCGGCACCTTGTAGCCGGCGAGCTGACGCCGCAAATGCCGATCGACGTCCGCCGGCGTCAAGTCGGTGTCCCCGCTCGCTTCCACCACCGCCATCAGCGTTTCGCCGAACTCGGCGTCGGGAATGCCGAACACGGCGCAGTCCTTAACCCCGGGCAACCGCATGAGACTGGCTTCGATCTCGGCCGGATAGATGTTGACCCCGCCGGAGATCACCATGTCGCGCTTGCGGTCGCACAGGAACAGGTAGCCGTCGGCATCGACGTTGCCAACGTCGCCCGAGGTGATGAAACCGTCGCGTTCGATGGCGGCGCGGGCGGCCGGCAGATTGTGGTAGGTGAAGTCGGGCGTCTCGGCCAGGCGCGTGAAGATCTCGCCAACCTGCCCCGGTGGCAGGCGGTTGCCGGCGTCATCGAGGATGCGCACCTCGGCGCCGGCGATCGGCCGCCCGACGCTGCCCGGTTTGGCCAGCGCGTCGGCGCTGGTGGCGAGCGTCACCGCACCCGACTCGGTTGAGCCATAGAACTCGTTGATGACCGGACCCCACCAGTCGATCATCGCCCGTTTCACCTCCGGTGGGCAGGGTGCGGCCGCATGAATGACGAACTTGAGCGAGGACAGGTCGTAGCGGCAGCGAAGTTCGGCCGGCAGCTTGAGCAGACGAATGAACATGGTCGGAACCATGAACATGGTGTCGATCCGCTCGCGCTCGATCAGCGCCAGCATGGCGACGGGATCGAAGCGCGGCATCAACACCATGACCTCGCCGACGCGCGCGGCGCGCATGGCGAAGGCGTTGGGTGCGGAATGATAGAGCGGACCCGGAATCGCCGAGCGAATTCCCGGCACAATGCCGAGGATGTCGCGCCGCAGGCGCTCGCTGGCAGCGGCCTGGGCCGGGGTCGGGGCCGGCCGCCTGACGCCCTTCGGCGCGCCCGTGGTACCGGACGTGTAAAACATCGTCAGCGGTGCCGTCACGATGTCGCCGGCGGTGTCGGGCTGCGCCTCGAGCCAGCTGTCATAGGCAAGCGCCGTCCTCAGTGCCGCGCCGGTCAGCGGCGCAACACCGTAGGCAGTGGCGACCTCCAACGGCGTATCGACGGCGATCGTCACCACCCTCGCCGGTAGGCTCGCCGCCACCGGCGCCAACAGGTCGGCGTGGGCGAACAGAACCTTGGCGCCGCTGTCGGCCAGAATGTAGCCGATCTCCTCGGTGCGGAAATGCCAGTTGATCGGCACCGCGTAGGCGCCAATCGTCTGCGCGGCGAACGAAACCTCGATGAAGGCAATGTCGTTGCGCAGCAACAGCGCCACGCAGTCGCCTGCGCTCACGCCGAGCGCGCACAGGCCCGACGCCAGCTGCCGGACGCGTCGATCCAAGTCGGCGCGCCCGATGGTGCGTGTGCCGCTGACCAGTCCGTTCGAGCCCTCAGCCATTGTTCGCCCCGTCGCGTCGCGCCGACCGCCAAACATGAAGAGCGCGCGGCGGCACCAGGCTATGCGTCGGGCGCCCGTTTTGCCATAGCCGGCAACGTCACCCTCGATTAGGGTGCCGGGGCCGGCGCGGTGGGCAGCCACCGCCTCTGGGAGCTGGCGGCCTTGAATGGGTGAGGATCAGCATGCGCTATTATCGTCTGCTGCTGCGGGCCGGGTTGTGCCTCGGCCTTTTGTTGTTGGCGCTGTCGGGCGCCAGGGCCCAGCAATTGGCCGCCAAGGAGGGCAGCTGGATCGCCCGTGACTTCACGTTCCATACCGGCGAGGTGATGCCCGAACTGCGCCTCGGCTACACGACCTTGGGCGATGCCAGCGGTGAACCGGTCCTGATCCTGCACGGCACCACCGGTTCGGGGGCCGGGTTGCTGTCGGCCGGCTTCGGCGGTGAATTGTTCGGACCCGGCCAGCCGCTGGATAGCGCCAAGTATTTCATCATCCTCCCCGACGCCATCGGCCATGGCCGGTCGTCCAAGCCCTCCGACGGCCTGCGGGCCAAGTTCCCGCGCTACAACTATGACGACATGGTCGCGGCGCAATACCGGTTGGTCAGCGAGGGGCTCGGCGTGAAACACCTGCGCCTGGTGCTCGGCAACTCCATGGGCGGCATGCAGACCTGGCTGTGGGGGAGCCAGCACCCCGAGTTCATGGATGCGCTGGTGCCGATGGCGGCGCAGCCGACGGCCATGTCGAGCCGCAACTGGATGCTGCGGCGCCTGATCATCGACAGCATCCGCAACGATCCCGATTGGCAGCAGGGCAACTACACGAGCCAGCCGCGCGCGTTCGCCGCCGCCGCGGTGTTCTACGGCATCGCCACCAGCGGCGGTACGCTCGGCTGGCAGAAGCGTGCGCCGACCCGGGAACGCGCCGATGAGCTGCTCGCCCAGCGGCTGGCGGCGCCATTCAAGGCCGATGCCAACGACTATCTCTATCAGTGGGACGCCTCGCGCGATTACGACGCCTCGCCTGGCCTGGAGCGCATTAGCGCGGCGGTGCTGGCCATCAATTCGGCCGACGACGAGCGCAATCCGCCCGAAACCGGCCTCATGGAGCGGGCGCTGAAGCGGGTGGCCAACGGCCGGCTCTATCTGATCCCGGCCAGCGAGGAGACGCTCGGGCACGGGACCACCGGCATGGCCAAATTCTGGAAAAGCGAGCTCGAGGCGTTGCTGGGCTCGGTGGCGCGGCGGGCGATGTAGCAACCGTTCAGCGCCCGCGCGCGGGCCCCCCGTCCTAGCTGACGGGGCTGCGCTCCAACAGCTCGATCGAGACGCCTTCCGGCCCGGTCAGGAAGGCGATGCGCGTGCCGGGCCGGATGGTCTCGGGCTCGCGGCTGAAGCTCGCGCCCTTGGCCTTGAGCTCACGGCAGACATCGTCGATGTTTTTGACCTCGAGCCCGAAGTGATCGAGACCCTGGTGGGGATGGGTCGGACCGGCCCCGGCCCTGGGATCTTGGCTGACGTCGAGGATGAAGATGTTGGCGCCACCGAGCTTGAGGTCAATGCGCGGCTTGCCTTGCGGCATGCTGCGGATCACCTCCGCCCCGAACATGCGCTGATAGAAGGCGGCGGTCGCTTCCGGATCGCGGGTGAAGAGATGGATGTGGTCAAAGGTGAAGGTCGTCATCGTGGCATCTCGCTGGCAACGTTTTTTGCGGTCTCAATCCGAGCCCGTGGGCCCGTCCACTGCGGCCGCCATGTTGGCACGCGACCCCTGGCGCGTCGAGAGCGGCATCGCGATAGCACCGGCGTCGCCGGGCTGAGCGAGCAAGCGGGTCGGTGCCTTGAAACAGGGATGGCGCAGTCGCGCTCGATCGTGTTCAATGGTGTCCAAGTCCGCCCTCTCCACCAAGACAACACCAGGGACGGTTGATGACCCACGGAATTCTCGCGTTCGGCGCCTACATCCCCTGGCGCCGTTTGCAGCGCAAGGCGATCGCCGATACGCACGCCTGGTTCAATCCCGCACTCAAAGCCCAGGCCAAGGGCGAGCGCGCCTTCTGCAATTGGGACGAAGACACCGTGACGATGGCCGTGGAGGCCGCGCGCGATGCGTTGGCTGGCCGCGACCGCGCGGCGATCGGCGCGCTGCGCTTTGCCTCCACCACCTTCCCGTTTCTCGATCGACTGCACTGCGGCATCGTTGCCGAAGCGCTGGGCCTCGATCCGGGTATTTCGGCCATCGACGTGGCGGCGACGCAGCGGGCGGCGACGTCGGCGCTGATCGAGGCGCTGGCGATGAACACCGAGACCCTGGTCGTCAGCGCCGAGAAGCGCGATGCCAAGGCCGCCAGTCCGTTCGAGATGTCGAGCGGTGACGGCGCCGCAGCGGTGTTGGTGGGCGACGGCGAGCCGATCGCCAGGCTGCTCGGCAAGGCCTCGCGCACCGCCGATTTCGTCGATCACTTCCGCTCGCTCGACAATCAGTTCGACTACCAGTGGGAGGAGCGTTGGATTCGCGATGCGGGCTATATGCCGATCGTGCCGCCGGTGATCAAACGCTGTCTCGCCGCCGGCCAAGTCAGCGCCGCGGATGTGACGCATTTCTGCATGCCGGCAACCCTGCCACGCGTCACCGGCACCATCGCCAAGGCGGCCGGCATCGACGAGCGGGCGATCTGCGATCCGCTGCATGCCAATCTGGGCGACACCGGCGCGGCGCACCCGCTGATGCTGCTGGTCTCGGTGCTGGAGAAGGCCAAGCCGGGCGAGAAGATCCTCCTGGTTGGCTTCGGGCAGGGCGCCGACGCGCTGTTGCTCGAGGTGATGCCCGGTATCGGCCGGCTGCCGCGGCGGCTGGGGGTGGCCGGCCATCTCGCCCGGCGCAAGGAGGAGGCGAGCTATGGCCGCTATTTGGCGTTCAACGACCTGATCGAGCTCGAGCGCGGCATGCGCGCCGAGACCGATAAGGGCACGCCGCTGTCCTCGCTGTGGCGCAACCGCGAGACCGTCACCAGCTTCACCGGCGGCAAATGCGGCAAATGCGGCACCGTGCAATTTCCGAGGACCGACGTCTGCGTCAATCCCAATTGCAACGCCATCGGCACGCAGGTAGCGCACGCCTTCGCCGACCAGCGCGCGCGCATCAAGTCCTACACCGCCGACCGGCTCACCTATTCGCCGGATCCGCCGGCCTGCTACGGCATGGTCGAGTTCGAGGAGGGCGGCCGGGTGATGATCGACTTCACCGACATCGATGCCGACGCGCTGAGCGTGGGCCAGCCGATGCAGATGATGTTCCGCATCAAGGACATCGATCCCTCGCGCGGCTTCAGACGCTACTATTGGAAGGCCGCGCCGGTGGCGGCCAGCCCCAAGGAGGCTTGAGATGGCAAAGGGCATCAAGGACAAGGTGGTGATCCTGGGCATGGGCTGCTCGAAATTCGGCGAGCGCTGGGATAAGGAAGCCGACAATTTGATGGTGGAGGCCTACACCGAGGCGATCGCCGATGCCGGCGTCGATACCAAGGCGATCGATGCAGCCTGGCTCTCCACCGCTATCGAGGAGCAGCATGTCGGCAAGTCGGCGACGCCGCTGGCGGTCGCGCTGCGGCTGCCGTTCATCCCGGTGACGCGCGTGGAGAACTATTGCGCCAGCGGCACCGAGGCCTTCCGTGGCGCGGTTTATGCCGTGGCGTCCGGTGCCGCCGACGTGGCGCTGGCCCTCGGCGTCGAGAAGCTGAAAGATACGGGCTACGGCGGCCTGCCCCAGCGCGGCCGCGGGCCGCTCAACGACATGGTCAATCCCAATGCTTCGGCGCCGGGCAGCTTTGCCCAGCTCGCCGCCGCCTATCGCGCCAAACACAAGGTTGAGCCCAAGGACCTGAAGCGGGCGATGGCGCATATCTCGGTCAAGAGCCACGACAACGGCGCCAGGAACCCCAAGGCGCATCTGCGCAACAAGATCACCATCGAAACCGTGCTCAACGCGCCGACCGTGGCCGAACCGCTCGGCCTTTACGACTGCTGCGGGGTGAGCGATGGCGCCGCCTGCGCCATCGTGGCCACCCCCGAGGTGGCAAGAGGCCTCGGCAAGACCGACATGATCTCGATCAAGGCGCTGCAGGTGGCCGTCTCCAATGGCTTGGAGGCGCAACACAACTCCTGGGATGGCAGCTATTTCGCCACCACGCGGGTGGCCTCCAAGCGCGCCTATCAGGAGGCCGGCATCGACAAGCCGCGTGACGCGCTGAGCCTGATCGAGGTGCACGACTGTTTCTCGGTCACCGAGCTCGTCACCATGGAGGACTTGCACATCTCGCCCGAAGGCGGCGCCATCAAGGACGTGCTCGACGGCTTTTATGACGCCGATGGCAAGCTTCCCTGCCAGATCGATGGCGGTCTCAAGTGCTTTGGTCACCCAATCGGTGCCTCGGGTCTGCGCATGATCTACGAAATGTATCTGCAGATGTTAGGCCGCGCCGGTGAGCGCCAGCGCCAGCAGGAGCCGGTGTTCGGGTTGACCCACAATCTTGGAGGCTTCCCGCAGCGCAACGTCGCCGCCATCTCCATCATCGGCAAGTATGGCGCCTAGCCGCGCGGCCGGCCCGACCGCACAATGGGCGGCGGCGACAGCTGCGCCCAACGCCCTAGAGCGGGCGCGGCTAGCGGCGGGCCAAGGGTGACGAGAACGGAGGAGGCGAGCCAGGTGGCCACGAGGTGCGTTCAGGACAAAGTCATCGTCGTCACCGGCGCCGGGCGCGGCATCGGCCGCGAGATTGCCATGCTGGCGGCGTCGGAGGGAGGCAAGGTCGTGGTCAACGACCTCGGCGGGGCGGCCGATGGCGACGGCAGCGATGTCAATGTCGCGCGCCAGGTCGCCGACGACATCACCCGCCGCGGCGGGGTGGCGGTCGCCAATGGCGATAGCGTTGCCGATCCGCAGGGCGCCGAGCGCATCATCAAAACGGCAATCGACAACTTCGGCCGTGTCGACTGCGTGGTCAACAACGCCGGTATTCTGCGTGACCGCATCTTCCACCGCATGAGCGCCGTCGACTGGGATGCGGTGATCAAGGTGCATCTTTACGGCGCCTTTTACATGTCGAAAGCGGCGGCGCCCTACTTCAAGGAGCAGGAATCGGGCTCCTTCGTCCACTTCACCTCGACCTCGGGGCTGGTCGGCAACTTCGGCCAGGCCAACTACGCGGCCGCCAAACTGGGCATCGTCGGACTGTCCAAGTCGATCGCGCTCGACATGGCGCGCTACAAGGTGCGCTCCAACTGCGTGTCGCCGTTCGCCTGGTCGCGGCTGATCGGCACCATCCCGGTCGAGACGCCCGAGCAGAAGGCGCGCGTGGAGCGGATCCAGGCCACCATGACGGCCTCCAAGATCGCGCCCCTGTGCGTGTTCCTCGCCAGCGATCTGGCGGCGGAGGTGTCGGGGCAGATCTTCGCCGTGCGCAAGGACGAAATCCTGCTGATGAGCCAGTCGCGGCCGCTGCGGGTGGCGCACAAGGACGGCGGCTGGACGCCGCAGGCGATTGCCGACACCATGCTGCCCGCCTTCAAGAGCGCGCTCTACCCGCTCGATCGCTCGCAGGACGTGTTCAACTGGGAGCCGTTGTGAGCGGCGGCGCCGCGCCCGCACCCTGATCGGCCGCCAGCATCGCCATCAGCGTCTCGAGGCGATCGGCTTCACGCGCCGGCTTGTCCCAGCGGATGCGCCGGATGCGTGGGAAGCGCATGGCCAAGCCCGACTTGTGCCGTGTTGAGCGCTGCACCGCATCGAACGCCACCTCGAATACCAGTTCGGGTGCGACCGCGCGGACCGGTCCGTAGCTCTCGATGGTGTGGCTGCGCACCCACCGGTCGATGGTGACGAGTTCCGCATCGGTGAAGCCGAAGTAGGCCTTGCCCACTGGCACCAGCTCCGCCGTGCCGTCGGCCGCGGTCCGCCAGGCGCCGAAGGTATAGTCCGAATAGTAGGAGGAACGCTTGCCGGAACCGCGCTGCGCATACATCAGCACGCAATCGAGCGTCAGCGGAGCGCGTTTCCACTTCCACCACAGTCCCTTTGGCCGCCCGGCGATGTAGCGACTGTCGCGGCGCTTCAGCATAATGCCCTCGATGCCGGTGGCGCGGGTCGCCGTCCACAGGCGCTCGAGCTCGGCCTTGCCGGCGACGGCGATCAGCTCGGAGAGATCGCTGCGCGCCGGGGCCAGCCGGGAGTGCCAGGCCTCGAGCCGGGCGCGCCGTTCGCTGAGCGGCAGCTGGCGCAAATCCTCGCCCTCGATGTTGAGGGCGTCGTAAAAGCGCACGTGCGCGGGAAACGCCTCGATTTGCCGCTTGTCGACCCGCTTGCGGTTGAGCCGCTGCTGCAGATCGTTGAAAGCGGCCACCTCGCCGCCGCGCACCACCAACAGCTCGCCGTCGAGCACCGCCTGGAAGCGCCAGCCACCGATGACGTCGGGAAAGCTCGAGGAGATGTCCTCGCCGGTGCGCGAGTAGAGGCGCACCGCCTCGGCATTGGCCGCCACCTCGACCCGGATGCCGTCCCATTTCCACTCGGCGCTGAATTGGTCGAGATCGAGCGCTGCCCAGTCCGCCGCCTCGAGCGGGTGCGACAGCATCAGCGGCCGGAACTGCAGCGCCCCACCGAGGTCGGGCTTTTGCGCGCGGCCCTCGAGCCAGGCGAACAGCGGCAGGTAGGGTGGCGCCAGTCCATGCCAGATCTCATCGATGTCGTCGATGCCGACCTTTCCCAGCTCGGCGACCGCCGACTTGGCCAGGCGCGCGGAAACGCCGACGCGCAGCGCGCCGGTCAGGAGTTTGAGCAGCGCCCAGCGTCCGGTGCTATCGAGGCTGTCGAGCCAGGTTTCGAGGCGCGGCGCAAGGTCGTTGCGGCCGATCAACGCCAGCTCGGCCACGATCTCGCCCAGCCGTGGGCCGGGTGCGGCGGGCGCCGCCGGCGCGGCCGGCAGGCGACCCGGCGCGGCCAAGGCGCTGCGCGATGCCGCATCCCCGTCCCACACCAGCGCGATGGTCTCGGCGGTATCGCCGACGTAGTCGCGCGACAGGCGGAACAGCTCCGGGTCCATGCGCCGTCCCATCATCTCCGTCAATGTGCGCCGCAGCGGGAACGAAAATGGCAGTCCGTCGCTGAGCGCGGCCAGCGCCCAACCGCGATCGGGATCGGGTGTGCTGCGGAAATACTCAACCAGCAGCCGCAGCTTGGCATTGCGGCTCGGGCTAAACGACAGGCGGTCGAGCAGTGCCGCAAAGGCTTTCACCGCCGCCGCCTCGCGTCCGCTTGCCGCCGTGCTGGCCGCCGCTCGGCCCGTTGACCTGCCGCGCCGCTCATGCGCCCCCGTCTTCCTCGTAGCCAAGGAGCGCCAGCGCCCGCCCGCGCTTGCCCATGAGGCCGATCTGATGCACCAGCGCGTCCTCGCGGCCGTGCGTCACCCAGATCTCTTCCGCCTCGCTCGCGGCGATGGTGGCGATCAGCCCCGGCCAGTCGCAGTGATCGGAGATCACCAGCGGCAGCTCGACGCCCTTCTGCCGGGCCCGCGCCCGCACACGCATGAAGCCCGAGGCCAGGGCGGTGACCGGATCCATCAGCCGCCGCGACCAGCGATCGCTGAGGGCCGACGGCGGGCAAATCACGATTTCGCCGGGCAGCCGGTTGGGCGCCTCGCTCACCGGCGCCAGCGTGCCAAGCTCGATGCCGAGGGCGACGTAGAGCTCGCTGAGCGCGCGGTTGGCGCCGTGCAGCCAGATCGGCCGCTGGTAGCCGGCCGCCCGCAGCAGCGCGATCAGCCGCTGCGTCTTGCCGAGGCCATAAGCGCCGACCAGGTGCGTGCGATCGGCAAAGGTTGCGACCGAGGCCAACAATTTGCCGATCTCGGCCGTGTCGGGCTCGTGGCGAAACACCGGCAGGCCGAAGGTGGCTTCGGTGATGAAGAGATCGCAGCGCACCAGTTCGAAGGCGGTGGCGGTGGGATCGGGGGCGAGCTTGTAGTCGCCCGAGACGACGGCGCGGGCGCCGTTGTGTTCGATCACCACCTGGGCGCTGCCCAGGATGTGCCCCGCCGGCACCAGCCGCACGGTGGTGGCGCCGATGCCCAACGGCTCGCCATAGGCGAGTGCCTGCAAGCTGCCGGCGGCGCTTTGCCCGAGCCGGGCGGCGATGATGGCGATGGTCGCCGGCGTCGCCAGCACGGCGCCGTGGCCGGCGCGGGCGTGGTCCGCATGACCGTGCGTAATGATGGCGCGGGCGACCGGCCGCACCGGGTCGATGTGAAAGCCGCCGGCGGGACAATAAAGGCCGGCGGCGTCGGCGGTGATCCAGCTGCGGAAGGCGTGGGCCATGGCCTTCGATATGGGGACTGAAGCCGGGCGCGTCAGCTCCGGCTTAGGTGTCGGCGTCGCCGCCAGGCTCGCGCTGGCGTGCCGGTCGCGCGCCGCTGGCCTTGGTGCGGGGGCGCCGCCTTTGGCGGCGCGCGCTAAGCGCTAGGGGAACACCTGCACGTAGCCGGCGCGCTCCCGCTCTGAGTCGCCGGCGAAGTGGGCGTCGTATTCCTTGACCAGCGTCTTCAGGTGGTCGGACTCGAGGAAGTGTCGAAACACCGCTTCGCTCGCAAACTCATAGAGCGCCAGGTATTCGAACTTGTCCTCGCCCAGGATCTTCTTGTAGCGGCGGCCGCTGACGGCACCGTTGAATTTGAGCACGTCGGGCACGTGCTCCTCGTTGTACCAGCGGTTAAACGCCGCCTCCTTGTCCTTGCTGATGCTGGCCCGGACCATGAAGAGTGCGACCGCCATGGCGAATGCTCCTGGGTTGGGAGGCTCGAGTGCCGGCCGCCAGCCTAACCTAAGGACGCAAGGCTTGTCCCGGCGTCGCCGCCGCGCGGGCGTTCCGGGGCCAAGCCGCGGGCGCGGCTAGCCCGCGATCTTGGAGAAGTCGGCGACGGTCAGGGTGGCGGCGCGGATTTCCGAGAGCAAGGCCAGCCGATTGCGGCGCAGGACCGGGTCGGGTGCGTTCACCGTCACCCGGTCGAAGAAGGCATCGACCGGTGCGCGCAGCTCGGCCAGCGCCCGCATGGCGCCGGCGAAGTTCTCCACGTTGATGGCCGCGCGCGTATCCTGCTTGACGCTTTCGATGGCGGCGGCGAGCGCCAACTCCTCCTTGGCGCTCAACCGGTCGAGGTCGTAGGCACCGGCGTAGCTGCGCTTGTCCTTCTTTTCCTCATCGCGCAGGATATTGACGGCGCGCCGCACCCCGATCAGCAGGTTGGCGCCATCGTCGCTGTTGAGGAACTCGGCCAGCGCCTCCACCCGCTTGACGATCAGCGCCAGGTCGTCCTGACCGCCGAGCAGCACCGCATCGATCAAATCGTGGCGCGCGTTCTGTTCGCGCAGATGCACCTTGAGACGGTCGGCGAAGAACGAGAACAGGTCGTCGGCGGCAGCAAACAGCCGGTCGGCGACGCTGGCCGGTAATGTCGTCGCGAACTCCTCCTTGTCCGCCAGTTGCGCCAGCCGCTGCAGCGCGTCGGCGGATGGCTCGCCGGCCAACGCCTCCAATTCGGGGATCAGCCCGGGCTGCGGCTTGAGGCTGGCGAAGGTGCGCAGGATCCTTAGCCGGTGGCGGGCGATAATCGCCCGCATGCCGAGGCGCAGGTCGTTCTCCAGCACCAGCCGGATCACGCCCAAGGCCGCCCGCCGCAATTGGAAGGGATCGCCCGAACCGGTCGGCTTTTCGCCAATGGCCCAGAACCCGACCAAGGTATCGAGCTTGTCGGCGAGGCCGACCGCGACCGACACCGCGTCACCCTCTTCCAGCTTGGGCACGCGGTCGGACGGCCCGCGCGGCTTATAGTGCAATTCCGCGGCGCGGGCGATCTCGGGCTTGGTGCCGGCGGCCTCGGCATAGTAGCGGCCCATCAGCCCCTGCAGCTCCGGAAACTCGCCCACCATGCCCGACACCAGATCGGCCTTGGCCAGCTGCGCGGCTCGGCGCGCATCTTCCGGCACCGCATCGACCGAGCCGGCGATTTGAAACGCCAGATCGGCGATCCGTTCCACCCGTTCCTGCTGCGAGCCCAGCCGCTCGTGGAAGGTTACGCCGCCGAGCGCCAACGCCATCTCGTCGAGCGGCTTTCTCTGATCCTGCTCCCAAAAGAACTTGGCGTCGGACAACCGCGCCCGGATCACCTTCTCGTTGCCGGCAATGATCTCCTTACCGCCGTCCTTGGCCGCAAGGTTCGACACCAGCAAAAAGCGGTTGGCGAGCTTGCCGGAGCGCGGGTGCTTGAGGGCGAAGCATTTTTGCTGTTGCTTCATCGACAGCATCAGGCATTCGGCCGGCACGCCGAGAAAGCTCTCATCGAACGTGCCCAGCAATACCGTCGGCCATTCGGTGAGCCCGGCATTCTCCGCCAGCAGCGCCTCGTCCTCGACCAGGGCCAGCTTGTGCTCCTTTGCCAGCGCGCGCGCCGCTTCGCCGATCAACGCCGCGCGCTCGGCGGTATCCAGGATCACCTTGTGGGCGCGCAACGCGCTCACGTAGTCGGTCGCATCGGAGACGGTGAAGGGGGTGTTGCCGAGGAAGCGATGCCCCCGCGTCTGCCGGCCGCTTTCGATATCGGCGATCTCGAACGGCACCACCTGGCCGTCGAGCAGGCAGACGATGGACACGAGCGGCCGCACCCAAGTGGTTTTGCCCGACCCCCAGCGCATCGATTTCGGCCACGGAAACTTGGCCGCCACCGCCGGCACCAGGCTGGCCACGATCTCGGCGCTGGCGCGTCCCGGCGTCGTGCTCCTGGCGAGGTAGAAATCGCCCTTCTTGGGGTCCTTGACGATTTGGGCGTGCTTGATCGAGGCGAGGCCGGCCGACTTGAGAAAGCCCTGGATCGCCGCCTCCGGCGCATTGACCCGTGGGCCTTTGCGCTCCTCGGCGATCTCCGGCGAGCGCTCGGGTATGTCCTCGACCATCAGCGCGAGCCGTCGCGGCGTGGCAAAGGCGCGGGCGCGTCCGGCCTCGAGCCCATGCTGCTTCAGGCCGTCGACCACCAGCCGCCGCAAATCCTGCGCGGCGCGCGTCTGCATCCGCGCCGGGATTTCCTCGGACATCAGTTCGAGCAGCAGGTCCGCCATGCACCTCTCCCCTGGCCGTCAAGCGCACGGGTTTGCAACGGCGGCGCCGGCGCCAATGGCGCGCCGCGGGTCGCCACCATCAGTCCTGCGCGATCTGATCGACCTTGGCCACGATCGCGAAACGGTCCGCCAGTTCGGCCAGCGCCGCGCGGTGCAGCGCCTCGGCCGCAATCGTGCCACCCATCGGATCGGGCAGGTCGCGTGTGGCCGCGGCATCTGCCGCCACCGTGGCCCGATAGCCGAGGTCGAGGGCAGCGCGCGCCGTCGAACTCACGCACATGTGCGTCATGAAGCCGGCGATGACAATCTCCCGCCGCCCGAGGCGCTGCAGGCGCGCGTCAAGGTCGGTCTGGGCGAAGGCGTTGGGCAGCGGCTTGTGCACCACCTCCTCGCCGGCGGCCGGCTCGACCGCCGCGATGATGGCACCGCCCCGCGCTTCGAGGTCGAACAGGCCACCGGCGCGTCCCTTGTGCTTAACGTGCACCACCGGTGCGCCGGCGGCGCGTGCCTTGGCGAGCAGTCGCGCCAGGGCGGTCAAGGCCGGCGTCACGCCCGGCAGCGCCAGCTTGCCGTCGAGGTATTCGTTTTGCGCGTCGATGATGATCAGCGTCGCCGCGGTTAGCGGCGGTGGCTGGAGGTTGGCACCCGATAGTTCCAACAAGGTCTTGGCTGGGGTCATCGCAAGGCTACTCCTGGGCGGTGTCTCGCCGTTTAGCTTGCTGGTCTCAGAACGCGGCCCGGCAAGAGTTTGACCGCAATCTCGTCGCTGGCGCCGGTCGCCGCCAGATAGCCGAGGCCAACCAGGATCAAGGCCAGCGCAAACAGCAAGACCGCGCGCGGCTGGCGGCGCAGCGCCAGCCACGCCAGCGCCATCGCCGGCACCCCCAGGATCAGCGCCCCGGCGAGCTTGGCCGGCAGCATGGTCCCCCTCCCCCCGGTGTGGTGGTGTCGGCGCCGGCGGGTGCCCGGCTGCGGGCAGTCGCGGGCCTCACGCGCCGCCTCCTGCCGTCATCAGCCAGGCGGCGCAGCACGCCTTCGCCAATTCGCGCACGCGCAGAATGTAGCTTTGCCGCTCGGTCACCGAGATCACGCCGCGCGCATCCAACAAATTGAAGATGTGACTGGCCTTAATGCATTGGTCGTAGGCCGGCAGCGCCAACCGGTGCCGGTGATCGTTGCTGCCGGGCGGCGGGGCGCCGGCGCTCAACAGCGCCTTGCACTCCTGTTCGGCGTCGCGGAAGTGGCCGAACAGAATGTCGGTGTCGGCGTGCTCGAAATTGAACCGGGAATACTCTTGCTCGGCCTGCAAGAAGATATCGCCGTAGGTCAGCTTGCGTTGGTCGGCGCGACCATTGAAGTTGAGATCGTACACCCGGTCGACGCCCTGCACGTACATGGCCAAGCGTTCAAGCCCGTAGGTGATCTCGGCCGACACCGGCTGGCAATCGAAGCCCCCGACCTGCTGGAAATAGGTAAACTGCGTCACTTCCATGCCGTCGCACCACACCTCCCAGCCGAGCCCCCAGGCACCGAGCGTCGGGCTCTCCCAGTCGTCCTCGACGAAGCGGATGTCGTGCACGGTGGGATCGATGCCGATCCGTGTCAGGCTCGCCAGGTAGAGATCGAGAATGTCGGCCGGCGACGGCTTCATGATGACTTGGAATTGGTAGTAGTGCTGCAGCCGGTTGGGGTTCTCGCCATAGCGCCCATCCTTGGGCCGGCGGGAGGGCTGCACGTAGGCCGCATTCCAGGCTTTGGGTCCAAGCGCGCGCAAGGTCGTCGCCGGATGGAAGGTGCCGGCGCCAACCTCCATGTCGTAGGGCTGCAGGATGGCGCAGCCCTGTTCGCCCCAAAACTCGGCGAGTGTCAGGATCAGGTCCTGGAACGAGGCCGTCGGCCTGAGGCCGGAGGCGGCCTGGGGCATGGTATCGGCGGCCGGTTTGGCGGCTTTTTTCTGCATAGCGGGGCGTGTCAGTGAGCTTGAGCGCGCGCACTATACGCAAATGCCGGCAGCGGTCATCTCGATTCTGAACGGGCCGGTCTGAATGCGCCTGGCCGACGTTCGGCGCCGAACCGAGCTCGGCGCCAGCTCAGCCCTTATTTTGCGGCCGATAGACGCCGGTGGCCGGATCGTATTCGAGGCGACCGAGGTCCTTCTCGATACGGCCGCCCCGGCGCAGCTCGGCCTCGGCCCGGCGCAATTCGGCGGCGATCGTCTCCGAGGCCTGCTTCATCCAGCGATAGGCCGCATAAAAGCCAGCGCCCACGAGCGCAACGATGATGAGCTGGGGCATGGCACGCCCTCTTTCGCTGATTGTTAAAGGCCGAAGCGCGACCACAGGGCCCGCGCCTCGACGGCTGAGATCACATCATCGGCCAACGACGCCGGGAACGCAAATCTGTCGCCGTACTCGGCAAGGCCCGGCAGCCGCCGCAAGCGGGTGATGAGCCCGCTGGGCGCCATCGGCACCGCCTTCAACCGCACCTTGTCGCCATGCAGGGCGCGCATCTTGCTGCGCAGATCGGTGATGCCGTCGATGAGGCCATAGTCCATGGCCTTGCGCGCCGACCAGAAGGTGCCGGAGAACATTTCCTCCTCCGGTCCCCTGAGCCGCCCGGCGCGCCGGGCCTTGACGATGCCGATAAAGGTGTCGTGCACGTCGCGCTGCAGCTCCTCCAGCCGCTCGACGTCCTGCGGCCGCTCGGGCTGGAACGGGTCGAGCGCCCCCTTGTCCCGGCCGGCGGCGTGGACGCGCCGTTGGATGCCGAAGCGTTCGATGAACTTGTCGAGCCCGAAGCCGGCCGAAATCACCCCGATCGATCCCACGATCGAGGAGGGATCGGCATAGATTTCGTCGCCTGCCAGCGCCAGGAAGTAGCCGCCGGAAGCGGCGATGTCCTCGCAAAACACGTAAACGCGCTTGTCCTTCTCGCTGGCAAGTTGGCGAATGCGGTTGAAGATCAGGTGCGACTGCACCGGCGAACCGCCCGGGGAATTGACGGTGATTGCCACCGTCGGCAGCTTCGAGGCGTTGAACGCCTTTTCGATGGCCCCGGCCACCGAAGCGAGGGCAAGGCCCGGTCGCAGCGGCGTCACCATGCCGATCGCGCCGGTAAAGCGCAGAACGGGAACAATCGGACCACGGTTGAAGAACAGCATCGAGGCCTCGCGGGATCGAGCGTCCGGGCGGCGCAGAAATGCAAAATTCGGGCGCCGGCTTGCCAACGACCGAATCTGACCGCAACGGCTAGATGGCAACTTTGTCGCCGCTGCGGCAGGCGGGAGTCAACTCCCGTGTCCAGCGCACAGATCCAAGGCAGCGCCGTCGCGCAGGATGGCTTCAACCTCGGGACGGAAGCCATCCCCCGTCCGGTGCAGCACCAGACCGGGCCGAAGCTCGAGCGGCGCACGGCTGCCCTTGATGCCCTGCACGATCACCCGATGTGCCGCGGCCCCCGGGCGGGGGAACAGGGGAAACACCCAGAGCCGCCCGAAGCGTCCGGCGAAGGCGGCCAGCACCTGGTCCAGACAGTCGGCGCGATGGATCATGGTGGCGCTGCCGCCGGGCACGGTCATCGCCGCCATGAACCTTAGCCAGGCGTCCAAGCCATCGCGCGGCATGGCATGGGCGGCGGCCTTCGCGGGCACGCGCGCGGCGGTGGCGGCACCCTCGATCTGGTAGGGGGGATTGGCGAGCACGTGCGCGAAACTGTCTTTGAGCGCCAGCAGGTCGGGCTGCTCGCCGAGCGGGCGGGTGACGTCGCCCGCCATCACCGCTGCGCGTTGGGCGAGGCCGTTGTGGCAGGCGTTGGCTGAAGCGAGCTCGGCCAAGGTTGCGTCGCGCTCGAGCATGGTGACCACGGCCTCGGGGTGCCGCCGCGCCACCGCCAACCCGACCACGCCAACGCCGGCGCCAACGTCGAGCACGCGCACGGCTCCCGGCTGCAGCGGCGCGGCCGCGGCCAACAGCACCGCGTCGAGGCCGGCGCGGTAGCCCGCCACCGGCTGGCGCATGCTGAGCGCGCCACCCAAGAAGGCATCGAGCGTCGTCGTCGCGCTGTCGCCGGCCGCGGTCACGCGTGCACGTCCCCGTCGCCGATCAGCCAGGGCTTGAGACCGGCCTCGTCCAAGGCCTGCCGGGCGGCCGGCCAATCCTGCGCCGTGACCATCAGGCGGCGCGGGAACGCCCCAATCGAGCCTTCGATCACGCTGATGTGTTGATCGGCGACCAGGCTGCCAATGCCCTGTGCCTGCAACACGGACACGGCGTAGCTCAAAAGCACGGCATCGTTGCTGCGCAGCACTTCACGCATTGGGGGGGCTCCAGGCGGCGCACCGCGCCGTCGCCGGCCGCCGGATGGTCGCTCTGTCGCGGAAAAACCGGCTTGACTGTTCTTTGTCGCTGCCCGTTATACGGAAACGGCATTGGCCGAGCGAGGAATAGCACACCTTGGGTGTTGTCGTCCCATTCGAAGAGTCGCGGGAGCCTGCTGAGGGCATCAGGGGGCTCGTCGAGATTGCCGGCGCGGACATGGAGGAGGTTAACCGCATCATCCTCGACAAGGCCGTGTCCGAGGTCGAGTTGATCCCGCAGCTGGCACACCATCTGATCGATTCCGGCGGTAAGCGCTTGCGCCCCATGCTGACCATTGCCGCCGCCAAACTCTGCGGCTATCGCGGCGATGGCCAGGTGCGCCTGGCGGCGGCCGTGGAGTTCATGCACACGGCCACGCTTCTCCACGACGACGTCGTCGATCAGAGCGACTATCGCCGCGGCAAGGCCTCCGCGCGCCTGCTCTGGGGTAATCAGGCGAGCGTGCTGGTCGGCGACTTCCTGCTCGGCCAGGCCTTCCGCATGATGGTGGACGTTGGCTCGCTCGGCGCCTTGCGCATCCTCTCCAATGCCGCCGCGGTGATCGCCGAGGGCGAGGTGATGCAACTGGCCGCGGCCAAGAAAACCGCGACCACGGAAGATGAATACCTGACCATCATCAATGCCAAGACCGCCGCCCTGTTCGCCGCCGCCGCCGAGGTCGGGGCCGCCATTGCCAACCGGCCGGACGAAGAGCACACCGCGCTCAAGTCCTATGGCCGCAACCTCGGGGTTGCCTTCCAGCTGGTCGACGATGCCCTCGACTACTCCGGTGACAGCGCGCGGCTCGGCAAGGCGGTAGGCGACGACTTCAGGGAAGGCAAGATCACCTTGCCGGTCATCTTGTGCTTCCGCCGCGGCAGCGACGAGGAGCGCGCCTTCTGGAAGCGCACCTTGACCGAGGGCACGATCGAGGACCATGACCTTGAGCACGCCATCCGCCTGATGCAGCGCCACGGCGCGATCGAGGACACGCTCGAGCGCGCCCGCCACTACGGCGCCATTGCCCGCGATGCGCTGGCGATTTTCCGCGCCGACCGACACACCCGGGCGCTGACCGATACCATCGCCTTCTGCATCGGCCGGGCGAGTTGACCGCGGCGGCCGCAGCGGTCGGCGCTCACGGGCCCTCGCGCAGCTTCGAGGCCATCACTGCGATCGTGCGCTGGTAGACCTCCGCCCGGTTCCACTCCCTGAGCACGGCATAGTTGGCCGAGCCCGGCTCCCAGCCTTGTCCGGCCTGCCAGCCGTTGCCCTTGAGGAAGTTGGCGGTCGAGGCCAGCATGTCGGCCACGCTGCGTTCGAGGTCACGGCGCCCGTCGCCGTCGAAGTCGACGGCATAGCGGTAGTAGCCCGAGGGCAGAAACTGCGTGTGGCCAATCTCGCCGGCCCAGCCGCCGCGCATTTGCGCTAAGGTCAGGTCGCCGCGCTCAAGGATGCGTAGCGCGTCGAAGAGATGCGCGGTGAAGAACTCCGAGCGCCGGCAGTCGTAGGCCAAGGTCGCGAGCGAGCGCAGGATCGAGTATTTGCCGCTCGAATCGGCACCGTAGTTGGTCTCCAGTCCCCAGATCGCGATCAGAATCTGCGGCGGGACGCCGAAGCGCTGCTCGATGCGCGCCAGGGTGGCGTGGTGCGCGCGCATCAGGCTCTGCCCGCGCCGCATCAGCCCGGGGCCGACACGCCGCGCATAAAACTCCTCAAACGACAGCTTGAAGGACCGCTGCGAGCGGTCGAGCCGGACCACGGTTGGATCGTAGCTGACGCCGGCCAGCGCCGAAGAGACCACCGCTGGCGATATGCCCTGGGCCGCGGCTTTGGCCTTGAAGCGGGCCAGCCAGGCCTCAAAACCAGCACCGCTTTCGCCACATTCCGCGGCCGCCACCGCGGTCGGCACGGCCAAAAGCAGCGCCGCCAGGGCCAGCCGCCGCCGCAGAAAAACGCCGAAAAACGCCTGACGCACACCACCTCGCTCCGCCGTTTCCGGCGCTTTACCCACAGTTTCGCCAGGCTTCTAGCATCCCCGCGCGACCAAGTCCCGCCACGCGCGAGTGGCACCAATCCCGGCAGCCCGCTTGGTTTTTACGTGCGGCGGTAGGGGAAGCAATAGCCCGCATCGAGCGTCAGCCCAAAGTGCTCGCCCAGCGTGCGGATGGCCTGGCCATGCTCGGGGTAGGGATCGCTGTTGCCGTGGCCGACGATGATCGGCCGAAATTGCTGCTCATTCTGGCCCGCCGGCGGCAGCATGCCGGTGACGAGGGCCTGGCCCTCGGCATCACGCAAGGTCACGAACATCGGCATCACGCGCTGGATGTGCTCCTTGAGACCGATGTTTTGCTCGAACACGCGGGCCGAGCGTGGCGGCACGTAGCTGCGCGCCGCCTGTTCTTTGGCTTGGCGAAAGTATTTTTCGACGGCGTGGTCCATGGCGCGGGATTCGAGCGCGGCCTCGCCATCGGTCTCGATCCGAAACCAGGTTTTCGGCGGGGCATCGCACACAAACTGCATGACGCGCTCCTGCAGAAACTTGTTGGGCCCCGCTATGGTGGCCCGCTTCGGCAAATTTGAGGCTGCCGCCTATCGTCGCGCAGGTCGGCCGCGCCGCCAAGCTCGAACCCGGCTGGCGGTGGCGCGTTGTGAGAGGTGTTGCGTCAAATCCCCATGTCTTTAAGCTACCGGACGTGCTGTGGGGGACGGCATCGATGGCTCAAGGCTCGCACGGGAAAGCAATGGCAGCCGCTGCGCCGGCGGCGGCCGAGCTCAGTGCGCTGTTGGATGCGCTGCCGCGCAAGATCTGGCTATCGGGGCCCGACGGCGGGGTGGTTTACGATGGCGGTGCGTTCAAGGCCTTCACCGGCGCCGCCCTGGACGCTCGGGAGCGGCCGCGTGCTGGCCTCGTCCATGCCGATGACCTCGCCACCGCGGTCGCGGCCCGCGATGCGGCACTTGCGGCGCGCCGCGACGGCGCCAGCGAGGCCCGCCTCCAAGGTTGCGATGGCGCCTGGCGCTGGCACCGCCTCAACTTCGCCGTGCTCGGCAGCGGCGCCAACCCCGCCCACTGCCTGGTCACGGCCGTGGACATCCACGATCTCAAGCAGGCTTTTTTGTTCGCCGAGGAGCATGCCGAGCAATTGCGTTTGGCGGCGGCATCGACCCAGCTCGGCGTCTATAGCTTCGATCTCGACACCCGCAAGCACGAGTGGTCGGCGGAGCTGAAGGCGATTTTCGGTCTTGCCACCGACGCGCCGGTGCCAAGCGAGATCGCCGAATCGATACACCCGGCCGACCGTGAACGGTTCGAGAGCCTGCGGCGTCAAAGCTTCGATGCGGCGAGTCCCGGCACCTTTCAGGACGAACATCGCATTTTGCGCACCGACGGCTCGGTCCGCTGGGTGTTTGTCAAGGGCCGGGTGGCGTTCAGCGGCGAGGGTGAGGCGCGCCAAGCCAAGAGCGGTCTCGGCTTCGTGCTCGACATCACCGAGCGCAAAATTGCCGAGCAGGCGCTGGCGCACAGCGAGGCTCGCTATCGCCTGTTGGTCGATACCGCCAACGACATCGTCGCCACCTTGGATCTTGCGGGCCGCTTCACCTCGATCAATCCGGCCGTAGAGCGCATTCTCGGCTATGCGCCGGAAGACCTGATTGGCGTGCCGCTCCGGCAGCTCATTCCGGAGGGCGAGTTGCCGATGCATCAGTCGATGCTGACGCGCAAGCTCGCCGGCGAGGAATCGACGCGCTACGAGATGGAGGTGTTTGGCAAGGATCGCCGGCAGCGCCATACCCTGGAAGTGAACTCCCGGCTGATATTCAACGCCGAGCGGACACCGATCGGGCTGCATTCGATCGCCCGCGACGTGACCGAGCGCAAGGCCGCCGAGGCTCGCCAGAACATCCTGGTGCGCGAGCTACAGCACCGCACCAAAAATTTGCTGGCCGTGATCCAATCCATCGCCAGTAACACTTTGCTGCACAGCGCCGACGTGCGCAGCGCGCGCCAGGCGCTGATGGGTCGGCTGCACGCCCTGGCGCACGCCCAGGAGTTCGTGGCGTCCGGCTCCGGCGGCGGTGCGCCGTTGCGCGACCTGGTGGAGGCGGAGCTGGCCTCGTTCGGGCGCCGCGCCAAGCTCGATGGCGACTTCGTGATGGCCGGCAGCTCGTTTGCGCAAATGTTTGCCCTGATCGTGCACGAGCTGGCGACCAATGCCATGAAGCACGGCGCCCTGTCCGACGCCGACGGCGAGGTGGTGGTGACCTGGAGGGCCGACTACACGGGCGAGGAGCCGACCTTGCAGGTCAATTGGCAGGAACGCGGCGGCCCGAGCGTCGTGGCCCCGGCGAGCACGGGTTTTGGCACGCAATTGATCAGTCTCATCGGCAAGCCGGAGCTGGCCTACCATCGGCAAGGCTTCGAGTACACGCTGGTGGTGCCCCTGGCGGAAGTCTTGCGCTGACCCGCGGGCAATGGATCGCCACACGCGACATCAGCAGGATGAGAGGCGCGCGGGCCGCACGGGTTCAGCCCGCGCCAGGCCGAAATCCTGACGTCGGCGACGGCAAGACTTGAGCGGCGACTTTGTTGCGCGCAACCCCCACGACTGATTTACTGAGCGCAACGTTCCGGTCCAAGTTGATGACCCCGACCCGAGCCGGATTTCGATCTGCATCACGGCATGAGCCCAGCGTTCCCGGCGGCAGCTCGGCCCCGGGCCTTGAGGAGGTCGGTCAAATGCTGAGCGCCACATCGCCGCCCGACGACGGCCGCATCACCACCGTCGAGATCGACCGCGTGTTTGCCATCGGCATCGATCGGCCCAACAAGCTCAACGGCTTTTCGCCAAAAATGCTGATCGAACTGGCCGCCGCCTACACCAGCTTCGAGCGCACCCAGAGCGCGTGGGTCGGGCTGCTGTTTGCCGAGGGCGCCAATTTCACGGCCGGACTGGAACTCGACAAGGTGGCCCCGGTGATGCGCGAGCGGGGCACGGTTTTCCCGGTCGGCAGCATCGACCCGTTATCGCTGCGCCCGCCGCTGCGCAGCAAGCCGCTGGTGTGCGCCGTGCAAGGCATCTGTTTCACGTTGGGCATCGAGCTGATGCTGGCGGCCGACATCGTGGTCGCCGCCGACAATTGCCGGTTCGCGCAGATTGAGGTCAAACGCGGCATCATGCCGCTTGGCGGCGCCACCATCCGCATGGTCGAGCGCGCCGGTTGGGGCAATGCGCAGCGTTATCTGCTGACGGGAGACGAATTCGGGGCCGCCGAGGCCTTGCGGCTGGGCTTCGTGCAGGAGGTCGTCAAGGCCGGCAGCGAGAAGGAACGCGGGCTCGCCATCGCCCGCAGCATCGCCGAGCAGGCGCCGCTCGCCGTGCGCGCCTCGCTTGCCAGTTCGCGCACCGCTGTGACCCACGGGCCGCTGGCCGCGATCCGCGAGTTCAATGCGCAACAGGCCGAGCTGATGGCCAGCGAGGACGCCGCGGAAGGTGTTCGCTCCTTCATCGCGCGGCGCCAGGCGCGGTTTGTCGGCCGATAGCCCGAGCGGGCGGCAGGTGCCGATCGCTTAGGGCGCGACGCCTTGGGCGCCGCCCAGACAAGGCGTCACCCGCACCGGGATTGAGCGAGCGAAGGTGCGGCCCGGACCGCGAGCCCGGCTGCGGGCTCGCAGCACCTGATGCCCGCCCTACCAGGTGCGATGCGGCCCGGTGTCGATGTGAATGTGGCCGTCGGCATAATGTTTGAGACCGCCGATGGCGCGTTGCGCGCGCAGGAAAGCGAGCACGCCGTTGAGGTTGTGGCCGGCCTTGAAATCGACGGCGTCCCCCGACAGATGCTTGGAATGCGGCGCGCCGCCGACGCTGGCGTTGTGGGCGCGGCTGCGGCAGGTTGAATTGACGGTGATGCCGCCGAAATTTGCGCTGAGCTGGGCGATCACCTGACGCAAGGTGGCGTTGAGGCAGCTCGAGGAGGCGCCCCAGCGCACGTTGCCGCCCGACAGGCTGTGCGCCATCGCGTCCCGATCTGGACCGTCGCGGCCAAGGCTGGCGAGCTCGATGCCACGCGGCATGCGCCGCTGGTTGGCGTCTTGCGGATACCCGAGTGGGGTTGACAATTGCTCGAGGGGGGCAACCGGTATGGTCGGCGCCGCGCCAGGCGCGCTGGCGCCGGGCCTGATCCAGGTGTCGGCAGCCGGCACGACGTCGCCGGCGACGCGCCCAGGCGACGCGCTCGACAGATCGACCATCAACACACTGGCGAAGCCGACGCCGGTTAATAGGGCGACGGTACGCGCATGGCGCCACAGATCGTTTTCAGCTTTCTTCAAGTTGGTAACTCCTCACACGGCGCGGGTATCGGCTGACACCGCGGATCTAGGTGCTTTGGTTGAACGGCTAGGCGGGATTGGGCTTGCGGCCCCCCATAAAATCCGCCTGACGGTGCGATGCCCCGACCAGGCCCCACGCCCGTGGCCGGCCCATGTCATCGGGTGTGCATAGCAATGCGCGCTAGATGGCCGGGCAGCGTTGCTTGCGCATTCCCCGTTTCTGGGGAGATCTTGGCCCGGTTGCCGCGAGCGGCAGCGGCGGCCACCGGCAACTGTCAGTGAGCAAAAAATAATCATAATACAGAGCATCTCCGACGGAATCGCTTTCAAGGGCGATGCGGCCAGCGGCCGTTGGCCAGCCCCGGTCAGCAAGCGAAGACGCCGGGGGTTTTGCTGCGTCGGCCGCCGGAGATGCCGGCGTGCCCAAGCGCGGGGGGCGGCCGCCAGGGCGACGGAACCTCGGGGCGCGCGCGATCGCTGGCGCCACCGAGCTGCCGCGGCCGGGCCGGTGGGCACGCGGGCGCCATCGGCGCACCCCGCGCGGCGCAGGCCGCTCTCATCGATGGGAGCGCGGCGGCGGCGGTCGCTTCCCCGGCGCTCTGGGCGCGCGCGCCTCAGGGATCGAACCGCCGCTGCCGTGGCGCACCCACGGCGGCGCCGAGGCCCCCAGTCTTGACCCGGCTGTCGCCAGGGTTTTCCCGCATTCCCTGCCCTAGCCTGAGCCGTTAACGCTGCCAGGGTGGTGGAAGCATGGGGACGACGACGGTGGGACCGCTGGGTGGGTATTCAATTCTCGTCGTCGATGATGAACCGCTGATCGCCCTGGGCCTGCACGAGGCCTTGCGCGATGCGGGTGCCGACGTCTTGACCGCGCACGATCTGGAAACGGCGCTGGCGGCTGCGGTCACCGGCACCGTGTCGGCGGCCATCCTCGACGTTCAGCTTGGCGCCTCGGATTGTAGGCCGGTGTGCAGCGCACTCACCTCGCAGGACGTGCCCTTCCTGTTTCTTACCGGCTTCGACAGCCACGACGTGCTGAAGGAGTGGGCCTCGGTTCCGACGCTCGCCAAGCCGACCGGCGAGGCCGAACTGTTGGCCTCCGTCGAAGCCTTGCTCCAAACCGGTGACGCCACCGAGGCCTGAGCGCCGCTCGCCGGGTGGTTGGCAGGGCAGCCGCGGGGTGATGTGCGCCGCCAGCGCGTGCCACGTATTGGCATTTCATCGGGCTTCGGCTCGCCATCGCTGCGTCCAGACTGTGCGGGGTCAGTATCGGGGTTCTGCCCGAGTTTCTCTGCGGCGCCGCGATGGCATGGTGGCGATCGCCGGGAATCGCGCACAAGGAGTGTTGATATGCGCAAACTGGTCCTTGTCAGTCTGGTGTTCGCTGCCGCGATGTTTGTCGCTGGCGCGACCTCCGGTCCTGCCTCCGCCTGGTGTCGAGGCTACGGCTATGGTTATGCCGCGCCGATCTATGGTTACGGCTACCGGCCGTTTTATCGGCCCGCGTTCGCTTACAGCAGCGTCTATTGGCGCCCGCGCTTTTGGGGCTATGGCGGCTGGGGTCATCGTGGCTGGGGCTGGCGAGGCGGTTGGGGCTGGCGCGGTGGTTGGGGCGGGCGACGCTGGGGTTGGAGGCGCTGGTAGCACCCTCTCCTTAAGGCCTCGGTCGGGGCTGAGCCGCCCCGAGCGTGGCGAGGCAGGTTTCAGTCTTGCAGGCATGGGTGGGCGCGTGGCGCGCCTCCGCACCATTGCTGGTGCGCTCACCAGCATGGTCGGTTTTGATGCGGCCGCCGCAGCTTGACCGATGGAATGCGGGCGTTTCGCTCAGCGGCTGTCGCCCGGCGCGGGCGGGCTAGCTCGCGCGCGTCGTCGGCCGCCGCTTGGCCGCGGTGCTGGTTGTCACCATCGCGCCATTGCGGGCGCCGGCCGCCTGGCGGCGCAAAAGCACGCGCGCCCGGTAAAGGTCGCACAGCAAGCTGCGCATCACTTCCAGGGCTTCTTCGGCCGATCGCGTGTTCTTGCCGGACGCCTGCAGGCGCTCGACAAAAGCCAGCTGGGCGGCGACGCGCTTTTCGTTTTCCCGCACCCGCTTGCTGTTCTCATGGAGCCGCTCCGCAACTTTCGACATGGCCCGCCCCCTCAACTTGGCTCCTTGTTCCGCCGCGTCGCAATGGTGCGAAAGGTTTGCGGCGCTGTCATCCGCCAATAGTCCAATATCCCTGAACGTGTCGCATGGCGACCTATCCGGTTTGGCGGCGGGCCGTGTCGGCCGCGCGCCGCAGAGAAACTCAGCGTACGGGCTGCCGTGCCAGTCGGCTAGGCGAGCGCCACCGCCGGTCGTCCATCAGGGGATCAAGTTTTGCCGGATCGCTTCGCAGGCCGCCTGCGCCCGGTTGCGCACGCCAAGCTTGCTCTGCGCCTTTTTGAGATGCGAGCGCACCGTCTCTTCACCCAACCCGAGCAGGCGCGAAATTTCTTCGGTTTGCTTTCCCACCGAGACGAGACGCAGCACCGCCAGCTCGCGAGGGGTGATCCGCGCCGCTTTCCCCATCCACCTCGGATTGTGTTCGATCAACTGCTCAAGGCGCAGCGCGGCAAAGCTTGCTGCGGCAAACAGCAGGATGCGCGCCGGCTGGGTCAAGACGTTGCTCAGCGGGTGGCGCGACCAGTAGGACACGAGCCAGCGCCGACCCACCGAACAGGTGAGGGCATCGCGCATGCCGTATTTGAGCGACAGTTCGTAGGGCCATCGGTCGATGCCGATCGGGTCCAGCATTTGCATGGTCTCGGTCCACGTGCACGCCATCAGGCTCGACCGCGCCATCATCACGCCGGGATCGTACTCGCGCCCGGCCATGGCGCTATACTCCTCCCACCATCCTGGCGGCACGGAGGGGTGCAGGAAGGCATCCCTGCCGAGCCGCGTCGATCGCCAATCGGAGGTTTTGACGGGAAAGCGGGCCGCGCCCAACACCGACAGAGGGAGATACTTGCTGGCCAAGACGTGCAGCGCCTCGAGCACCTCGCTGGGCACCTTGCGGCCCTGCATGGCATCGGTGAATTCGTTGAGGACCGGCGTGATCGGCAGCGAGTGCAGCAGTCCCTGCGACGCCATGGATGCGCCCTCGCGCAACGTTAAAGCTGCCTCCGAGCCTGGCGCATCGCCGCGACCACCGGTATCCGGGGAAACCTGGACCTCAACCGTCGTGAGAGCCCTACCTGCGAGTGCGCCGGCACTTGAGCCGACACCGGCGTGGCGGTGGCACCGCGCGTCGCTCCGAGGGCGTTGCGTTGCCCGCGCACCACACTTGCCCGCGCAGTTGCCCGCTGTCACCTGGGTGACAGGCAGTCACACGATCGCCATGCTATCGAAGCTGCCATTGCGGGAACGGTGCAGAAAGCGCGGGCTTTCTCGTTGGGGTGCGACTGAGTGATCCGAAGCGCTGTTGAGTGCTTCGGGTCTTTTTTTGCGCGCATCGCCCGCCCAAGGTTTGGGCCACCGCCCAGCCTGTAGCGCCGACCAACCTCACCGGTGCCGACGCTCGCGAGGCGATGGCAATCGGCTCATACGCGACGTCGCGGGGCTCGCGTCCCGCGCGGGTCACCGGCTTCATCGCCAGGGGTATTGTGGATCGTCGCGCACCTGCCGGGGGTACTGGCTCCCCGCCTCGCACGGATCCGGCTCGCCTGCCAACCGGCCAACAGCATCGCTGCCACAAAGCCCCGACGCGCGCGTGTGCGCGCACGCGTGCGCGCGGCCGCGCCCAGCCGCACGCTTGCCGTCGCTCGCAGGTGATCGCCGCGCTCTAGGGTTGCCCGCAGATATTTTCGGGATTCGTCCCGAGTGCGCGTTGGTGCGGCGAAAGATATCCCGGTTGCTTGCCGCGCCGCGCTAAGCAGAAGCCGGCAGGCGATGGCTTGGCACGCGCACGACACGACCATCAGCAATCCGCTCTTTTGGGGTTCGACACACCATGACCGGCAGCTCGCACGACAAAACCCAACGTCAAACGCAATCTGACGCGCACGGACTAAGACGGCGAGATGTGTTGCTGTCGGGGAGCTCGCTGCTGGCAGCATCGGTGGCGGCGGGCGTCGCCATGACCGGCCCGGCGGCGGCGCAAGCGCAAGCCCCGGCAGCGGGCGCACGCGCCGGTCAGCGTCCGCCGAACATCATTGTCATCATGGGTGACGACATCGGCTGG
>DATFXD010000175.1:0-14073 GCA_035258605.1 Hyphomicrobiaceae bacterium | reverse complement strand
CAACCCCAAGCGGTGCAAAGATTTTGTCCAAACAGCCGATGCCCGAAACGCTAACCGACGTGGGCGCGTGCATGCGCGCGATCGGGGTCGCTGCCCGCAGCGCTGCGCGGGCGCTGGCGCAGATGAGCGCCGCGGCCAAGTCAGCCGCGCTTGCCGCCGCCGCCGGCGAGGTTAGGGCGCAGACAGCAGCCATCCTCAGTGCCAACGAACGCGATCTGGAGGCGGCCCGCAGCAGTGGCGTCAGCGCGGCTTTTCTCGATCGCCTGCTGCTGGACCCGCGGCGCATCGAGGCCATCGCCAAAGGCTTAGAAGACGTGGCCGCGCTACCCGATCCGGTCGGCGCCGTGGTCGCCAGCTGGCGGCGCCCCAACGGCCTCGTGATCGAACGCGTGCGCGTCCCGCTGGGGGTGGTCGGCATCATCTACGAAAGCCGTCCGAACGTGACGGCGGATGCAGGTGGGCTGTGCCTCAAGTCCGGCAACGCGGCTATTCTGCGCGGCGGCTCCGACAGCCATCACTCGAGCCGCGCCATCCAGGTTTGCCTCGCCCGCGGCCTGCGGCAGGCCGGATTGCCGGAGAGCGCCATCGAGCTGGTTCCGACAACCGATCGCGACGCGGTCGGGCTGATGCTCAAGGGACTTGACGGCAACATCGATGTGATCGTGCCGCGTGGTGGCAAAAGCTTGGTGGCGCGCGTCCAGGAGGAGGCGCGCGTGCCGGTGTTCGCGCACCTGGAAGGCATTTGCCACACCTACGTCGACCGCAGCGCCGACCTTGCCATGGCCAAGGCGATCGTGCTCAACGCCAAGCTGCGGCGGACCGGGGTGTGCGGCGCCACCGAGACCTTGCTGGTCGACCAGGCGGCGCCGGCCGGCCATCTGGCGGCCCTGATCGGTGCCTTGGCCGACGCCGGCTGCGAGGTGCGTGGCGATGCGGCAGCGCGCGCCGCCGACCGCCGCGTAACCGCCGCCAGCCAGCAGGATTGGTCGACCGAATACCTCGACAGCATCATTTCGGTGCGCGTGGTCGATGGCGTCGACGGTGCCATCGACCACATCGAACGGTACGGCTCGCAGCACACCGACTGCATCGTGGCCAATGACCTTGCCGCCGCCGAGCGCTTCCTCGGTGGCCTCGACAGCGCCATCGTGCTGCACAATGCCTCGACACAATTCGCCGATGGCGGCGAATTTGGCATGGGTGCGGAAATCGGCATCGCCACCGGCCGCATGCATGCCCGTGGGCCGGTCGGCGTCGAGCAGCTGACCACGTTCAAGTATGTGGTGCGCGGCGCGGGCCAGATTCGGCCCTAGCCGGTGACGATGCCGCAAGCCGGCTCAGGCGCGTTTGATCAGACCGACCACGAACAGCACGATGATGGCGCCGATGGCCGCATGCACGATAGCGCCGAGATAGCCTCCAAGCGGCCAGAAGTTGGGAAACAGCCAGCCGGCAACGAACGCACCGATGATGCCGATGACGATGTTGCCGATCAGGCCGAAGCCGCCTCCGGTCATGATCAGGCCGGCAAGCCAGCCGGCGATTGCGCCGATGATGAGAAAGATGATGAGTGCCTGCGCATCCATGCGGTTGCTCCCGGATAGAGGGGTGACGAGGCCACGCGGCCGGTCATCTCCCGTTGCCAAATCCCGCGGACTTCGATGCCACACCTACCGTCAGCAGGCGTCAAGCTAAACGCATTCGCGCGGCAACGCCATCGTGCTCGCACCGCAACATCACCGCCGGCCGCAGAGCCAAACTGTGACGATCCTGATACACATGACGCAACGACCATCTGTTAACTGAAGCGAGGGGTGTGCGATATGGCTGGTGTGCTCGATGGCATTCGCGTGCTGGATTTCGGCCGCTACATCGCCGGTCCCTACTGCGCCGCCATGCTGGCCGAGCATGGTGCCGAGGTGATCCGGATCGAGAAACGCGAGGGCAGCGAGGACCGGTTCCAGGCGCCGGTCGCCAACACCGGGGAAGGCGCCCTGTTCCTGCAGATCAACCGCAACAAGCGCGGCATGACGCTCGACCCGATGCGAGCCGAAGGCCAAGAGGTTGTCCGCCGCCTGGTGGCGGGCGCCGACGTGGTGATTGCCAACCTGCCGCCGCAGACCCTGACGGCAATGAAGCTCGATTACGAGAGCCTGAAAGCGGTCAAGCCGGACATCATTCTGACCACCGTATCGGCCTACGGCCGCGGCGGACCTTTGAGCGACCGCGTCGGTTTCGACGGCATCGGCCAGGTGATGTCGGGCGCGGTGTACATGACCGGCGAGGCCGAGCAACCCTATCGCGCCCAGGTGCCCTGGGTCGATTTCGGCACGGCGCTGCACTGCGCGTTCGGCACCATGGCGGCACTGATGGCGCGGCGTAGCACCGGCAAGGGCCAGTGGGTCGAAGGCGCCTTGCTGGCCACCGCCGTGACGCTCGGCAACGCGCTGTTGATCGAGCAGGCGGTGATCGCCCCCAATCGCGTGCCAACCGGCAACCGCGGCCAAACCGCGGCACCGGTCGACATTTTCCGCACCAAGGACGGCTGGATCCTGGTGCAGGTGATCGGCGACCCGCTGTTTCGACGCTGGGCCAAACTGATGGGCGAGCCGCAGTGGCTCGCCGATCCGCGCTTCAAGGACGACATCTCGCGCGGCGACAACGGCGCCATCATCTCCGAGCGCATGCGCCGCTGGTGCGCCGACTTGAGCAATGCCGAGGCGCTCGAGCTGTTGGCCAAGGCCAAGATTCCCTCCGGCCCGGTGCTCAAACCGCAGCAGACGCTCGATGACCCGCATATCAATGCGATGGGCTTTTTCCAGCCCGTCGAGTTCCCCGGCGCGCCGAGGCCGGCACCGATCGCCAAAGTACCGGTGTGGCTGTCGGAAACGCCAGGATCGATCCGCCACCGCGCGCCGACGCTGGGCGAGCACACCGACGAGATCCTGGCCGAGCTCGGCTATGCGCCGCCGGCCATTGCGGCGCTGCGCGAAGCCGGCGTGATCTGAGTGTCGATTGGCGCGGCGCGCGGTCGACGCAACCAGCCGGCGCGAGCGCTGGGTTCGGCCACCGCCAAAGCGTGCGGCGCAAAGGAGTGAACATGCACGAGGCGCTTGGCTGCGACAGCTTCCCCTATTTCGGCGAGGAGCACACCTTGCTGCGCCGTACGATCCGCCGCTTCATTGCCGACCGCGTGCTGCCGGTGGCCGATCGCTGGGAGGAGCAGGGCTACGTACCGCGCGAAATTTTGACCGCCATGGGTGCGCTGGGCCTGCTCGGCATGCGCTATGCGCCCGAATATGGCGGCCAAGGCCTCGATACGTTGGCAGGCGCCGTGCTGGCGGAAGAGCTCGGCCGGTCGAGCTACGGCGGCTTTGCCGTCACCGTCCTCGTCCATACCGACATGGCCTCGCCGCATCTTCACCACGTCGGCCGCAAGGATCAGCTCGAGCGCTGGATGCCCGACATCACCGCCGGGCGCAAGCTCACGGCCATTGCCATGACCGAACCGGATGCGGGCTCGGATCTTGCCGGCATGCGCAGCACGGCGCGCAAAGTCAGCGGCGGTTATCGCCTCAACGGCACCAAGACCTTCATCACCAATGGCGTCCATGCCGACCTGGTGTTCGTCGCCGCCAAGACCGGTGAAAGCGGGCGTGGCCGCGACATCACCATGTTCGCGGTGGAGAAGGGCACACCCGGCTTCAGCGTTGGGCGCAGCCTCAAAAAGCACGGCTGGCTGTCGAGCGACACCGCCGAATTGGTGTTCGAAGAGTGCTTCCTGCCCGACGCCAATGTCCTGGGCGAGGAAGGGCGCGGCTTCAGCCAGCTGGTCAATAACCTGCAGAACGAACGCATCGTGTTGGCCGCCCAGGCCCTGGGCGAGGCGATGAAGGCGATCGAGATCACGCTCGACTGGGTGAAGCAGCGCCGGGCGTTCGGCGCGCCGCTGTGGGACAAGCAGGCGATCCGGCAACGCCTGTCGATGCGGCTGGCCGAGGTCGAGGCGGCGCGCGCCTTGCTGTTCAACACCGCCTGGCGCGATCAGCGCAACGAGAACGTCGTCAAGGAGGTGTCGATGCTGAAGGCGCTCGCCGGCACCCTCGTCAATGGCGTGATGTATGACTGTCTGCAGTTTCATGGCGGCATGGGCTACATGCTGGGCACGACCATCGAGCGGATGACCCGGGACGCGCGCGTGCAGGCGATCGGCGGTGGCGCCACCGAGGTGATGCTGGATGAGGTCGCAAAACGCCTGTGAGCGGCGGCACCTGGGCGAGGCCCGCGCCAAGGCCGCGCTTCTCCACGCGGCGGCGGCGCGAGACGGCCCCGTGTGATCGCTGCGGCGATCTCAGTCCATCAACTGGCCACCGTCGTAGGCCGAAGCAATGCGCGCCAAGGCGGCGCGTGCCGCATCGCTGTCGATGACGGCCTCGACATCGGCCGCCGCCGGGGCCGGCGCGCTGCCGATCAGGCCGGCAACCGCCGCTGGCGTCAGATCGCCCTTGCCGAGCCCCGCCAATCCGCGTTGCAGCAGGGTCTTGAGCAGCGGTGCGGGAAGCCGCGGCAATTCGGCGAGCACGCCGTTGAGCAGCACCTGCGCCAGCTGATGATCGGGGTGATCGGGGCGCAGCGGCGCGCGGCCGTGGTCCCACAGGTGTTGCACCTTATCCCAACGCACCGGCTCGGCCGGAAACTTGGCCAAGAGGTCGCGCGCTTCCTCGGCGACGTAAAATCGATTGAGCCGGTCGAAGAAGGCAAACTGGTAGCTGTGCGCCACCAATATTGGCTCCCATTCGGTCCAGGCCTCGGCCAGGCTGCCCGGCTGCATGGCCTCGATCAGCAGCAGCCGCGGGCGGTGGCGGGTAAAGTCGATGCCGTCAAGCACCGCCTTTTCCGCGCCTTCGACGTCGATTTTGAGAAAATCGATGCGGCTCAGGCCGGCCGCGTCGATCAGCGCGCTCAGCGGTTGCACTGGCTTGCGCATCGTCTGGTAGCCGGCGCCAAACTGGCGGGCGCCGGCGGCATGCTCGCGCACGGTGGTGGAGAACCCGTGCAGCTTGTCGACCACATAAAAGTCGAGTTCACCCTCTGCCGCGCCGGCCAGGCAGGACACGGCGTGATCGCGCGGCCGCACGTGGGCGTAAAGTTCGGCCAGCGCCGCCTGTGGCTCCACCACCAGGCCATGCCAGCCCTTGAGGTAGAAATAAAATGACACGTTGTCGGCCACCGGATGCCCGGCGCCGACGTCGACGTAGGTGCCACCATCCTGTCCGGCGAAAATCAGATCGAGGTGGTAGTCCTCCATATTCTGCGCGTAGGAAAGGTGCATCATTTCGCCCATTGTGTTCCATCGCTTGCCTGCTTCTAGTGGCGCAGGCGCGTTTCGTCGAGGCCATCAGTGCGGCATTCGTCTTGATCCCCTCCGTTCCCATCCTGAGCCACGCCGGTCCGCTGTTGGCAGGCTATGACGTGGTGTTCTGCGACGTTTGGGGGGTGGTGCACAACGGCCAGCTGGCTCACACCGCCGCCGGGGAGGCGCTGGCACGCTTCCGCGCCGCCGGCGGCAGCGTCATCCTGGTCTCCAATGCGCCGGTGCCGGCCGATGGTGTCGAGCTGGTGTTGGCGCGCACCGGGGTGCGCCGCGACGCCTGGGATCAGATCGTGTCCTCGGGCGATATCACATTGGCGCACATCGCCGAGCAAGGCTATCGGCGCATGCACTGGGTCGGACCCAGCGAACGCGATTACAAACTCTACGTGCGCCTTGAGCGGCCACAGTTTCAAGTGCACGAGGCCGACGCCATCGTCTGCACCGGCCTGCGAGACGATCGCAGCGAGACGGTCGCGGACTATCTGGATCTGATCGAGGCTGGCCTCAGGCGGCAGCTGCCGTTCGTGTGCGCCAATCCCGACCTGGTGGTCGATGTCGGCCGCCTGCGGCTGCCGTGCGCCGGCAGCATCGCCGCCGAGTACGAGCGCAGGGGCGGCGAGGTATTCTGGGCCGGCAAGCCGCATCCGGCGGCCTACGCCACCGCCTTGCGGCGGGCCGGGGAGCTGCGCGGGCAACCACCCGCGCTCACGCGCATCCTGGCGATCGGCGATGCCGTGCGCACCGACATGGCAGCGGCGCGCGGCCTCGGCGTTGCCGGGCTCTTGATCGCCGGCGGCATTCACCGCCACGAGCTGATGGTCGCCGGCGCGATCGACGCCGCGCGCCTTGGCGAGCTGTTGGCGACCGACGCCGGCGCGGCAGTGGTGGCGGCGATGACCGACTTGCGCTGGTGACGTCCTCGCCATGTTAGCGCCGCGCGCCGATCAAGCCCGGTGTGGAGAGCAAAAGGGGTTGGCGGCTACTGTGCCGGCGCCGCGGCATCGGCGGTATCGCCGAAGGCGCCAAACAGCAGGTCGGGCGCGCTGGTGTTGTGGCGCGAGGGCGACACCCGGCCGGCCCACAGTTCCAGTGCGGTCGCCCGACGGAAGCCCATGATCCCGTCCTGGCGCCAGCCCTTGGCGCCGGCTTCGCGCACGGCAACGTGCGCCACGTCGTTGTTGACGTCGGTGACGTACATCGAGCGCAGCGCCGCAAACGGCAGCCCGGCGATGGGCTGGTCGAAGGTAACCTCGAGGTCGTGGCTCGTCTCATCCAAGCGCGCCAGGCGCACCTTGGCCGAACCACCACGGGCGTAATCGATGGTGAAGGTTTTGCGCTCGGGATCGAATGCCACCTGGCGGATGTTGACCAGCGGCCGTCCCTCGACCTCGACCGGCCCGATCAGCACCGAGGAGCCGAATGCCGTCGGCGCCTTGTCGGCCGGCGCCCTCGGGCGCAGGCGCCAGTAACCGTCCTGCGGGTAGAGCACCAGGACCTCTTCGCCGCCCATCGGCCGCAGCATCCACAGCTGCAACAGGTGGATGCCGCTTTCGACCCGATCGCCGACGCGCACCTTGGCCGCGGCCGGACGCCAGAAGTCGGCAAAGCGCAGGCCGACCAGCCACATCTCGATGTCCTCGTAGAGCGTGATGCGCTGTGGCGGCCGCGCCGGCCCGGCGCTGGGGTCACCGGGGGCGGTGCAGGCGGTCCAGTCGGCCGCGGTACTGTCCCGGGTCAGACTGCCGATGTAGGCAGGGTGGAGCGCGGTGATGCGAAAACTCTTAACCGCCGCCGAGGCGAAGGTGAGGGTGACGTTGTCCTTCTCCGCGCACAGCACCGGCTCGCTGAGGTTTCCAACCTCGACCGCCACCGGCTCGGCGTCAGCGCCGACGGCCACTAGGGCATGGGCGAAGAGCACTGCCGCCGCGGCGCCAGCGGCGCGCAAGCGGGCCGCCCACCCGTTGCCGCGGTGCGGCCGCCGCTCAGCCCTGGCGCACACAATAGACATCCCCGGAATTGGCCTCGTGCGACAACTCAGCGATGTGGGCGGCCATTTCGGCCCCGGTCAGCCAGCGCTCGAACGTCAGCCGTTGGCTTTCGCCGAGGGCAAGATCGAACCCCCAGCTGCCGAGCGAGCCTAGCCGAGCCAGGCAGCGGTAGGCCACCTCGCGCTGGATCGTGGTGAATTCGAAGGACAGCGCCGGCAGCGGGCGTGACAGACCCGAGAGCACGACATCCTCGAAGCCTTCAACGTCGATCTTGGCAAAGGCCGGCGCGCCATGGCGTGCCACCAGGGCATCGAAGGTGGTGCCGGGCACCTCGATCTCGGTGTCCCACTGTTGGCCCTCCCAGCCGCCGGCGCCGTGCGCGGCCGCCACGAACTCGGCCGACGCGGTCGAAACCGTCGGATTGGCCGAGTTGATCCGCAAGGTCACGGTGCCCGGCGCGTCGCAGACGGCGGCTTCGATCACCGTCACCTCCGGATCGCCGGCGTAGATGGTGCGGATGACGCGCGCGCACAGCGGCTGCGGCTCGACCGCCACCACCTTGGCGCCGAGCCGGCGGAAGCTGCCGATGCGGTCACCGACGTGGCTGCCGATGTCGAAGGCGAGGTCGCCGGGCCGCAGGAAGCGGGCGTAGAGCCGATCCATGGCGGCGTCGCGCTCCGGGTGGCCGTAGTAGACCTCAAGCGAGCGCGCCAGCGCGGCAAAGGCTGGATCTTTGCCGATGGCGGCGACGGTGGCGGCCAGGGCCATCTTGCTCACGCCGCCCTGGCGGCGTCGATTTCGGGCGGCGGCACGAAGTCCTCCGGGATGCCACAAAGACCAAGGCGCGACAAGGCGCGTCCGACCGCCGGATCGGCGGTGACGACGGCAAACGGGATCGCCAGCAGATAGCCGGCGGTGAGCGGCAGGCTCCACCACAGCACGGTCGGAGCGATCAGGAGCAGCGCGCCGCAGACGATCAGCCCAAACAGCGTCTGTGGCCATAATTGGTTGAGCGCCTCGCCCCACGACAGGCGCTGGGCGTCACGCAGCTGGCCACCCCACACCACCGACTTTCCGAACAACAAGCCCAGCATGAAGATCGATGTGCGGATGGTGGAGACGGCGCCTTGCAAGAAGGAGAACGCCAACTCGAGCGCCGCGCTTAAACTGAACCGCAACCAGCCGCCGTAGCGCTGCACCCCGCCGCGGGTGAAGACGGCATCGGCGAGGCCGGCGATCTTGGGCATCAGGTACATGGCAAAATAGCTGAGATAGAGCGCCTTGGCGGCGCCGATCGGGAACTCGGGCACGCTCTGGGCCTGCCAGGCCGCCACCGGCGACAGGGCGATCATCAAGGTCCAGGCCGGAATGCCGACGAACATCAAAATCGCCCACAGCAGCTGGAAGCGGCTCATCGGATAGAGGCCCGGCAGATCGAGCAGCTTCAGATATTGCATGTTGCCCTGGCACCAGCGCACGTCCCGGCGCGCGAATTCGAGCATGGTCGGCGGGTTCTCCTCCCAGCTGCCGACTTCCTGAGGCAGCACGCGCACCTCGTAGCCGGCGCGCCGCATCAAGGTCGCCTCCACCTGGTCGTGCGATAGCACGTGGCCGCCGAGCGGCGGTTTGCCGGCAAGCAGCGGCAGATCGCAGGCATCGCGGAACGGCGCGATCCGCACCAGCGCATTGTGTCCCCAGAACGGTCCACAGTCGCCGACCCACCACGCCTGCCCCATGGTGTAGGAGCGCATGCCGTGGCGCATGCCGAACTGGAAGATGCGGGCGAAGGCGCTGGCCGAGGGCATGCCGACCACCAGGCTCTGCAGAATGCCGAGCTTGGGGTAGGCCTGCATGATGCGCACCAGGCGCACGATCTCGGGCCCCGACATCAGGCTGTCGGCATCGAGCGGCAGCATCAGGTTGAACTGATCGCCCCACCGGGAACAGAAGTCGCGCACGTTGCCGGCCTTGTAGCCGATGTTGTCCGTGCGTCGGCGATAGATGATGCGATCGGGCTCGGCCGCCGTCGCCCGCCAGGCCGCCACCGCCTCCGCCTCGGCGGCAGCCACGGCCTCAAGGTTGGTGTCGCTCAGAATGAAATAGCTGAAGGCGCCGCCCTCGCCGGTCTTCTCAACACTGTCCTTGACAATCTTGAAACGGGCGATGGCCCGCCGCGCGTCCTCGTTGCGCAGCGTCATGAAAATGGCGGTCTTGATGCGGATCGGCGTTGGCTGATCGCCGGCGGCGGCGTAAGGGGCAACGTCGCTGAGGGCGTCGGCGCGCCGAAAATGCAGGAGCCACAGCCCGATCAAGGCGTTCCAGAACCCGAGCACCGCCCAGGGCGTGCCCAGCGCAAAGGCCGCCAACAGCACGACGTCGACCACGGTCCAGCCGCCGGCGCCCAGGATGCGGCCGGCCCAGGCCATGAGCGCGGCATAGGTGAGGAGGTTTAGGCCGAACACCAATCGGCGACGGCGCGTCAGCGCATCGATGGACTGAAGGCCGGTGGGTGTCGTAAGGCTCAGCGCGGGAGGCGGCAGGGCGCCGGTCGCGGTCGGGGCATCGAGGCTGTCGCTCATTGGCGTGTTGATCCGGGTGGCTGATGCGAGCGGCGCGATCCTGGCAGATTGGAGCGGTAACATGATGGCGCCCCAGGCAAGCGACAAGCCCCGTATGGCGCGGGCGCTGTGGTACGTCAAACCAGGCGCGGTCGAGCTGCGAGCGGCGCCGTTGCCGCCGCCGGGTCCGGGCGCCGCCCGCGTCCGCAGCCTGTTCAGCGGCATCAGTCGCGGCACCGAACGCCTGATTTGCGCGGGCGGCGTCGCTCAAAGCGAGTGGGAGCGGATGCGCGCTCCCATGCAAGAGGGCGATTTTCCGTTTCCGGTCAAATACGGCTACTGCGCCACCGGCATTGTCGAGGACGGCCCGGCCGACCTGGTGGGGGCCCGGGTCTTTGCCCTCCATCCGCACCAGGACTACTTCAATGCTGCCATCGAGGCGCTGGTAAAGATCCCCGAGGGTCTTCCGGCGCGACGGGCAACCTTGGCCGCCAACATGGAAACCGCGCTCAATGCCCTGTGGGACAGCGGCGCCGGCCCGGGCGACCGCATCGTCGTGGTCGGTGCCGGCGTGGTTGGCCTGTTGCTCGCCGCCTTGGCCGCCCGCCTACCCGGCAGCACGGTCACCGCCGTTGACGTGGCGGCGGGGCGCCGGGCGCTGCTCGCCAGCCTCGGTGTCGGCTTTGCCCTGCCGCAAGCCGCCCCGACCGAGGCCGACGTCGTGTTCCACGCCAGCGCCAGCGGCGCCGGTCTCAATACCGCCATCAAGTGCGCCGGGTTCGAGGCTAGCATCGTGGAATTGAGTTGGTATGGCGCCCACACCGTCAATGTCGATCTCGGCACCGCCTTTCACAGCCGCCGCCTGCGGCTCATTGCCTCCCAGGTCGGGCAGGTATCGCCCAGCCGGCGTCCGCGTTGGAGTTTTCGGCGGCGGCTGGAGGTGGCGCTGGGGCTGTTGGCCGCACCCGCCCTCGACCAGCTGGTGGCCGAGGACATTGCCTTCGACAGCGCCCCCGACACCTTGCCGCGGCTGCTGGCCGCCGACGCACCCGGCCTGGCGCCGGTCATCCGCTATCCCGAGCCCTGATGCGTGAGGAGACACGAGCCCATGTATGCCGTCGAGGTGCGCGAGCGCATCATGATCGCCCACAGTCTGCCCGATGCCTTTTTTGGACCGGCGCAGGGGATGCACGGGGCCACGTTCGTGGTCGACGTCGCCTTCTATCGCCAAACCTTGACCGCCCAGAACGTGGTGGTCGATATCGGCGCGGCGCTGGAGGTGCTCAAGGCCACCTTGGCGCCGCTCGCCTATCAGAACCTCGATGTGCTGCCGCAGTTCAAGGGCAAGCTGACCACCACGGAATTTTTGTGCCGCTACGTGTTCGAGGCCGTGGCGACGGCGGCCAAAGCCGGCGCGCTGGGCGAGGACGGCAAGGGGCTCGCCAAGATCAAGGTGACATTGCACGAAACCGATCTGGCGCGGGCCTCCTTCGAGGGTGCGCTATGACGAGGCCGACGGCCGGCGCCGCCCTTTACCCGCTGGCGCGCTCACGCTTGTCGCGCGCGGCCCGGCGCGTCGCCCGCGCGCGGCCTGCCCCATGATCGAGGCCGCCTTCGCCATTCCCGGGGACATTGCCTTGCCGACCGGCGGTTACGCCTATGCCCGGCGGGTGCTTGAGCGCTTTCCGCGGGCTGGCGTAGGGCTGCGGCATGTTGGGTTGCCGGCGGCGTTCCCCGACGCTGGCGCCGATGACGTCGCCGAGACCGTGCGCCTGGTGCGGGCGCTGCCGGCCGGCACCGTCCTGCTGTTTGACGGTCTGGCCTTTGGCGCCATGCCGGCGGCGGCGATCCGGAGCCTGCCGCAGCCGATCGTCGCCCTTGTGCACCATCCCTTGGGGCTCGAAGCCGGCCTCACCGCCGAGCGACAGCAGCAATTGTTGGCGCTCGAGGCCGGCGCCTTGGCGCTCAGCCGGCGGGTGATCGTGACCAGCGCCGCCACCGCCCGGACCCTGGTTGCGGACTTCGACGTCGCCCCGGCCAAAATCGCGGTGGCGGAGCCGGGGACGACGCGCGCCGAGCGCGCCCGCGGCACCGGCCAACCGCTCCAACTGCTGGCGGTGGGCTCGATCGTGCCGCGCAAGGCCTATCCGATCCTGGTCACCGCCCTGGCGCCATTGGCAGCCATCGACTGGCGGTTGACGATCGTCGGCGCGCTCGACCGCAGCGCGCAGGGGCTGGCGGCGTTGTGCCAGGCGATCGAGGAGACCGGGCTTCAGCAACGGATCACCATCACCGGCCCGCTTGGCGAGGCAGAGCTGGCAACGCACTATGCGCGCGCCGACCTGTTCCTCATGCCGTCGCTTTATGAGGGCTATGGCATGGTGCTGGCCGAGGCCATGGCGCGCGGGCTGCCGATCATCGCCACCCGCGGCGGCGCCGCGGCCGAGACGGTGCCCGACGACGCCGCCCTCAAGGTCGCCCCCGGCAACGTCGCCGAGCTGACGGCGGCGCTCAGCCGACTGTTTCAGGACAAGGCCCTGCGGCAGCGCCTGGCGGCAGCGGCCTGGACCGCCGGTCAGACGCTGCCGGCTTGGGAGGATACGGCCCAAATCATCGCCACGGTCATCACCGAGGTCGCAGCATGAGCGCCTTCAGCGCGGCTTGGCTGGATCTGCGAGAGCCGGTTGACCACCGCTCGCGCGACCCTGCGCTGGCCGAGCAACTCGGCCATTATTTGGCCGGTGCCGGTCCCATCACCGTGGTCGATCTTGGCTGCGGCACCGGCTCCAATCTGCGCGCCACCGCGCCGTTGTTGGGCCATGAGCAGCATTGGACCTTGGTGGACCAGGATCAGGTCCTGCTCGATACCGCGGTGGCCCGGCTCAGCGCCTGGGCCGACCTGGCCGACACGAGCGACGGCCGCCTCCGGCTCACCAAGGGCAACCGCCGCATCAGCGTGGCGTTTCGCCGCGCAGATCTCGCCCGCGAGCTCGAGGCGGCGCTGGGCGCGCCCTGTCAGCTGGTGACCGCGGCGGCGCTGTTCGATCTCGTCTCCGAGGCGTTCATCGCGGCGTTCGCCGCCGCCATCGTCCGCCGCCGATCGGCCTTCTATACGGTTCTTACGTACGACGGCGCGCAACAGTGGCTGCCGGCGCACGCCGCCGATGCGGCCATGCGCGAGGCTTTCCATCGCCATCAAGCGCACGACAAAGGTTTCGGGGCGGCGGCCGGCCCGGCGGCGCCGCGCCTGTTGCGCCGCAGCCTGGCGGCGGCCGGTTACCGGGTGAGCGAGGCCTCGAGCCCATGGCGGCTCGGGCCGACGGAGGCGGCCCTGATCGGCGAGCTGGCGCAAGGGTTTGCCGCAGCCGTGGCCGAAACCGGCACGATCGCCGCCACCACCTTGGCCGACTGGCGGCAACTTGAACGGACGGCGGCCGTAGTCGGCCACACCGATACCTTGGCGCTGCCGCCGCTACCGTGAGGTGCGGCCAAAACGCCAAAGGCCGCCGCGGTGACGCGACGGCCTTTTGGCTTTGTCTCTAAGACAATCGTTGAAGAAGGGAACCTCGATGCTCGCTCACCCCTTGGCAGACCTGGCAACGACCTACTCTCCCGCGTCTTAAGACGAAGTACCATCGGCGCAGGGGCGTTTCACGGCCGAGTTCGGAATGGGATCGGGTGCAGCCACCCCGCTATAATCACCAGGTCAGCAAAGAGGTGAGGCAAACTGGTCTTCAAGGTCTACAGGCGATTCTCACGCCCATCTTCACGCGCACACCGGTGGTGCGCGGGGGCCTGCGGACGATGCCGTCCGTCGGCCCGGTCTCGGTGCGCCGCCGCCGACGCTGACGCGTGGCGGGCGGTTCGAGACCAGATGAGCATTGCTTAATGAGAGCGTTCAAGCTCGATCGAGCTATTAGTACCGGTAAGCTACACGCCTTACGGCGCTTCCACACCCGGCCTATCAACGTGGTGGTCTTCCACGGCTCTCAAGGGAGTACTCGTTTCGAGGTGGGTTTCCCGCTTAGATGCTTTCAGCGGTTATCCCGTCCGCACATAGCTACCCTGCGGTGCCGCTGGCGCGACAACAGGTACACCAGAGGTGCGTCCATTCCGGTCCTCTCGTACTAGGAACAGATCCTCTCAATACTCC
>DATFXD010000174.1:0-3230 GCA_035258605.1 Hyphomicrobiaceae bacterium | reverse complement strand
GCAGGCCGATCATGACCGGCAGCGCGAGGCCGGTACGGCGCTCCACGATCTGACCGAACAGGGACGCGCCGAGGCTACCGAGCGCGAGGCCGGCGAGGCAGCCGGCGACGAGAATAAGCGCGGCGCCGAGCCACACCGTGAATAGCCGCGCGAGGCGCCGAGCGCGCGCAGCACCGCGTAGCGGCGGCGGCGCAGCCCGGCGAGCGCGAGCAGCAGGATCGTGACCGCCGCGAAGATCAGCACGTCGTTGAGCGCCGAGGCGATCACCAGCACGTCGCGCAGATCGCCGAGCGTGCGGTAGAGCGAGACCAGCACCTCGGCCGGAAAGAACGCCATGGTGCCGCCCTGACGGTACTGGGCGCGCAGCGTATAGCCAGCGGTCAGGCGCGCGCCAAGGTCGTAAAGACCGCCGCGGGCAACGCCGGCGAAGCGGCCGGGTCGGAAAATCCTGTGCACAGGCAAGCTGGGAAATCGAAGACAAGAGAGCTCCGGCGAGCAGTGTACGGAAGTGCTGTAGCATTGCGACATCCTCTCAGGTGGATCGAGCCATTCTCCCGGACCGCGTCACTTCGCGATCGGCCGCATACAGTTCTTCATGGCGTATTCAGCGACGCGCCGACCCATCTGGGTCCCGTCAATGTCGGCGCTGCGGAAATGAATCCCAGCCCAGACGCGCGCGTCTTCCACGCTCTTCACAATCTCGGAAAAGCTTGCGAACGTGCGCGCGATCTTCTTGTCTGGATTGGTGACCGCAAGTGTCATCCGGTCGGTGCCGAAGAAGTCGCGCAGCACCGTCTCCATCACCCCCGTAAAGAGCGCATGGCCAGAGGGATATTCCGGGTGTGCAGGGAAGGGTGAAAACAGACCCTCCCAGGTCGCATCGGCAGACGTCGCATCGTTCCCATCCCTGTCGGCGTTGCGAATCGCCGTCTCCGGACGCCAGAACAGGAACAGGTATTTGTCGCGCCACCCGACAATGAAGGCATCCGACGCTGCCATGTTCAACAGGGCAAACACCCGTGCCTGCTCGACAAGGCTCTTTTGCTTGAGCTCCGGCATTACACGCAGCATAGCGTTATACGTGATTGGGCTCGTGGGCTGCCACAGCTGGGCGATGGCCGTCTGCTCCGCCGTGCGCAGCGTGCTGTTCTTCGCGCCCACAGCCTTGACTTCGTTGAACTCCTCAGCGTAGCGCGCGCTCGCCAACGGTGGCGGGCCCGGCAATCGGAAGTCCTCGATGCTCTTGAGCACGAACGGCGTAACCGATCCCCAATGCGGGCCAATCGGGTCAGTGTTAGGGGGCAGCTGAAATACGCCAGGGGCGCTCTTTGGTGCGAAGGAGGCCATTTCGCTCATCTTGTCGTTGCGGCGCAGGGCGAGCATCTTCTCTCCCGCCGCCTTGCCAAGCGCTGCGCCATCGACCTTGGCCTGACCGTCCTGAACTTTGGCCAACGATGCGGCCAGCGCGCTGTCGAACATGTCCTTTTGCAGCGGATAGAGGTCCACGAGCACCGTGTGCGCGGCGACGGCGGCTGCGGTGTCCGGACACGTGCCGAGTGGGGCCTTGAGCTCGGCGGCGTAGGACTGATAGCGGCGATCGATGGCATTCACGGCGTCAAACATCGCGCCGTGCACCATCGCATAAATCCGGCTGTGAGCCAGGCCGGTGCCAGCCTTGGCTGTGTGCAACGCGTTGGCGGTGACCAGGTTCCAGTCAGGGATCGTGTCGGCACTTGCGCCCGGCACAGCAGTCAACAGCCCGATCAACAGCACCGACGGAGTCAGCCATCCGTTCGCCACCAGTCTCCGGTGTCTCCAAGGGGAAAATGCGGTCATGATTGCCTCCTGCAAGCTGCCGCTTGGCGACGTCGGCCCCTCTTGATCAGGTCGGAAGCTCGGATCGCCGTGTATCACTGATACTGTCGACCGACGCTTGCGCGGACGATATGAGACGGGCCAAACTTGCGTCCAATACATAATTCTTCTGACTGTTTATGCAGATTGGAGATAAGGCTTTATGGACCTGAGGCGCCTGAGAACGTTCGTTGCGATCGCCGAGCTTGGCACGGTCTCCAAGGCGGCACTGCATCTGCGGATCAGCCAGTCAGCTCTCTCGCGCCAGATCAGCGATCTCGAGGAGGAGTTCCGCGTCAGGCTTTTCGATCGCGTGGGGCGCCGCCTCCTCCTGACTGCGATCGGCGAGGAGTTGCTCGGAGATTGTCGCAGCGTCTTGGGGCAAGTCGGTTCGCTGGGTGAGCGCGTGGAGTTACTGAAGGGCGGCGACCGTGGCGTGTTGAAGGTGGCAGCCTCGCCGCAGATGATCGAGAGCGTCTTGTCGACATTCCTGCCCCGATACGCTGCGCGCTTTCCCAACGTGGAGGTGAAACTCACCGAGGCCCTTGGACCCGCCCAGGTGGCCCTGCTCGGACGCGGCGATGTGCACCTGGGCATCAGGCACGATCAGGGTGTCGATCCGTCCCTCGGGAGCTACCCCTTGCTGCCGGACGAGGTCTTGGCCGCGTTCGAACCATCGCTTCGCATTGGACCTGGCGAAATGATCGACATCCGGCGCCTTGCGTCCTATCCATTGCTGCTGCTGGAGCCGGGGTACTCGGTAAGCGTGCAATTCAACGTAGCTTGCCGTCTGGCAAGCCTCAAACCGAACGTCCTGTTCGAGAGTCGCGCGCCCCACACCTTGCTGGCACTCGCGGAAGCCGGACATGGCGTAGCGATCATTCCGTCTCTCCTGCGAACAGATCGCTATGCGCTGAGAATCTCTCGCGTATCACATCGGGGCAAACCGCTTCGGGAGGCATTGGTCATTCAGTGGAATAACCGGCGCCCAGTCTTGCCCTATGCCGCAAGCTTTCGCGGGGCGCTCGCCGAGTACATGCGCGAAGTCTTTCCGATTACGCAGCCGTCGAAAGTCAGCACGGCCACACGAAAGCAAACTCCGGCCGCAAGGGCGCGTGAACGGTAGGTTGCCCAATCGCCCGATGTCTCGAAGGATCCTGGGCCTTCGGAGCAACGTTTGATCGATGTCTCTTCCGGGTCAATCGCGTCGCTCCCAGCTGTCTGCAAGCGGCCCATCGATGTCCGCTTCTCTAATCGGCCGATTGAGGTCAAGCGCTTTCAGACTACCCACCGGCGCGGTGTCGATGTCTCCCACGGGCTCGTGCTTCTCTTCGGAATCGGCACCAAGGCCCTTCCATCATGGGATTCGAGGACGA
>DATFXD010000173.1:0-7615 GCA_035258605.1 Hyphomicrobiaceae bacterium | reverse complement strand
GCCCATTCCGAGGTGATCGGCATGCAGCCCGAGGGCAACTGGCTGACGCGGGCGCCATCCTTGCGGCGCAAGGCCGGGCTCCTCGCCAAGGTGCAGGACGAGGCCGGGCACGGCCTCTACCTCTACGCCGCCGCCGAGACCTTGGGCATCACGCGCGAGGCGATGATCGAAGAGCTGATCGCGGGCAAGGCCAAGTATTCCTCGATCTTCAACTATCCGACCCTGTCCTGGGCCGACATCGGCGCCATCGGCTGGCTGGTCGACGGCGCCGCCATCATGAACCAGATCCCGCTCTGCCGCTGCAGCTTCGGCCCTTACGCCCGCGCCATGATCCGCATTTGCCGGGAAGAGAGCTTCCACCAGCGGCAAGGCTACGAGATCATGCTGACCTTGGCCAACGGCACCGCGGCGCAAAAAGACATGGCCCAGGACGCGCTCAACCGCTTCTGGTGGCCGGTGTTGATGATGTTCGGGCCCTCCGATCGGGAGAGCCTGCATTCCGCCGATACCATGCGATGGAAGATCAAGCGCTTCTCGAATGATGACCTGCGCCAGAAGTTCGTCGATGCGACGGTGCCGCAGGGGCACTACCTCGGGCTGACCTTTCCCGACCCTGACCTTCGCTTCGACGCCGACAGTGGCCACTGGCGTTTCGGCGCCATCGACTGGAGCGAATTTAAACGTGTCGTCGCCGGCGACGGGCCGTGCAACCGGCAACGCCTGAAGGCGCGCACCGGCGCGCACGCCGACGGCGCCTGGGTACGGGCGGCGGCGCTGGCGCACGCCAACAAGCGCGCGATGGCGGTTGCCCGACGCGATGCCGCAGAGAGGCCTTGAACCCATGTCCGAGACGCCAATGCCGCTGTGGGAAGTCTTTATCCGGACCCGTTCCGGCATGCCGCACAAGCACTGCGGCAGCGTGCACGCCGCCGATGCCACCATGGCGCTGCAAGCCGCGCGCGACGTCTACACCCGGCGCGGCGAGGCCGTGTCGATCTGGGTGGTGCCGTCGCGGGCGATCACCGCCTCCGATCCCGCCGACAAGGATCAGCTGTTCGAGCCCACCGGCGACAAGCCCTATCGACACCCGACCTTCTATCAGGTGCCGGACGAGGTCGGGCATATGTGAGGCGGGGCGGCGGCTGGCTGGCGCCGCGAGCATAGGGCGCGAAAAGGACGATGCAGCAGGACCCACAGCTGGCAAGCGCCGCGGCCGGCACGGCGCCGGCGCTCGTTGCCACCCTCCTGGGCCTGGCCGACGACGCCCTGGTGCTCGGCCACCGCCTCTCCGAGTGGTCGGGTCGCGGTCCGACGCTGGAGGAGGACATCGCGCTCTCCAACCTCGCCCTCGACCTCATCGGCCAGGCGAGGTTCAGTTACGGCTATGCCGGCGAGCTCGAAGGAGGAGGCCGCGACGAGGACGCGCTCGCCTATCGGCGCGACGAGCACGCCTACCTCAACCTGTTGCTGCTCGAGCAGCCCAATGGCGACTTTGCCAGGACCATGACCCGGCACCTCATCTACGCCGCCTTCCTCCATCCCTACTTGCAGGCGCTGGCGGCCAGCACCGATCGGCGGCTCGCCGCATTCGCGGCCAAGGCCGCCAAGGAGATGGCCTATCATTCGCGCCATGCCGCGGAGTGGGTGATACGGCTGGGCGACGGTACCGCCGAAAGCCACGCCCGCAGCTTAACCGCGCTCGACGATCTGTGGATGTATACGGGCGAGATGTTCGAAATGACCGCCGGCGAGACGGCGCTGGTGGCTGAGGGCCTGATCCCCGACCGCGGCCGCATCAAGCCGGCCTGGGATCAGACCATCGATCGCGTGCTCGCCGAGGCGACCCTGCCGCGGCCCGCCGACCGCTGGATGCAAACCGGCGGGCGGGCCGGCCGGCACAGCGAGCATCTGGGCCACCTGCTGGCCGAAATGCAGGTCCTCAACCGCGCCCATCCGGACGCCAAGTGGTGAGGCGCGATGCCGAAGCCCGACCCCGCCCGAAGCCCTGGAAGCGCCGACACCCTGCCGGCGAGCGAGCGGGCCCTGGCGCGCGCCCGAGCGGCGGCGGCGGCCGTGGTCGACCCGGAGCTGCCGTTTTTGACCATCGAGGAGCTCGGCATTTTGCGCGGCGTGCGCCGCGCCGAGACCGGCATCGTCGTCGAGCTGACCCCGACCTATCTCGGCTGCCCGGCGACCCTTGCCATCAGGCTGGCGGTGGAGGCCGCGCTCGTTGCCGCCGGCTTTAGCGAGGCCCGGGTCGAAATGCGCCTCGCGCCCGCCTGGTCGACGGCGGAGATCACCGCCGAGGGGCGGCGCAAGCTGGCGGCCGCGGGCATTGCGCCGCCGGCCGCGGCGGCGGGCGCCGCGCCGCTGTTTTCGGATCCCCGCGTCGCCTGCCCCCGCTGCGGCTCGGAACGCACGCACAAGCTCGCCGAGTTCGGCGCCACCGCCTGCAAGGCGCAGTGGCGCTGCGAGGCCTGCGCCGAGCCCTTCGACTATTTCAAGTGCATCTGAAGCTCATCTGAAGCTCATCTGAAGTTCCGGCCGCCATGAGCGAGTTCCACTCCCTAGAGATCGCCGAGGTGAAGCGCGAGACGGTGGAGGCAATCTCGGTCGCGTTTCTGATTCCCGCCGCGCATCAGCGCACCTTCCAGTTCCGGCCGGGGCAGCACGTGGGGGTGAGGGCCCGCATCCATGACCAAGAGGAGCGGCGCTCCTATTCGATCTGTTCCGGTCCCGGCGATCCCGTGCGCATTGCCATCAAGCGCATCGCCGACGGCCGCTTTTCGCATTGGGCCAACGCCACCTTGGCGCCCGGCGCGCGGCTCGACGTGGCACCGCCCGCCGGCCACTTCGTGCTGCCCGCCGCCAGTGGCAGCGGCCGGCAGATCGTGGCCATCGCCGCCGGCGCCGGCATCACGCCGATCATCGCCATCCTCACGCACGCACTCGCCAGCGAACCTGCCGCGCACATCACCTTGATCTACGGCAACCGCAGCCCCGACAGCATCTTGTTTCGCCAGCGGCTCGAAGATCTCAAGGATCGCCACCTCGAGCGCTTCACCTTCATCAACGTGCTGTCGCGCAACGACGAAATGAGTGCGCCGCTGCTCGAAGGCCGCATCACCGGGGAGAAGCTCAGGGCCATGGCCTCTGTGCTGTTCAAGCCCGCCGAAGTCGCCCACTTCTTTCTGTGCGGACCGGGTTCGATGATCAAGCAGTGCCGCACCACCTTGTTCGATCTGGGGGTGGCGCGCGGCGCCGTGCACCATGAGTTCTTCGCCCCGGGCGGCGGCGCCTATCGGGCGGCGGCCGCACCGGCGGCGGCCGCACCGGCCGGTGCCGGCCCGAGCGGCGGAACCGAGGCCATCGCCATCCTCGACGGCATCCGCCATGCCTTCGTCGTCCCCGCCGGCGCGCGCGTGGTCGATGCGGCGCTGGCCGCTGGCCTGCGCGTCCCCTATGCCTGCAAGGCCGGCATGTGCTGCAGCTGCCGGGCCAAGCTGGTCGAAGGGCAGGCGGAGATGGTGACCAACTACTCGCTCGAGCCGTGGGAGATCGCCCGCGGCTTTATCCTCACCTGCCAGGCGGTTGCCACCTCCGACCGGCTGGTAATCGACTACGACGCGATGTGACCGCCGGTCAGCGCGCGGCCGCCGCCACGATCGCCGCCTCGACCTCGCGCAAACGATCCTTGCCGAAGAAGATGTCTTGGCCGACGTAGAAGGTCGGCGCGCCGAAGGTGCCGCGCGCCACCGAGCCCTCGGTGGTCTTGATCAGCGCCTCCTTGATGGGCTGCTCTTGGATGGCGTTGAGCATGTCGCCGCCATCAAGACCCGCCGCCTCGAGCGTGCTGCGGATCACCTCGGGGTCGTCGAGCTTTTTGCCCGCCTCCCACATCGCCACGAACACGGCCTCGACGTAGCGTGGCAACGCGCCGGCGCGCTCGGCCCAGATGGCGCCGCGCATGATTTGCACGGTGTTGACGGGAAAATGCGGGTTGAACGCAAACCGGGTGAGGCCGTGCGCCTTGAGGAAGCGGGCAACCTCGAGCCGCTGGTACTCAAGCTTGTTCTTGACGCCCTTGAACTGCACCATCGGCGACTGGTTGTTGGTGAGCTTGAACACGCCACCGAGCAGGATCGGCACGTAGGTGAAGGCAATGCCGGTGCGGGTCTCGATGGCGGGGATCACCCGGTGCGCCAGATAGGCATTGGGGCTGCCGAAATCGAAATGGAATTCGACCACTGGCGGCATCGTCTCACTCCTCCATTTGGGGCACGGCCTACCAGGTCTCGAGCCAGGGTCGCAAATCCATCTCGTGCGTCCAGGCCGATCGTGGCTGGCGCGTGAGCTCAAGGTAGACGTCCGCGATCGCCTCCGGGTCGAGGATGCCGTCCTGAGCTTTGAGTTGCGCGCGCTCGGGGAAGTTCGTCCGGATGAACTCGGTATCGATGGCGCCGTCGATCACCACATGCGCCACGTGAATGCCCTGCGGCCCCAGTTCGCGGGCCATGCTTTGCGCCAGTGCCCTAAGCCCATGCTTGGCGCCGGCAAAGGCGCTGTAGTTAGCGCCGCCGCGCAGGCTGGCGGTGGCACCGGTGAAGAGGATGGTGCCGCGGCGGCGCGGCAGCATGACTTTCGCCACCTCGCGTCCGACCAGGAAGCCGGCGAAGCAGGCCATTTCCCAGACCTTGAAGTAGACCCGGGCCGTGGTCTCGGTGATCGGAAAGCGCACGTTGGCGCCAATATTGAACACCGCCACCTCGATCGGCCCCACGTCGCGCTCGATGCTGTCGATCAGGGCGACGACCTCGTCTTCCTTGCGCGCATCCGAGCCAAAGCCGCGGGCGGCGCCGCCGGCGCGCTCGATCTCGGCCACCAGCGGCGCCAGCTTGTCGGCATGCCGACGCGTCACGCAGGCGGTATAGCCGGCGCGGGCAAAGCGCCGGGCCACGGCGCCGCCGGTGGCATCCCCGGCGCCAACCACCAAGGCGACCTTCCGCTCCGCCATCGCTTACCGCCCAACCCTTGGACCCGGTGCGCCGCCGCCGGCAACCAGCGCGGTGGCACACATCACCGCCCATGGTCGGCGAAGGCGGCGGTGAGCGCAAGGGTCCGGTGAAGCGTTCAGGCGGCGCGGCGCGCGCCGCTGGCGCGCTGGCGCATCTCGGCCTTGATCAGGTTGCGGTAAGGGCCGTCGCGGGCGGCAAGCACGCGCGGCGGGCCGTCCTGCAGCACCGCACCGCCATCAACCACCAGGATGCGGTCGAAGCGATGCACGGTGCTCAAACGGTGGGCGATGGCCAGCACGGTGCGGCCCTGCATCAGCCGCGCCAGGGCCTCGCGCACCGCCTCTTCCGATTCGCTGTCGAGCGCCGAGGTCGCCTCATCGAGCAGCAGCAAAGGAGCATCCTTCAAAAAGGCGCGGGCCAGCGCGATGCGCTGGCGCTGGCCGCCGGAGAGCCGGGCGCCGCGGTCGCCGACCACGGTGTCGAGCCCCTGCGGCAGGTCGGCGATGAAGCCGCAGCGCGCCGCCGCGGCCGCCGCCCACACCTGCTCGTCACTCGCCTCCGGCCGGGCGTAGCGGATGTTTTCCATCAGCGAGCGGTGAAACAGCGAGATGTCCTGCGGCACCACGGCGATCGCCTGCCGCAAGGACTGCTGCGTCACCTCGGTGACGTCGTGATCGGCGATCAGGATGCGTCCGCTGTCGATGTCATAGAAGCGCTGGATCAGCGCCAGGATGGTGCTCTTGCCGCCGCCCGAGACCCCGACCAGGCCGACCTTCTGGCCACTTTCGATGGCGAAGTCGAGGCCGTTGAACAGCCGTGGGCAGTCTGGGTAGCCGAACACCACGCGCTCGAACTTGAGGCTGATGCCGGCACCCGCCAACGCCTTGGCCCCGGGCCGGTCGTACATCTGGTGGGGGACCAGAAGTTTCTCCAAGGCCTCCGCGAAGCGGGCGGCGTGCTGGGTCACGTCGACCAGCGCGATGGCGAGGTCGCGGGTGGCATGCAGCACCGATAGCCCCAAGGTGCACACCAAAATGACATCGCCGGTGGTCGCCCGGCCCTGCTGCCACAGCATCAGCACCCAGGTGAGGAGCCCGATGGTCAGGGTCACGGTGACGAGGGCATGGCCAATGCGCAGGCATTCGAGGTAGCGCAGACTGCGGTGGCGGGCGGCCAGTTCCTGGCCGACGGTGGTCTCGAAGCGATGGTTCTCGCGCGAAATGCCGTCGAAGGCCTTCACGATCGCCATGTTGCCGACCACGTCGGTCAGCTCGCCATCGACGGCGGCGGCGCGGTTGGCAAACTCGTGATGCAACGGCTTGCCGGCCGCCGCCTTGTGGAACATGGTGATGATCACCAGCGCCGCCACCACCACCAGGCCGGCCGCCATCGGCAGGCTTACGGTGCCGACGAACACGATCGCCCAGATGGTGGCCATGCACGGCGGCAGCACGTTCCACACCAGCATGTTCTCGACGGTGAACAGCGCATTGGAGGTTGCCGTCACGCGCGAGGTCAGCGCGCCCGGAGAGGCGGCGGCAAAGTAGCTCGGCGCCTGGCCGGTGAGATGGCGGAAGAGGTCGCGCCGGATGTCGCCGGTGACGGCGACGAAGGTGGAGTTGCCGACCCAGCTTGCCACCCGCCACAACAGGTTGTCGGCGGTGATCAGGCCGACGAGCAGCAGGAACACGTGCCACACCGCGGTCGGCGCCCTGGGTGCCCCCGATAAGGTATCAACCAGGAGCTTTACCGCATATTGGGTGACGATCGAGGCGAGCACGGCGGCGCTGACGGCCGCGAGGATGATCGCGTGCGCCTTGCCCCGCCGGTTGACGTAGCGAAAGAAGAAGGCAACGGGCCGCTCGGCAAATGTCGCAAGGTCTGCCAGCACCACACTCCCCTTGGCCCACGAACCCGATCCCAACGTGGTCGCTATCGACCCTCACAACGTCGGAGGCTTGGTTCGGTTCGCTTGCGGACCAAAGATGTTGCCGGGTGCAGTTTCCGGCATTGCAACCAGAAGGGTAAGAAAGGCGGCGGCGGCGGTCGCGGCCAGTCCCAAGAAGGCGGTGCCGGCGCCATACTTGGCGGCGAGATAGCCGCCCACGGCGGTACTCACGGCAGCACCGATCCCGGTGGCGCTGGCCGCAATGCCTTGCGCCAAATTGAAGCGTCCGGTGCCGCGCGAGATGTCGGCGAGCGACAACGGCACCAGCACACCCAACACCGCGGCCGAGACGCCGTCCAGCATCTGCGCCGTCACCACCACCGTGGGATCGCCGCTGAGCGCCAGGATTGCGGCCCGCGCCGGCAGCGCCGCGAAGCCCAACAGCAGCACCGGGCGCCGACCGTAGCTGACCGCCAGGCGTCCGACCCCCGGGGCGATGGCGGCCACGACCAGCTGCGGCACCACGATGCAGAGCGCGATCAGCAGGTTCGCCCATTGTCCGAGGCTGATTTCGAGGTGGATCAGCGGCAGCAGCACGTGGTCCGGGCGCTTGGCCATTTCGGTGCCGACCAGCGGCAGCATCGCCGCGTTGGCGGCGTGGAACAGGAAGATGCCAAGCATCAACACCAGCAGCGAGCGCTTGCGGAGGAGG
>DATFXD010000172.1:0-2071 GCA_035258605.1 Hyphomicrobiaceae bacterium | reverse complement strand
CTTGATGCGATACGCGCGAGACACTTTGGTACTGGCCAATCCCCGTATCGCAATGGTGTCGTCGGCTGATAATGATGCGCTGGGGATCGGCGAAGCAATCCGCAGACAGTGCCAAGACGCTGACTGGACGCCACCGGTGAGCCTTGATCTGACAAGCCGCAGTGCGATGGCGGATGTCGCTTCCCAACTGCATCTTGCCGGTGTGGACACCATCTTCTACCACGGACACCCGGCGCTCCTCGCAGCACTTTTGGAGCAGGCAACGTGGCCAGGACGGCGCCCTGTTATTCTGACCACCAGTGCATCCGTAACGCCTGGGACAATGACGCTAGCACAACAGCTTGGTGTCCGGATGTTTGTTGTTTTTCCGCACATTCCCGGCGACCAATCACCAGAGGCACGGGAGCTGCTCCATTCTTTGCAGGTCACCAACCAAATTCCTGCGGAGCATCTGGCGATGCAGATTGCCACGATGGCGTCCGCACGAATCCTGATCGAGGGTTTGCAACGCGCTGGTCGCAATCTCAGCCGCACGAATTTCGTCACAGCACTTGCCGCCTTGCGAGACTTCAAAACGGGCCTCTTGCCTTCAGTTTCATTCGACGCCAACCGTCGCACCGGCGTGCGAGGTGCGTATATCGTGACTTTTCCCGCAATGCGTGAGGCCCAGCATGTCTGGATCCCACTACCCGATCTTAAGTGACGAACCCGCTCAGGTTGCAGGTCTGGCCCCATGTTGCGGCAAATCTGTCTCGGTGTTGGCGTCGAATTAAAATGAGTAACCACCCGCGAAGCTCTGACGACAGGATATGAGGCATACGTAACCGGCGCTTTCAGACGGGTCTGAGATCTTCGTCAACAAGTGATCCGGCGTGCGCTGAGCGATCCACGCCGGTAATCTTGCCGGCAGTCACCCGAGCTCAACGGCCCTCGCCGCAAGCGCCGTCGCGCGCCTCGGCCTGGGGAGAGTTCCCTGCCTAAGCGCGCCCCGGGCCGGGAGCGGCGGCCGCCCCCTCAGGTTTGGGTTGATCCGCCGGCGTGTCATCAGCGCGAAATCACCAACATGGAGCAGCATTAGCCCTTGTCGCTGCAATGTCGGCCTGCGGCCACCTCTGGCATTGGTAGGCTTCGATCACACGGTGAGAGCCGCCAGGTCGGCCGCCTCCGGGCTGTTCTCGGTGCAGCTCACCAATGGGTCGGCGCGATCCAATGAGCCTTGCGGTGAGACTTCAGAGGGACAGCAGCAGATAGCGCGCCGCGGCGCGATGGTGCCGGCGCGCGTCGACCACCGAGGCCCATCTCACGGATCACAACAAACGGGTTGGCACCACGTCCACTCAGCTGGTAGCAGGGCGCCGTGCCGTTGACCTTGATCAGTGACCTCGGCCGCGTCCTATCCGGCCGGGTTCAGCGGCGGGGCGATGAGCGGTTTGCGGTCCGGGGCAAAGGTCAGCCGTGCCGCCGTCTTCTGCTGCAGCGCCGCTTCGCTGACACCGTCCAGCATTTCGCGCACCAGCATGCCCGCCGGCGTAATGTCGATGACCGCCAGATCGGTGTAGACGCGGCGCACGCAGCTGACCGCCGTCAGCGGCAAGGTCAACCGCTCGAGCAGCCGCGGCGCGCCCTCCCGGGTTACGTGCTCCATCATTACCCACACCTGCCGGGCACCCGTGGCCAGGTCCATGGCTCCCCCGACCAGTGGTCCTTTGCGGGCCGAGCGCATATCCCAGTTGGCGAGGTCGCCGTTGGTGGCCACCTCGAAGGCGCCGAGGATGGTGACGTCGATGTGGCCGCCGCGAATCATGGCGAACGACCAGGACGAATCGACGATCGAAGCACCCGGCCGCAGGGTGATGCGGCGGCTGCCGGCGTCGACCAGGTCGGTATCGACCTGGTCCGGCGCGGCCAGCGGTCCGACGCCAATGATGCCGTTCTCGGACTGAAAGAACACGTCGACCTCGGGCCGCAGATAGTCGGCGACCGCCACCGGCATGCCGATCCCGAGATTGACGAGCATGCCGTCGCCGATGTCCTGGGCGGCGCGCCATGCCATCTGCAAACGATTGAGCGG
>DATFXD010000171.1:0-3555 GCA_035258605.1 Hyphomicrobiaceae bacterium | reverse complement strand
ATGTTTCGCCTCACAAGTCCTTCGGCGGGCGGAAATCCTCATGTCCGGGCGCGGCCTCGTTGGGCGGGTAGGACACGATCTTCTGGAACAGGAGGTGCATGAACAAAAACAGCGGCTTTGCTTTGAACACCAGGAGGATCGCCTCGTTGTCGGGATCGTCGTTGAAATGCTGGTGCACGCTCGCGCATTCCACGATCATCACGTCGCCCGCTTTCCAGTCGATGCGGCGGCCGTCGTGGACGTCATGGCCGCGGCCCTTGAGCACGAAGAATACGGCGCTGTTGAGGTGCCCGTGCTTTTGGCCGTAGGCGCCTGGCGCATAGCATTCGATGTGGGTCTCGATCGACTGCACCACGTTGGCGGCCTGCGGGCTCAGCACATGCTTGCCGTACAGCGCCGGCCCGCCCTTCCAGGGATGGTTGCGCGACGAATAGACCCGCGGCTGCTCCAGCAGGGCCTTGTAGACGTCGCTGTAGGTGCCGGCGAGTTCGCGCACGAAGGTGCGCTTCTTCGACCAGCGCTCCCATTTTCCCTCCTTGTCTTCGACCGGCGGGCGATTGTGGCCCTGTCCTGGGGCTTGCTCATAAAGGCCTGTCATCCCGTCTCCTTCATTCGTCGATCAGATAAATCCCCACGTCGCACGCAGCGCCGGAAAAAAATCACCCAGCAGCGATTGCGGCCATGCCACCGCCAGCAGCTTGTGGAACAAACCCCAGCATAACAATGCGGTGAGGGCCGCGTAGCCGGCCGCGCTCACAGGCGTTTCCTTGAAGCCCAAGTGCATGTAAGCGAAAATGAATATTGCGATTGCCGGAATGAAGCCGACTACGGCCACGAGTCCTAATAGGCCGACCAGCCAGAGGAAATAGATGACGGCCTGACCGCGAATGGCCACCGCGGACATGCCGAAATTCTTATCTGCGATCGGGCCCTGTCCGCCGGTCGCAACGCCGCCATCCACATTGACACGAACGGTCTGCTCTTTTCCGAACAGCTCGTTGATGAGGTTGAGCGTTGCGGCCGTCAGGGCTATGCCGCAGGCTGTCATCGGCACCGGCTTCGCCGCAGCCGGCCAACCGGTCGACAGCAGGATTGCCGCGATGATGAACAGTATGATGGCGACGGTGAATGCCGCCGACGCCGAAATCCGCAGCGGGTGCGAGCCGATGTGTCGTAGCTCGGCAATTATGCTTCTGACGATTTCGGATAATGGCCTGTACAAAGCCCAGGCGACCAGAACAAAGACGATGTCGACGACCGGGACAGGAACAGGCACCCCAAGCAGGTGGATAGTGGTCGACGGGTGCCACAACCAGCCGATGCCGTACAGCGACGTCGAGATATAGAGATAGCGCTCGAAAATGGCGCCGATCACCAGGCCGACCACGAGCGGCGGGCGCGGCCACGCCAGCCGCTTCATAATCCAGCCAACCACGCCGAAGATCATCACCGAGTAGAGATCGCCCCAGTCGTGCGAACCCTCATAGGCGGCGACGAAGACGAGTGACAGCACGATCGGCAGAAGAATTTCCGGCCGCACCGTGGAGACGCGGGCAAGCCAGGGGCAGGCGAACAGGCAGATCACTGCGCCAATGATATGGGCAAGGGTGAGGCTCCATACGATGGTGTAGGTCACGTCGAGCTGCTTGGTCAGCATCTCCGGGCCGGGCGTCAATCCGTGCATCAGAAAGGCGCCGAGCAGGATGGCCATCGAGGCCCCCGCCGGAACCCCGAACGCAATTGTCGGCACCAGGTGGCCGCCCTCCTTGGCATTGTTGGAACTTTCCGGCGCAATCACGCCGCGCACGTCGCCGCTGCCGAAGGTTTCGGGATTTTTCTCTGTGCGCTGGGCATACCCATAGGCGATCCAGTCGATCACCGCGGAGCCGATGCCCGGGATAGCGCCGAGCCCGGTGCCAAGGATGCCGCACCGCACCACCAGCCACCAGTGCCGGCCGACATCCCGCACCCCTCGCCACTGATTGGAGAGGTCGATGTTGGAAGCCTGATCACCCGCGATCTTCTTGCGCGCGACCGCGAGCTCGCACAATTCTGGAATCGCGAACAGCCCCAGCATTGCCGGCACCAACGGCACGCCGTCGTAGAGGTAGAGTGTGTCGAACGTCCAGCGTAGCGTGCCGCTCTCCGAGCGCGACCCGATCATCGAAATCATCAGGCCGACGCCGGCCACGGTCAATCCTTTGAGCGGCGCGCGGCCCGACAGCGTCGCAACCATGGACAATCCGAACAACGTGAAAGCGAGCAGCTCCGGCGAGCCGATCGCGAGCAGCACCGGGCGCAAGATCGGGATGCTAAGCGCGAGCACAATAGCGCCGATCAGGCCGCCGGCCAGCGACGCCGCAAATCCCGCCCCGAACGCGCGTCCGGCCTCGCCGTTGCGGGCCATCGCATGGCCGTCGATCACGGTCGCCGCGGCGCCCACGTGACCCGGCACGCCGAACAGCACCGCGCTGATGAAGTCCGACGACGTGATGACGGCCGCCATGCCGAGCAGCAGCGCCATCGCGGTGTGCTGGTCCATGTTGTACGTGAACGGGATCAGCATCGCCATGCCGACGATGCCGTTGAGGCCGGGCAGGACGCCGATGGCAAGCCCGATGAGAACCCCAATGAACAGAATGCCGAGACGTGCCGGTTCCAAAAGCAAGGTCAGGGCATGCCAAGCCATCGATGCCATATCAACCGGCATTCAAAGCGTTCCTCGCCCAGTGGCTCAGCGCCGAACCTGCCCGACCGACGAGGCAGCGCCAGCGACGCGAAATTTATAGTCCATTGTATCACGCTGCGGCCATCGCCGCGCCCGGTCAAAGCTTACATCGAAAAGCGCGCGCAGCGTCAAGTCGTCGCGATTTCCCCCGCCACTTCTGGCATGAGACGGCAAAGCTGCTAGCCTGAGCGCAACCGAGACTGGGTTGTAGGGGGCGGTGGGCACGCTTCGTTTTGCCCACCTTCACCGCTTCGTCGGGAGGAGAACAGATGATGCTTGGCATTTCGCGCGTCATGACGGCCACGATCGTTTTGTCTATGGTGGGTGCGGCGCAGGCGCAGAACGTCGCCGACTTCTACAAAGGCAAGAACGTCGACCTCTATGTCGGCTACAGTGTCGGCGGCGGCTATGACCTGTGGGCGCGGGTGCTCGCCCGCCACATCGGCCGTCACATCCCAGGCAATCCGACGATCGTGGTGAAGAACATGGAAGGCGCCGGCAGTCTTCGGCTCGCCAACTGGCTCTATCGCATCGGCCCCAAGGACGGATCGGTGTTCGGGACCATCGGGCGGGGTACCGGCTTCGATCCTCTGCTTGGCCAGCAGGGGGCGCAATTCGATGCGACGAAGTTCACCTGGATCGGCAGCGGCAATCACGAGGTCAGCGTCTGCGTGTCGTTCGAGGGACGCGCGGGCGTCACCAAGTTCGACGACCTCCTCACCAAGGAGATGACGGTTGGCGGCACCGGTGCCAGCGCCGACACCGACCAGTTCCCCAAAGTGCTCAACGGCGTGCTCGGCACCAAAATGAAGATCGTCAGCGGCTAT
>DATFXD010000170.1:0-2283 GCA_035258605.1 Hyphomicrobiaceae bacterium | reverse complement strand
GTTTGATACTGTTCATGGCCTCGCTGGGATGGGCGGAAGCCTGTCCCAGTTTGGTATAAGGGATCAAGACCCAGCTACGGTTCTTGTCCCATCCTGTGCGGGCTCAGGCCCCACCCAACCCAAGGAGTCCATGATGCGCTTCTACACCCAACAGCACCGATTCTACTGCGGCATCGACTTGCACGCCAGACTCCTGGCGATTTGCATCGTCGACCAGGCCGGCAACGTCGTCCTGCGCACGCAAATCGCGGATGACAAGCAGCTCCTCCTCGACGTGCTGGCCCCCTTCCGGCCCGACGTCGCCGTCTGCGTCGAGTGCCTCTTCGCCTGGTACTGGGTCGCCGACCTCTGCCAAGCCGAGGGCATTCCCTTTGTCCTGGGGCATGCGCTGTATATGAAGGCGATCCACGGCGGCAAGGCCAAGGACGATGACATCGATGCCGAGAAGATCGGCCGGCTGCTGCGGGGCGGCAACATTCCCTACGCCTACGTCTATCCCAAAGGCATGCGCGAGACACGCGATCTCTTGCGTCGGCGGAATTACTTCGTCCGCCAGCGGGCTGCACTGATCACCCACATTCAGATCACCAACGCGCAGTACAACCTGCCGCCCTTCGGCAAGAAGCTGATCTACGCCAAGAATCGCCAGGAGCTGCACGTGGCCGAGCAGTTTCCTGATGCCCACGTGCAGAAGAGCATCGCTCTGAACCTGGCGGTGATCGACGCTTTGGACCAACAGATCGCGGATGTAGAGCTGTATCTGAAACGGACCGTAAAAGTGGAAGACCCGCACAGCTACTTTCTGCTGCAGACGATTGCGGGCGTGGGCCCGATTTTGGGACTGGTGCTGCTCTATGAGATTCACCGGATCGACCGCTTCGCGGACGCGGGGGACTTCCTCTCGTATGCCCGGCTGGTGCGCTGTCAACAGCGCTCGGCGGGCAAGATGCTGGGCAGCGGTGGCAAGAAGATCGGCAATGCTCACCTCAAGTGGGCCTTTTCCGAGGCAGTGTGTCTGTTGATCCGCAGTTGCCCGGCAGTAAAGGCCTGGCAGACGCGGCAGGAGAAGAAGCGGGGCAAGAAGAAGACCCTGGCCATCCTGGCGGCCAAGCTGGGGCGAGCCGTCTACTTGATGCTCCACCGCAAGGTCGCTTTTGACCCGAAACGTTTTCTCGGGCAGTAGGCGTGGGCGTGTACGGTTTCCTCTTCTCTGTTGCCGTTTCGGAGGAGTACGGCGATGCCTGGAATCGACTTTGCCGAGCTGCGCCGCCAGATCCGCCTGGGCCAGGTCCTGGAGCTGGTACGTTTTGAGGCGGTAGCGCGCCGGGGCGCGCAGCTGCGAGGGCCGTGCCCGGTTCACGGCTCGACCCGGCCGCGCAGCCGCGTCTTCGCGGCGCACCTGGACAAGCAGATGTGGCACTGTTTCCGTTGCGGCGCCAGTGGCAACGCGTTGGACTTGTGGCTGGCGGTGACCAAGCAACCGGTGTACGCCGGGGCCCTGGAGTTGTGCCGCCACCTGGGCCTGGAGGTGCCGTGGCTGCCGCGTCGCGGCGGGCCGTGGCGCGCGCGGACGCCGGCACGCAGCCCGCCGCGCCTTTGAGCTTTCCCCGGCCCGTGCGGCCGAGCCGCTAGCCTAACTGAGGCAAGCCAGGGACGAGCGCAACCTAGGGAGCTGCAACAAGCATGTGATTGCTGGGACCTAGATCCTGCGACGCTCCCGTGCGTCAGAGTTCCCGACCTCACTCGGTTTGATTGGACGGCAGCACGGCGTCCGGGGAGTTTGAGATAATGAAGAGTACGAGAGAAGTCTTCCGCAGGCGGCCCTCTCGCCGAGCCAACACCTAACTGGGGAGACCGCGGACCGGCGTGACCAGCGCCGCTTTACCGTTCGCCCAGGTCCAACCCGCCGTTTTGACCGGCCGTCGGGGGGTACGGAGGAGTTTCTGGGACGCCGGGTCGCAAGGCTTGGCAGCCGACGTGCCGAGGCACAAAGGCGCGTGGGCAGATCCCTTGATATGTGTTTGGCACCGCCGGCGGCAGTCGGTGGGAGCTGCAATGACAGAAACTCGCGGTGCAGCCACAAGGGAAGCCGGATCTCGACTCGTTATAACCGTCACAACCGGATCACGAAAAACGCCCGCGCTTATGGTGCGCGCTCTTGACTATTGAGGCCATATATGTGTTCGGCCGGGCTTGCTCACCTCCGCGACATCGGCACGAACGGGTTGCCGACCGTCGCCCGAAGCAACACGACCAAGGCGACCATCTCGGCCTCGAACGCCC
>DATFXD010000169.1:0-8232 GCA_035258605.1 Hyphomicrobiaceae bacterium | reverse complement strand
AAAGCTTGCTCAACCCGTGCCGCAGGCGCTGTTCGGTCAGCGGCTTTTCCAGAAAGCCAAGCGGCCGCACGGCCTCGGCCCGGCGCCGCGTTTGGTGGTCGGTGTTGGCGGTGACGAAGATGCTGCCGATGCCGAAGCGTTCGCCGATCTCATCGGCGGCCTCGATGCCATCGCGCGTGCCGCTGAGGCGGATGTCCATCAACACGACGTCGGGGCGCTCCCGTTCGGCCAGGCTCACGGCTTGCTCGGCCGACACCGCCACCGCCACCACGACGTGGCCGAGCGCCTGCAACAGTCCCCTGGTGTGCAAGGAAATGTAGAATTCGTCCTCGACGATCAAGACGCGCAGAGGCTTTGCGGTCTCGACCTCGCCATGCGCAAGGGAGGCGTCATCGGCGAGCGCGGCAGCCGTCGTAAACCAAACATGCGCGGCGGCCCACTGGCTTTCCGATGCAGTCATGTCGCTCATTTAGTCGCTGTTGCGGAACCAGGCGCAGTGAGCACAAAAATTGCGGGGAAATCCAGGCGCCAATGGATGCCTGTGGGATAGTAGTCGAGCCTGGCCTCGCCTTGCAGGGCCTGGGCGACGAGTTCGGTGATCACCAGCGAGCCAAATCCCTGCGCTTGCGGCGATTGCACGCGGGGCCCGTCGCGCTCGATCCATTCGAGCTCGATGCGGCCACCCGCTTCGCGCCATGTGACCAAGACCCGGCCCTGCGGCGAGCTCAAGGCGCCGTGCTTATGCGCGTTGGTGGCCAGTTCATGGAGGGCAAAACCAACGTTTTGCACCGCATTGGCGTTGAGAAAGAGCGCTGGGCCGCGCGTTTCGAGCCGCGTCGTGGCGCCGAACAAATCGAGATGCGCCTTGATCAGATCGCCGAGCCAAGCCCCTTGCCAATTCTGGCGCAACATCAGGTCCTGCGATTCCGCCAGACCTTGAATGCGCTGGCTAAATTGCTCGACAAATTGTTTGACCGTCCCGCTCTGACGCGCGGTTTGCAGCGCCATGCCTTTGACCACGGCCAGCTGGTTCTTGGCGCGGTGGGCGAGTTCGCGCATCAAAAACGCGGTGTGCTCATGGCGAAGCTGAAGCTCGGCGGCGGCAGTGCTCAGCGCCGCCGTCAGCGCGTTGGCCTCGACCAAGGGCGATTTGAGCGGTTCGACGGCTTTGCCAAGCCCGACCGCCGCCGCCGCCGCCGTGGCCGCGTCCAGCGGCCGCGTCATGAAGCGGCCGAAAACGTAGGCAAGGCCGGCGCCGAGCGCCATCGCCGTGCTGATCAGCGCCGCAACGAAATTCACCCCGCGCTTGCGCGAGGCTTCGGCGTAGGAAAGAGGCACGGTGGCCGACACCAACCACCCTGCAATCCGGCAACGCACGGTGGCGCGTAGGACATCCATTCCCGCCACGCTAGTGGCACGAAACGCACCCTTCGCGGTGCGGCTCACGTCCAACAGCTCCTTGGGCAGCGGTGTACCGACAAATTCGGCATGGCGCTCCGAGCGGGCCAGAATGATGCCGTTGTTGTCGGTGATGCCGGTGATCCATTGCGATTCAAGACGCTGACCCTTAAGCAGGTTTTCGAAGCGGGTGGCATCGAGCGCCATGATCAAAACATAAGGGATCTGGTCGCCCACAAGGACCGGCACCTCGACATTGGCGACGGGTTCACCGGACACCGCACCGACGACCAGTTCGGAAATCTGCCGCTGCCCGCTGGCGACGACCCGTTGCGCCGTTTGCGGATCCGAGATTGGCGGCAACGGGGTGCCAAATTCGGCGCGGGTATTGAGGAGCTGCCGCTGGCTCTGGTCGACCAGCGATATACCAGCGCGATCACGCCGCAGCGCGTGTCGCGCCTGTTCGTGAAAGCCGGCATAGTCGGATCGCGCAAGGGCGCTGGAGGTGGCGAGCGTCTCAAGGATGATGGTGGCCCGCTCAAGCTCACGGTCGACGTCATCGGCCAAATCCTGGGCAACCTGCATGACCCTGCGTTCGATCTCGGCCTCTTCCAAACTGGCCATGCGTTGTAAGGCAATGGCGGTCAGCGCCAGGAGGGGCAATGTCAGCGCCAGCGCGAACAGGCTGAGGAACGTTCGAATGCGCTGGGGCGGAACCCGTTTGAGAAACAAGCGCGCTGGCATGGGGGATGGGGGTGGACCGGCGGGGTTGCAGACATAGCCAACGGCAGGGCAGCCGTGTCAAGGCGGTGACTGCGGCCGGCGGGGTGACGCGGCCAACGATGGCGCCACACAATGCCAGATGTGCGACGCGCGTAGGCGCAAATTGTCTCGGCGTTTGGCATCGTTGCGCGGTCATTTACCTTACATTGTGATGACGGGAATTTGTGCCGCCACGCGGAACCGGGACACACTTTCGTCGCTATTCTCCCGTGCGGTGCGGGCTAACACCCTCCAACGCGGGAGGAGCGATGGTCATCTATCTGTTCAAAGACAAAAACAGCGATGACGTATTTGCGTTTTCCACCGACGTCACCGGGCACAGCATTCCGCCGGCGACGGCCAACAGCGAATGGATGTTCATCGAGGCGCTCGACACCTTGAGGTTTCCCGAACCTTGGGATGTCAGCGATTTCCAATACGTGCTCGACCATCTGGCGGTGGATGGCTTCTACTTGTTTCAAGGCGAATTCATCGAACCCGCACCGCTCGGCAGAGCGAAACCGGTGGGACTGCTTCGGCACTAAGCCGACACCACCAGAGCCCACAGCAACGCCGACCCTGACGGCGAAGCATGCGCCGACGGCGATGCGATCCGCAGCCGCCGCGGCCTCCCAGCCGGCGGTCGATGTTGCTGCGGTGGTCAGCGAATGACTCCCGGCAAAAATTCTTCTCACATTCAGTATAACTATGCATGGTCAAGCCGACGGCTGTTTGGCATGAAAGCTGGCAAGTGCCGTCGAGGTCCCTCCCTCAACCCGTCGGCGCAGGGCCACACGGTCCTACCCCCTATGGCGCGGTGGCCTAGGGCGAGAGCGCGAAGTGTTCCCCCTTGCTACCGCTCTCGCCCGCTCACCTCTCACACGCGCACCAGCAACACCGCGGCCGATTGCAGGATCCATCGGTCGTGGCCGGCTCAGCGCGCCTGCCGCCGCGAAACGTCAAGCGCGGCGGCGCGCGCCTCGCTAGCGCTTGCTCCGTTGCGGCACGAGCTTGCCGTCGCCGATCTGGTAGAGCTTGTAGGCGGTATATGAACTCGAGGCTGCTGAGATCGCCGCGAGGCCAACAACGAGCAGTACCATCCAGCGTTGCACAGGGTCCTCCTCCGCGCATTGATCTTTGGCCGGTCGCTCACGCGGTCTTGGTCGCCCAAACTGGCGACGCACAATTGTACATGGCACGAGCTCCCATCATTGCCGTCGTCCAAGCCCCTTAAAGCCTTTCTCCTGGACGCGGCGGCGCGACCTGACCACCCGCGCGGCTGAGATCGGTTGCGCCGGGCAGACATCGGTTGCATGGGCGACGCACCACCTCGGGATGCGGCGCCGATACGACGCAAGCCCGGCGCGGGCAAAGGCGCGATAGCCGGGAGGGAACGTTCAAGGCTGCGATCGGATGCCCTGAGGGCGGGATCAGACCGGCGCGGCGCGCGCCCGGCCATCGCCCCATAAGCGGCGCGCGCCCGTGTCACTTCGAGTGTGCGACGTCGAGCAACGTCTGCACCACCTCGAGCAACATGCTCTCCGTCTTCGGGCTCAGCGCAAAATATTCTCTCCAGGCGGTCTGCTGGGCCAAGCGCAACCAGGCAAGATAGTCCTGGGTGGTGAACCGATGGTACTTCGCCCCGGCCTGCGTGAATGTTTCGATGAACTTGCGCTCGGCGTCCTTCTGCGTCCCGGCAAAAAATGCCTCCGAGATCTCGGCGGCAGCCTCAAAGGCGTCGCGTTCGGATCCCGACAGGCCGTCCCAGACCGATTTGGAAATCAACAATGGCGTGGCAAACATCCAAATCCCCGGACTGCCTGCCGTGAAGAACTTGGCGTGCTCATAGAGCTTGGCAGATACGAACGTCTCATAGGACGTCAGCGCCCCATCAAGCTTGTCGGCCTGCATCGCCGCATAGAGTTCGTTGGAGGTCAGATCGACCGGGACCGCCCCGGCTTTGCTCAGCATCAAGTCAAACAGCGGATCACCGCCCCGCAAGCGCAATCCCTTTACGGTCTCGGGCCCGGCAATCTCGCGATTGCGCGTGACAAATCCGCCCGGCACCCACCACCAGGCCAGGATGTGGACGCCATTGGCGTTGGCGATCGCCTGCAACTGGTCCGAGACCTTCGAATTGCGCAGCGCCCGCGCCGCCTCGACGCTCGGAAACAGTCCCGGCAAAACCGCAAGCGAGAATTCCGGGATCTTCTTGACGGCATAGGGGAGCGGATAGACGCTCATTTCGATCTTGCCCGATTGCAGCGCGTCGAATTGCTGCTCGGCCCTTAGCTTCAGCGCCAACTGCGGATAGATCTTAAAGGTGGCCTGGGGAACCCGCGCCATCACCTCGCGCACGAAAACCCGGGCCGCACGGTCGCGCGCGTCCACCTCGGACGCCCACTGGTGCGAAATCTTGAACTCCCTGGCGAGCAACGTGGTGGGCAACAGGGCCACCAGCACGGCGATCAGGGCTGAGCTAAGACGCACGGCACACTCCTCTGTCGCCCCGAACAGCGATAGGAAAGGCAAATGTTGCAGGCCTGAGATCAACAGGCCCCAGATCATCAAATCTTCATGTCATACTGGAGGCGGTCGCCGGCCGCCGGTCGTGGGCAACATGCTTGCCGCGTGTGCACCTTCGGGGCTTTGCCCGGCTGCCAGGCGGCAGTCCGATGGCCTGCCGCCAACTTTTTTGTCCCAATGCTATTTCTTCACGCACTTACTGGACTTGTCATCCCACTTCATATCCTTGGCCTTGGTGCAGTCGGCCTTGGTCTTGGGCGCCTCCTTGGTCTGCGCCAATGCCGGTGCAGCAGCACAGGCGACGGTGACGGTCAAGGCGAGGGCAGACAAGATCATCTTCATCAGTTTGCTCCCTGGTTGACCCCGGCGGGCCCGGCCTCTTAGCACCCCGCTGGCGGAAAAATATGGCGATGCGGGCCGGGCCGCGCGAGCAATGCTGTCGCGCCACCATCGGCTACTGGGAGGCGACACTGTCACACCATCGTGACAATTGGCTGCGGGCCAAGCCGGCGACTTCCGCGGAGGGCCGGAATGGGGCGGCAGCCATCGTTGCCATACTGTGGTCGCCCGGCGGTAGCGGTAGCGAGATGCCGGGCGCTACCTGATCGTGTGCCACTGTTTCGGCGATCGAAGCGGCGCGGCGCGAATCTTGGTGGGCGGCGGCCCCTTGGCCGATTCGGCGCTTCCATCGCCTCGTTTGCTGAGATGTGCGCGCTTTGCACCAGGCCAGCCGCCAGTTGCATGCCCCCGGCAAATAGTTGCTGAGCCCTTGCGGCGCGGCCATCGCTGCCAGCGAGCGCCCAGGTGCGTCCGCACGCTTAAGATCGTTGCGGTCGAAGCACGGCAACTGCAAGCGCGCCGGCCAAGGTCAACGCCGCCAACAGCAGCCAAGCCTCGTTCACGGCTTCCACGGTCGCCTGGCGCCGCACCGCAGCCTCAACATAGGCCAGAACCTGCGGCTCCACCGGCGTGCCGGGGACGTGGGCTAAGAACCGGTCCAGCGGCAGCCCGACCGCCTTAGCGGTCGCGACATCACCCTCGGCCAAGGCGGCGCCCAGCCGCTCGCCGATTTGCGGCGTGCGACCATAAAGGACCGTATCGATCAGCGCGATGCCAATGGCGCCACCGAGATTGCGCAACAGATTGAAGAGGCCGCTGGCATTGGGAACCGCGGCCGCCGACTGGTGGGCAAGCGCCAGCCGGATCGGCGGCAACAGACACAGCATAATGGCCATGCCGCGAAAAATCTGTGGGACCAGCATTTCCGCGAAGTCGGTGGCGCGGGTCTGAAAGGCGCTCATGGCCAGACCCAAGGCGAATAGGGCAAAGGCCGTCGCCGCCAGCAAGCGCGCGCTGACCCGACGCTCCAGGAAAACCGCAACGGGCGCCAGCGCCAGCTGCGCCGCGCCCATCACCATCATGGTCTGGCCAATCTCAAAAGCGGAGTGATTGCGCACGAAGGCAAGAAATACCGGCATCAGATAGACCGAGCCGTAAAGCCCAATACCGAGGATAAAGCTCAAGCCCGAGCCGAGCGCGAAGTCTCGGTCGGCGAGCGCGCGCAAGTCGACAACGGGCGCTGCCACGGCGAGGCTGCGGATCACGAACAGCATGCCAAGCCCCAAGCTCTCGGCGAAGAGGCCGAGCACGGCGAACGACGCCCAGCCGGACTCGGGCGCCTGCTTGAGGGCGATTTGCAAGGCCGCCAGCGCCGTCGCCATCAACACGAGACCCACAACATCAAGCCTGCGCAAGGCGGCGAGATCGATGGCCTGGCGGGGAAGCAGGCTGGCAACGACGGCAATCGCCGCCAGCCCCGGCGGGACGTTGATCAAGAACAGCCACGGCCAATCGTAGGCATCGGTGATCCAGCCGCCGACGAGCGGGCCGAGCGTCGGTGCCAGCACCGCCAGCACGCCGGCGATGGTGGTCGCCAATGCCTGGCCACGGCCCGGAAAAAGCACGAAGCCGGCGGCAAACACCTGCGGAATGAGCCACCCCCCCGCCAGCCCCTGAATGACGCGCCACACCAGAAGCGCCGTGAACGATCCGCTGGCGGCACAGCCGAGCGAAGCGACCACGAAAATGCCAATCGAGATCACCGCCAGCCATCGCATCGTCAAGGCCCGCGTCAGAAATCCGGTGACAGGGATGGCGACCACCTCGGCGATCAGGTAGCTGGTCTGAACCCAGCTCATCTCGTCCGGCCGCATCGCCAATGCCGATTGAATGGTCGGCAAAGATGCCGCCACCACCTGGACATCGAGAATGGCCATGAACATGCCCACGCACAGCCCCGAGAACGCCAGCCAGGTGCCGATCCCAGGGTCGCGATCACGGTCGGGGGCCGTCATTGCGGCACGCGCTCCCGAGCTGGGCTGCGGCTGAGGGCAACCTCTTCCTCGCGGATGCGGACGGTAAGGATGATGGCGTTGAAGGCGGTGAAGATGAGCGCAAACGTGACGAGGCCAAAGGCGAGCGGGAGAACAAAAATCTCGCCGGCAACGATCAAATAGTTCGGATGCCGCACGAACCGATACGGTCCAGTCCGCACCAGCGGCGCACCCGGAAGCACGATGATGCGTGTGGTCCACCGCTGCCTGAGCGTGACCAAGACCCAGGCTCTGCCCGCCTGCAGCAGTGCGAAGGCTGCCAATAATGGCAGGCTTGCCGCCCGCGTCGGCGCGGCAATCCACAGGCCCAGTAGCCACGCGGCGTGCAGCAAAACCATGGCCGGATAGTGGCCGCGACCAACCTCGACCGCGCCTTGGCTCAACAAGCGTTGCGTGTTGCGTCGCGCCAGCGCCAGTTCGGCCAGGCGCTCGACAGAAACCAAGGCGAGCACCGCCACCGAGAGGGCGTTTACCGGGGTCCAAGCATCAAATAGTGGGGCAGTCACAACGCGTCGTAAGCCACGTTAAGGAATAAGGCGGCCAACTGCCGAGGCCGATGGTGAAGCCAAAAGCAACCTCCTCTAGTTTACCCTAGCCGCTGGTGAGGTCCACAAGATCACACCATCGTGCTTGGATTCACCCCACCAATAGGGCAACAATCGTTGGGGGGCCACAAGTCAGGGGACTTGGAATGCAGCGACGACTGCCGGACACGGCGGCTCGCGGTGAGCTCCGTTGTCGCTTGGATGTCGACATCTTGTCGATCGCCACGGCCCTTCCACAGCACATGGTGGAGCAGGTCGAAGCCTTGGAGCGCGCCAAGACGGTGTTCCCGCACTTGGCGCGGATGCAAGCTCTTTATAGCAATACCGGCATCGACACCCGCTACTCCTGCGAGCCCTATCAATGGTGCCAGGAGGCACACGGGTGGGAAGAGCGCACTGCCGTCTATCAGCGGCATGCGCTGGCGTTGCTGGAAGAGGTGGCGGTGAAGGCGGTGGCGGCCGCCGGTCTTGCCCTCGATGACATCGATATGCTGGTCGTCAACACCATCACCGGGCTGGCGATCCCGAGCCTCGATGCCAGGCTGATGAACCGGCTGCCATTTCGCAAGACGGTGGAGCGGCTGCCGATCTTTGGCTTCGGCTGTGGC
>DATFXD010000168.1:0-2630 GCA_035258605.1 Hyphomicrobiaceae bacterium | reverse complement strand
CACCACCGACGTTGCGACCGGCTTGCCTTCGTGATCGATGCCGTTGACGATCTGCGACAGTCGAGGATCATCCGGGCTCGGGCGGACTTCGAAGCTCATCAGGGCCCTGTCTTGGCTCAGTGTCTTGGCTCAGTGTCTCGGGTCAGTGTCTCGGGTCGGTGTCTTGGCTCGGTGTCTGGGCTCGGCGCGTCTGGGCTTGGTGTCTTGGCGCGGTTGCGGCGGCACGGGTAGTGGCGCAGGAACGCCACTCAGCCGATGTAGCCACTTCGTCGCGGGCTCGCAAGCCTGGCCCGGGCCGCAACCGCGCCGGCAGCGGCGTAAATCACCATTGAGCGGACTAACCAACCTCCCTATAGTGCCCAGAACCAGCCTCGTGCGGCTTCCCACGACGAGCGGTCTGCCCCGGCAGGCGCCGGCGAAGGTGCATGGATCACTGCGTCGCTCCCGATGGCTTTGGCAGCCACCAAATCGCGATCGGCGCCTCAGCTGTAGGCGGGCATTTGCTTGAGGGCCGTTCGGCTCAATCAAACTCGTTTTAGGGAGGTAGGTCCCCCATGAAGAGCATGGATCGTCGCAAATTCCTGGCCGCCGCCGGCGGCGTCGGCGCCGCCGGCATTGCCAGCGGGGTGGCCGCTCCGGCCATCGCCCAGGGGGCGCCGGAGCTCAAGTGGCGCATGACCACAAGCTGGCCGAAGTCGCTCGACACGCTCTACGGCGGAGCGGAACACTTCGCCAAATACGTTGCCGAGGCGACCGACAACAAGTTCCAGATCCAAACCTTTGCCGCCGGCGAAATCGTGCCCGGGCTGCAGGCCACCGACGCGGTATCGGCCGGCAGCGTCGAGTTGTGCCACACCGCTCCCTACTACCTGTGGGGCAAGGACCCGACCTTTGCGCTGAGCTGTGCGGTGCCGTTCGGCCTCAATGCCCGCATGCAGAACTCGTGGTGGAGCGAGGGGGGCGATCAGCTGGTCAATGCGTTTTATTCCAAGTTCAACATCGTCGGTCTGCTCGCCGGCAATACCGGGGCCCAGATGGGAGGCTGGTTCCGCAAGGAGCTCAACATCCCCGACGATCTCAAGGGTATCAAAATGCGCATTGCCGGCTTTGCCGGCGAGGTGATGACGAAGGTCGGCGTGGTGCCGCAGCAGATTGCCGGCGGCGACATCTATCCCGCGCTCGAGAAGGGCACCATCGACGCCGCCGAATGGGTCGGCCCGCACGACGACGAGAAGCTCGGCTTCTACAAGGTCGCCAAGTACTACTATTACCCGGGATGGTGGGAAGGCGGCGCCATGATCCACGTCCACGTCAATAAGCAAAAATGGGAAGAGCTACCGCCGGCCTACAAGGCCATCCTCAAGGTGGCGGCCTCGGAAGCCAATGTCTTCACGCTCGGCCGCTACGATGCGCAAAACCCGCAGGCGCTGAAGCGGTTGGTGGCCAACGGCACGCAGTTGCGCCCGTTCTCGGAGGCGATCCTCGACGTCTGCTTCAAGTCCGCCAACGAGGTCTATGCCACCATCAGCGCCAAGAACGAGGACTTCAAGAAGATCTGGGATTCGATCCGTGGCTTCCGCGGCGATCAGTACCTGTGGCTGCAGCTGGCGGACAATACCTACGACACCTACATGATGATCCAGCAGCGCAAGAAGACGCTCTAGCGCCCGCGCGTGCCGCCATCGACCGGGGACCGGGCGTGGGAGTTGCCGGTTCACCATCGCCGGTCGTAGGTGCGGCGCCGGCCATTGCCTTTTGAGCGCCGCGGAATGAGCGCCACGGTGCCGCGCGCTCGAGGTTGCCTTGAGCCCGCGCGGTGACAGGGCCCGGTGCGTCTGCGGGACGTGGTGGTGGGCGTGCCGGCCCGTTGGCGCCGAGGGGTTGGCGTGGGACGTGCGGCATTGGCACGGCGGCGGGGCTGGCGGTGAGACGAAGGAGTGAGGCATGAGCGTGAGCCGGGAGGATATCCTTGCGCGCCTGCGCCGGGTCAAAGGCCCCGATCTGGACAGCAACATCGTCGACCTCGGCCTCGTTTCGGAGGTCTTGATCAAGGACGGCCGCGTCTCCTTTTCCATCACCGTGCCGGCAGCGCGCGCCGACGAACTCGAGCCGTTGCGCCAGGCCGCCGAAAAGATCGTGGCCGAAACCGCCGGGGTCAACAGCGTAACGGCGGTGCTGACGGCGGAGCGCGAGCCCGGCCGGGCCGCCCAACCCGCCCGCGGTCGGGCGGGCGAGCTGCCCGAGAGTGCGCGCGTCGCCGCGGCGCGGGCGCGTTCCGCGCAACCGCCGCCCGCGCCGGCTGGCGCTCCCGCCCGCGCCATCACCGAGGTCGCCGGCGTCCGGCATTTGATCGCGGTTGCCTCCGGCAAGGGTGGCGTCGGCAAGTCGACCACCGCGGTCAACCTGGCGCTTGGCTTGCAGGCCCTTGGTCTCAAGACCGGCATCCTCGACGCCGACATCTATGGGCCGTCGCAGCCGCGGCTGTTGGGTCTTACCGGCCGGCCGCAGGTGGCGCACGGCAAGATGCTGCAGCCGATGGAAGGCTACGGTCTCAAGGCGATGTCGATGGGCTTCCTGGTGGACGAGGCAACGCCGGTGATCTGGCGCGGTCCGATGGTGGTGTCGGCGCT
>DATFXD010000167.1:0-12488 GCA_035258605.1 Hyphomicrobiaceae bacterium | reverse complement strand
GCGGCGGCCTCGGCGATCGCCAGGCGCAGGTCGCTCAGCTCCTCACAGCCGTCAGGGCAGAGCGCCGCCAGATGCCGCTCGTGTTCCCGCGCCTTGCCGATCTCGCCCCGCTCGACATAAAGCTCGCCCAGGTACTCGAGCGCACCCTTGTGGTCTGGCTCAAACTCCAGCGCCTTGCGGTAGAACGAGTAGGCTCGGTCGAGGTTGCCGCTCTTGCGCAGGCTGAAACCCATGAGATTATAGACATCGGCCTGCTGGACACCTTGGTCGATGATGGTCTCGAGCTCGGAGATCGCGGCGTTGAAGTCCTTGGCCTTGATCTTGGCGCGCACGCCGACGAGGTCGGGGGCCTCGCTCGTCTCTGAGTCCACGGCCAACGCGGCCGGCGGCAGACCGGCCAACCCCATTCCCGCAAGGACGTGCGCCAGGATCAGGGTTCGGGCAAATCGAGAGCTGCGCATGGGGGTTCGTCTCCACGTTCACTATGCTGTTGCGCCTCAGCCGGGATAGGGGCGCAAGCCTGGTTTCTTATCCGTGACCGGGGTCGCGGCGGTGAAGGCGTAGCCGCTGCCATCCTTGACAAAGGAGCCGAGCCCCGGGAACGGGAAATGGGCGCCGCAGATCATCATCTTCTCGGCAATGACCCGATCAATCAGCTTGCGACGCGTCGTCACCGCCAGCGGGCCGTCCTGATCATAGACCCCTTGCCATTCCGGGTGCGGGCCGAGCAGGGCCGGCACGTAGGCGGTGTCGTTGGAAATCATCAGCTGGTGATGGCCGGAGCTGACGTGGAAGACCGAATGCCCGGCCGTGTGGCCTGGCGCGTCGATCAGGCGGATGCCCGGTGCCACCTCGCGCTCGTGATCGACCAGGGTGAAATTCTTCCAGCCGGGAAATGCGGCGTTGATGCGCTGTCCCAGCGCCTTGCGCGCCTCCGGGAGCTTCTCCACCCGGCCGGCTTCGGTCCACCATTTGTATTCGGTGGCGCTCACCACCAGTTCCGCCTGGGGAAACACCGGCGCGTTACTGCCTTTCTCCATCAGGCCGAAGATGTGATCGGGGTGGAAGTGCGAAATCAGGATGATGCTGATCTTGTGCGGGTCGATACCGGCGGCGCGCATGTTGGCTGCCAGCCTGCCGGCGGTCGGCTGCCACTGGCCACCACCCGAGCCGGAGTCGACCATAACCCAGGTGCTGCCGACCTTGAGCACCACCACGGTCAGCGGGATCGACACGAACTCCGTGGGCAGGCCGGCGTTGTTGAGCGCGGTCTGCGTCTCCTCGATGCTGGCATTCTTGATGAACCCCGGATCATGCGGCTTTTCCCAGATCCCGTCGTAGAGGGCGAACACCTGGATGGCGCCCACTTTATAGGTATAGAAGCCGCGCGGCGGGTCGGGGGTTTTCTGCCCCCAGGCGGGGCCCACGTAGGATAGGCTTTTGCAAAGCCCAAGCGCGGCGGCGAAGGCGCCGGCGCTGACGATTTGGCGTCGCGAGGGATGGTTCACGAGTTGCCTCCACTTTTAGCGTGGGCGGCCGCAAGCCGCGGCCGATGTCGTGCACTAGTCCGTCGCGGGTGGCTTTATTCCCGCGCCGGCGGCGGGATGCGAATGGGGTGGGAATAAACGGCGCTGCCGCGGGATATTGCTCATCAGGTGGGCTGTCACACTGCGTTCACACGGAACCTATCCGTTGCCATGAGCTCCGCGTCTCGTTTTGAGCACCTGGCGCTGCGGCATCTCGAGGCGGCGTACAATTTGGCGTTCTGGCTGGTCAGATCGCGTCCAGATGCAGAGGACGTGGTGCAGGAGGCCTATCTGCGCGCCATGCGCTCATTTGCCGGTTTTCGTGGCGACGACATGCGCCCGTGGCTGCTCGCCATCGTGCGCCACACCGCCTACCGCTGGCTCAACAATCGCCGCCGCGCCGGCAACGTGATTTCGATCGAGGAGGCCTATGCCAGCCAGGGCGGGCTGGGGCTGGCCGAGATCGCCGCCAACGAACCGACCGCCGAGGCGCGGCTGATCGGCGCCGACGAGCAAGAGGTCGTCGTGCGGGCGCTGGCCGAGCTGCCGGCAGCGTTCCGCGAAGTCGTGGTGCTGCGCGAGATCGAGGGACTGTCCTACCGCGACATCGCCGAGGTCACCGGCAGCCCGATCGGTACCATCATGTCACGGCTATCGCGTGGGCGGCGAGAATTGCGCAAGGCCTTAACGCAATTGATCGCCAAGGATGAGCCCAATGCACTGTGAGCGGGCGCGCGAGCTCATCAGTCCCGATCTTGACGGCGAGCTGGCAGCCGAGGAGCGCACCTTGCTCGGGCGCCATCTTGAGGCTTGTGCCGACTGCGGCGCGCTGGCCGGCGACCTCACCCGACTCAGCAAGGCGCTTGCCGCCCGTGGGCGCGCCTTGCCGCCCAAGTCGCTGCGGCCGCAACTGTTGGCCACCCTGGCGCTGGAGCAAAGTCGGAGCCAACGCCCACTTGCCGTGACCGCCGCCGGTGGCGCGTCACGGGCGCGCTGGCGGTGGCGGGCGAGCCTCGCGGTCGCCAGCTGTGCCGCGGCGGCATTGGCTGGCTGGCTGGTGCATGCCGCTGACGTACGCGGCCGTCTTGAACATGATGTGATCTCCGCGCACGTTCGCTCCTTGCTGCAGGCGAACCCGATCGAGGTCGCCGCAGCGGACACGCATGTGGTCAAGCCCTGGTTCAGCGGTCGCATCGACTTCTCTCCCGACGTCAAAGACCTGTCGGCGGACGGGTTTGCGCTGGTGGGAGGACGGCTCGACTACGTCGGCGAGCGTCGCGTCGGCGTGTTGGTGTATCGGCGGCAGCGCCATATCATCAATGTCTTCAGTTGGCCCGACGGCGCGCGTGCGGCGCAAGCACCTGAGTTGATGACCCGGCACGGCTACACGCTCGTGAGCTGGACACGCGCAGGGCTTAACTATTGGGCGATCTCGGACCTGGATGCCGGCGAGCTCGCGCGCCTAGCGGAGCTGCTGTGAGCCGGGCCTCGGCGCGAACGGCGGGCCGGATGCAGCGCAGGCCGCCATACCGGCTGCTTGCCGGTGCTGGTCGACGAGCAGGCGTCGTCATCGACTAAGCAATCGGCGGCGATCGCAAGCGCGCCGGCCAAGGCGTGCCCGCACCAGGCCGCGGCGGCGCCTGCCGCGGCATTGCGGGGCCGATCCGACGCGCAGGCGCGCTTTAGGCGGCGGGGGCGATCTGGCTGGCGCCGTAGCGGTCGCGCAGCAGCGCCACCAGATGCCGGGCAATGCCGTGCATGCCGCGGCGACCGGCCTTGGCCTCAGCGGCCGGGTTATAATTGGTGTTGGTGTTGACGTCGTAAGTGAAGGCGCGTCCGTGCCGGTCCTCTATAAATTCGATGCCGGCGATGCCGATGTCGTTCCGCGCCAGGAAGGATCGCCACGCCGGCAGCAACGGGTGGTGGAAGTTGGCGATGATCTCGAACTTATCGCCCGGCGCCACCGCCGGGCAACCGGCCGCCGGCGGGCTCGCGCAGGCGTCGGCCGGGCAGAGCTCGAAGCCCTCGGAGGTGTCAACCCGGACGGCATAAAAGAACTCGCCGCCGATGAACTCGACGCGGGTGATCGCGGGTCGAGGCGCCTCGATGTAGCGCTGCACCAGCATGATGCCGTCGACGGGTTCCTCATAGCTCGCCGCCGCTAGGTGCTGCTGCAGGGCGGCATCCGAATAGATCAGCTTGACGCCGAGCCCCTTGCCGGCGCGGTTGTGCTTGAGAATGACGGGATAGCCGAGCTCGGTGGCGGCAGCGGCAAGGTGCTCGCGACCGACCACGGCGATGGTCGCGGGGGTGGCGATGTTGCATGTTGCCAGCGCCTGGTATTGCGCCACCTTGGACACTTCGAGCTGCAGCGCGCGCTCGCCGTTGACGACCGTACGCCCGTGCCGGGCAAGCCAGGCGAGCACTGCAGCGGTCAATTCCGGGGCGTAGCGATGTCCGCGCGTGTGCGAGGAAGCGCTCATGCGATTATAGAAGATGCCTTCCGGCGGCAACGCCTCGAGATCTAAGAGACCGCGATCCAAAAACCATTCGGCAAACGGGGCGCCGAGCGCCGCGAACTCGCGGCGAAGCGGTTCGACCCAGGCCGCATTCTCGTGGATCACGAAGATGCGCGGCTCGGATGAGGAGCTCGCGCGCAAGAAAGAAGACATTGCCAACCTCGTTGCCAACCACCGCGTCGATCGCCGCGGGCAACAGGGGATATGGCGCAAGTAGCGCGGGCTTTGAAGGGCCATCCGCAGCCCGAGAATCGCATTCCAATGAGCAGCGTCTCCGCGCGATGCCGCTTGCGTCGCGCCCAGCGAAGTGAGCAAATCGCACCAACCGTCTGCCGGCAGTCTGTGCAAGACGCTGGGCAAGGACAGGAGGAGCGGCCCTGGTAGCGAACCTGCCGCGGCAGTGCGCGCCCTACCAACAAGTCGCAGCCCGGGCGCGCTGCGCGCGCGCCTCGAGAGCCGCGGGGCTGGCGATCAGTTGGTCGGACCGCCCGTGCGCTTGAACTTCTGCACGCGGCGCCCGGTGCCCACCTCAGCGGTATAGAGGTTGCCCTTGGAATCGATTGCCATGTTATGCACCCATTTGAATTCTCCGGCCATGCGGCCCGGGCGGCCAAAGCGCGCCAGAACCTCGCCGCTCTGGCGGTCCAGGGTGCTGATCTGCATGTTGGCGCCGTCGGCGACGAAGATATAGCGCTGAGCGTCGTCCTCCGACAGCACCAGATCCCAGACCGAGCCGTTCTGCAAGGTCTCGGGGTTGAGCTGGAATTCCTTCACGAAGGTGCCGTCCTTTTGGAACACTTGAATGCGGTCGTTGCCGCGGTCGCAGGTGTAGACGAGGCCGTCACGGGAGAGGCGCACGCAATGCACCGGATTGGAAAAGGACTTTGACAGGGCGGTCAGCGCCACCGGCGTGTACGGCGGCAGCTTGTCGTCGGTCGGCTGCTTGGTGCCATAGGCGCCCCAGTGGCGCTTGTAGGCGCCGGTCTTCAGATCGAACACCACGATGCGCCGATTGAGGTAGCCGTCGGCGACGTAGAGTTCACCAGCGGCCTCGTCCGTCACCATGTGCGCCGGCCGTCCGAGCTCGGTCTTGCTGTTGGAGCCGCCGGTGGCACCCGCCTTGCCGATCTGTTGCAGGAACTTGCCCTCCGGCGTGAACTTCAAGATCTGATGGTCGTCTTTGCCATTGCCGGCGAGCCAAACATTACCGTCCTTGTCGATATGAACGCCATGCTCGCTGCTCGGCCAATCATAGCCCTCGCCGCGTCCGCCCCAGCTGCGCAGCAGCTTGCCATCGGCGGAGAATTGCAACACCGGCGGGGCCGCCACACAGCAGCTGGTTTCCGGCGGGGTCTTCTGGACACCTTTTTCGTCGTCGACCAAGGTCGAGGGCCGGTGCACGATCCAGACGCTGTCATCATTGTCGACGGCGACGCCGGCCACCTGCCCAAGCATCCAATTGTCGGGCAGCGGCTTGGGCCAAAACGGCTCGACCACGTACTGGGGCGGGTTGGATTGGGCTAAAACCTTGGCACTGATGCAGCTGAGACCGGCGGCCACGGCCGCAAGCATCAAACGAGACGCGAGCATGGGTCGGCGCATCGGGCGTTCCTTCCGGCTGGTCGACGTTAGTGGTCGAGGCGTTGGGCGCTCGCGCAAGCGCCCACGGCTGCCGGCAGACTAGGACAAAGCCCGGGCCTCGTCGAATGGAGCGCGCGCCATCGGCATCAGATGCAAAGGCCCGAGATGCAAAGGCCAAGCGGCCGCGATCGCGGGCGCTGTGAGAAGGGCTATCGGATCGCCGTCGCCCGCAACGCCGGCAGCGCGGAGAGCGCTGCAAGCCAGGCCGCAAGCCGCGGTCGGCCGCGGGTCAGATCGCCCGGACCTCGCCTGTGCGCCGTCTCCAGTGCTACGGCGAGGATCAGGTGCGCCATTGAGCGCGGGCCCACCGCCATGGCTGGCTCGGCCACCACCGCTTCAAAGTGGTCGGCGAGACGTTCGCTGCGCGCCACCTCGTGGGCGAGAACGGTGGGTGAGCGCTCGGTCTCGGGGCGGTTGATCTCGCGTACCCACACCGAGATGCCATCCAGCATGCTGCGCGCAGTCGCCTCCAGCTTGGCTGAGCGCCAATCGGCGTTGGCGCCAGAGCCATGGAAACGGGGCGCGCCATCGACAGCATCGAGGTAGGCGCAGATGAGCTGGCTGTCCTCCATGCCGACGCCGTGGTCATCGATCAGATAGGGCACCCGACCCGACGGGTTGATCTGGTAGTAGGGACTGCCGACGGTGCGCGTCTTGGCCTCGAGGATGGTGACGCGATCGGCGAGCTGTTTCTCCAATACGAGGATACGGGCAAGCCGGGCATAGGGCGAAGTATAGGTGACGTAGAGCTGCATTGGCGGGCGCTTTTCAACCTTGCTCGGCGGGAGGAACGGCAGCTCCACGCGCGATCAGCGCCTGGCGGATCGCAGCGGAGGCCTCCCCCCGTGGTGACCTCGGCTCCATCACGCGTGGGCTACGCCCACACCCTAATGGCGGTGAAGATGGGACGCAAACGGCCTGCGCGGGGTCGACTGCCCTGCCGGCTACCCCTATCCAGAACGGTGCGCCCCGTGTCATCCTCGTGCCCACCTTGCAGCAAAGTTAGGCGCACGACAGGATACCGCGATGACGATCCAGAAGATGGACCACTTCACCATCCTCACCAAGGACTGGAAGGCAACCGCGCAGTTCTATGAGGATATTCTGGGCTTCAAGGCCGGCGAGCGGCCAAACTTCGCCTTTCCCGGCTGCTGGTTGCACAACGACGGCAAACCCATCCTGCACGTGATCGAGCGTCCGGAGATCCCGCAGGAAACGGGGCTGCTCGATCACATGGCGTTCTCGGCGACCGGGCTCGGCCACTACATCGGCAAGCTCAAGGCGCGCGGCATCAGGTATGACTTGCGACGGGTCCCAGAGGGTGGCTATGCCGCGGGTGTGTGGCAGGTCTTCTTCCATGATCCCAACGGCGCCAAAGTCGAACTCGACTTTGCCAAGGAGGAGGCCGCCCCGGCGGGCGCCTGACGGAGCGCGCGAGGTCGGCCCGAGGTGGGTGGCGAGACCTGCTGCAGCGGCCGGGCCTAGCGCGTTGGAGGGCCCCACGCCGGGCACCGTCCGGGCGCCCGCCGCTGGCTAGCCCGGCGGCAACTCCTCCAGCAAGCGGCCCTTGCCCGACAGCGGCAGGGTGTAGCGCATGGCGGCGAGGACCGCCCACAACGTCGCCTGATTGGTGGTGATCACCGGCTTGCCGAACTGGCGCTCCCAGCTGGCGATAACGTCCATGGTCGGAAAGTTACCGCCGGGCACCATCAGCGCATCGACCTCGGCCAGATCGATACGGCCGAATGCGGCTTGCGCCACGCCCGCGTCCATCTTGCCAATCGCATAGGCGTTGCTGGCACCGAGGCTCTCCGCGGCCACCACGGTAATGCCGAATTTGGTTTCGTAGTAGCGCCGGGCGCGGGCAATGACCTCTTGCGAATAGGGCGTTGCCATCGCGATACGGGTGGCGCCGAGCGCCTTGAGCGCCCGCCCGATGGCCTGGGCGGAGGTCAGGGATGGCACGCCCGACGCCTCGGTCATGCGCGTCACCGTCACCTGATCGTAATCATCGGCGAACAGGCTGGCTGAGGTCTGCGCCAGTGCAATCACTTCCACGCGCGCCTCGCCCAGCAATTGTGCCTGATAGGCGACATCGGTGTCGCGGCTTGGCGCGAACGGCTGCCCGCCGCCCTTGCCCAGCCGACCGGTATGGACTTGCAGCTCGGACGGCAGGTGACCAAACTCGATCTCGCATGTGGTGTTGGTGGATGGCACCAAGATCCCGAAATGTCGCGGCATGGCTTTGCCCTCCTCCTCCACCACGCTGCCGACGCGGGCCATGGGTGGCTGTGCGCGATTGCAGCAGGTTCGCCGCCGTTAGGCAATGCCGACCCGGCGCGATCGCCGTCCGGCCCGGGTGCTAACGCCGCCGGCGGCGATCACGTTATCCGTGCGAAGTCGCCGTGCCGGCCGAGCCCGTCCCGGAAGCGCGCCGCGCCCGCTACGCCATCGACCTTGAGTGCTTGGCGCCCGTTGTACCATTCCTGGATCATTGCCTCGCGCACGCCGAGCCCATGGCTTTTGATCGCCGAGCGGCGATCGGCGCGCACGCAGGTCTGTGGAAAGCGGGCGATGTCTTGGGCCAGCTCCTCCGCCTTGGCGCGGGCACCGCCGGTGGCAACGACGTATTCGCACAAACCGAGCCGCAAGCACTCCTCGGCTGGCACCTTGCGTCCCGTGAGGATGATTTCAAGGGCGCGGCCCTGGCCGACGATGCGCGGTAGGCGAACGGTTCCGCCATCGATCAGGGGTACGCCCCAGCGCCGACAATAGACGCCGAAGTAGGCCGCTTGCGCCATCACCCTGAAATCGCACCACAGCCCCAATTCCATGCCGCCGGCAACGGCAGGGCCCTCGATGGCGGCGATCACCGGCTTGTCCAGCTCGAGCCGCGAGGGCCCGAGCGGCCCGCGCGGAATTTCGCCGCCGTTACCGCTGCTGCCGGCAACCGGAATATCGAGCTCGCCCAGCGGATAGGCCGCCGACAAGCTGCTCACGTACTTAAGATCCCAGCCGGCGCAGAAGGCGCCGCCGGCGCCGTAGAAGACGGCAACCGACGCCTCAGGGTCGGCGTCGAAGGCAAGAAAGGCCGCCGTCAACTGGTCGGCGCTGCTGGGATCCATGGCGTTCCTGGCCTCGGGCCGATCGTGAATGACGGTCCACACCGGCCCTGACTTTTCCACGCGGACTGCCATGCCACACCTCTACCAACCATGCTGTTACAATAATTCTAACGCTGTTGAAAAAATCGTCAACCGTGTTATCTGTCGGCGATGGATGGAGCGGCCACTCGCAAACGCGCGGTCCGGGACCTCAAGCGTGGATTGATCCTCGATGCCGCCCGCAAGGTGTTCGAGGCCGAGGGCCTCGATGGCGCTTCGCTGCGCGCCATTGCGGCCGCGGCCGGTTACACGCCGGCGGCGCTCTATTTTCACTTCGACTGCAAGGAGGCGATTTACGCCGAGGTGCTCGCCGCCTCACTCGCCAATCTCGGCGACGCCGTCCGGCGCGCCACCGGTCGCGGCAAGACCCCGGCCGACCGGCTGCGGGCGGCGGCGATGGCGTTTTTCCGCTATTACGCCGACAATCCGCGGGACCTCGATCTCGGCTTTTATCTTTTCCGCGGCGGCATGAAGCCACACGGCCTCGGCAAGGCGCGCGACCAGGCGCTCAACGCTGCCCTGGGTGCGGCGCTGCGGCCGATCGCGGCAGCGGCCGAAGCGCTCGGTGCACCGCCCGATGCGGCCAATGCCTTGATGGTCGACACCTTTGCGCATGCGGTGGGGCTGTTGCTCCTGGCCCACACCGGCCGCATGCGCCTGTTTGGTGCCGCCGCGCCAGACCTGATGCAGCGCTTCCTCGAGCAGGAGATCACCGCGCTTGCCGCAGAGCGCCGACCGTCGCTGCGCCGTTAGCGGCCCGCGCTTGGCGCCCTTGGTCGGAGCGATGTTTAGGGTGCTGTTGGCTATAGCCTGGCCCGTTTGCGCCGGCGGCGCCCGCCCGGCCGCGGGTGTGGCAAACGGCGATTGACCCGGCCCGCCGCTCTCGCCTCGCCGGCGCTCTCACCCCCGACTCGGGCCCAAAGCCTGCTCACGGCCGCGGCGGTTCCGGCCTAGACTGTCACCGCCAACGGTGAAACAGTTTCGAGCCGGTGCAGCCGCGCCGTGGAGGGGGGCCCATGAAACGTCTGGTCGTTTGCTATGATGGCACTTGGAATGCGCTGACCGATCCCGATGCCGTCACCAACGTGGTCCGCGTCGGCCAAGCCATCAAGGCCACCGACGAGCACAACCGAAGCCAGATCGTCTACTACAACGCCGGCGTCGGCAGCGGTGGGCCACTCGACCAATTGCTTGGCGGCGTGTTCGGCGCCGGGCTGCGCAGCAACGTGAAGCGCGGGCTTGCGTTCCTCACCCTCAACTGGGTCGAAGGCGACGAGATCTATATCTTTGGCTTCTCACGCGGCGCTTATACCGCGCGCGCGCTCGCCGGCGTCATCACCGCCATCGGCGGTATTCCGCGGCAGGAATATTTCGATCACCTGGAAGACATCTGGAACTTCTATCGCCTGAGCCCGAACGAGCGCCGCAGCGAAGCGGCGCGCCAAAAGTACAACATCGACGACATGGTGTTCGAAGTCCCAAAGCCCACCCCGCTCATCAAATGCCTGGCGGTGTGGGATACGGTCGGCGCCTACGGCATTCCGGCCGGCTTTGGGTTCTCGGGTCTGGCGCGCAAACTGACCTCGTGGACGCGCGGATTTCACGACAACATGATCCATCCCCGCATCGAGGTGGGATTGCAGGCGCTGGCCATCGACGAGCAGCGCCCCGCTTTTAGCCCGACCACGTGGGTCGGCGATCCCACCAACCCCCATGCAAACCAGCACGTCGAGCAGGTCTGGTTCGTCGGCGCGCACGCCAATGTCGGCGGCGGCTATACGCGCAGCGGACTTTCCGATCTCGCCCTGATCTGGATCATGGCGAGGGTGGAAGCGCTGACCAAGCTCAGGTTCAGCGCCGACTATATCGGCCGGTACTTCTGGCCATGCGCCATGTGCTCGCTCTATCGCTCGAGCCGCGGCTGGTGGCGGCTGGCCAGCCTGTCGCCCTATCACCGGCCACTGTTTCCGGCGCCGACGCCGATCGCAGCCTGGTTCGGGGACACGCGTGAACCACGCGACATGATCCCGATCAATGAAAAGATCCACTGGAGCGTGATCGAGCGGCTCGGCAGACGCGCCATCGTCGATGAAAAGTTCAGCCGGAACGACTACTGGCCGTCCAACGTCCCGCCGGAGTGGCGCGGAAAGCACTGGCGCGAAAGCGATCGACCGGCTGTCGAAAAGGACCCGCGGGTGGCGCAAATGACGGCCGAAGAAGACAAGCTCATTGGCGCCTGCAGGGCGGGTCACAATCGGCGCTTTCAGAAATGCGCGCTGTTCTGCGAGCTTGATCCCGAGCCGGCGGCGGTACCGCGCGCCAGCATCGCCGCCTTGCGCCAGCTCCTCTCCGCCGCCGAACGCCGCGCGCGGCGGCTGCGCCAGCTGCGCAAGATCTGGGCGATGCCAGACCCGCCCGCCAGCTGAGCGCGACGCGCCCTACCAACGCCCGTGGACTATGCGGGAGCGCCGGCATCCCCCGGCCTCTCCACCGGCGGCCAACCGTCGCGGCGCCCCGGCTTACCCCCACGCGCCCAAGCCTCGTCCAGGCTCATGTGCAGAAGCTCGCGACTCCAAAATTGTCCTTTAAAACCAGCGCTCTCCCCCAAAGCGGGGATAGAGCAAAAGGGCCAACGCCCTATTTGACCGCGGGCCCGGTCAGGCCTGGTGGCGCGCGCCGGTGTCGATCCTCCAATACTGCAGCAACTGGTCGAAAATGCTTCTTAACCTAAGTATCATCTTGTTGGGCGCTACGACCTTATGCTTAGCCATAGCATTGTTGATCGCGCTCTGATTCCGGGCTTGACTGCGGATTCGGTCGCTCCCGGCGATCAAATGGCGGTCACGGGCGTTCTGGGAACGCAGCCCTCGAATTCGGCGTCCAACGGGTCGAGACCGGCAGCAGAAGGAACAGATCCAAGGTGGTCCGCATCCCGCTTCGCAGCCTGGCCCTCACCGGCGCCCTCCTCCTGATCCCGGTCGCGGCGTCAGCCCAGGAGCCTGCCCCGGCGGCGCCCGCCGTGGCGCCTGTGGGCGACCCTCCGGCAACACCGACCGCCAGTGCGGCCGCGCCCACATCCCCGACACCACCGGCCGCCAGTGCAGCGGCGCCCTCACCCCCGACACCACCGGCCGCCAGTACGCCGCCGCCCACCGCCGCGGTGGCGCGCCTGCCGCGCCTTGCCGGCGCACTGCGTGCCACCCACACCGCCAAGGTGCTCGCCATCGGTTCGTCGTCGACCGCCGGAGTTGGCGCCTCCTCGCCGTCGCGCACCTATACGGCTCGGCTCGAGGTCGATCTTGAGACCGCGCTCACTGGCACCGATTTCGATGTCGTCGGGCATGGCCTATCGGGCGAGGTGGCGCAAGGCGCGGCCGATCGCATGAAGCGCGAAGTGGAGGAGGTAAAACCCGATCTGGTGATCTGGCAGGTCGGTACCAACGATGCGTTGCGGCACGTTGCCATGGATGGCTTCAAGAACTGTCTGAAGAAGACCCTGGCCTGGCTCAAGCAGCAGCAGATCGACGTCATCCTCGTCAATCCGCAGTATGGCGATGTGTTGGTGAAGGACGCCTACTACGGTGAAGTGGTCGCGGCGATTGCCGAGGTGGCCCAGGAAGCTCAAGTGCTGCTGGTCG
>DATFXD010000166.1:0-10523 GCA_035258605.1 Hyphomicrobiaceae bacterium | reverse complement strand
CGGGTCCAGCAGCAGGCGATCGAGAAAAGCCGCGCTGACGCCACTGCTGCGGGCCGCCTCCAGATCGCGTTCGTTGGCACTGAGGATGGCTGCTGTCTGCGCCCTAACCTCGCCGGCGGCGGCGGCAAGCGCGGCGGCCTTGGCCGCGGCGCTCATCTGCGCCAGCGCCCGCGCAGCGCTGCGGGCAGCGACCCCGATCGCGCGCATGCACGCGCCCACGTCGGTTAGCGTTTCGGGCATCGGCTGTTTGGACAAAATCTTTGCACCGCTTGGGGTTGATCGTGGCTTAACACTTTCAGGGTCGGCTGAGAACCATGTCGTCGCGATGGATCAGCGCGGCGCGCCCCTCATAGCCCAGAATGGCGGCGATCTCGCCGGTCTTTTTGCCGATGATGCGCACCGCATCGGTCCAGGCGTAGGCGCTGAGGCCGCGGCCAATCTCGCGCCCGCCGGCATCACGGATGGCGACGGCGTCGCCGCGCTCGAAAATGCCATCGACCCGCGTCACTCCGGCGGGCAGCAGGCTCTTGCCCGCCAACAAGGCTTTGACGGCGCCGGCGTCGATGTGGACCACGCCCTTGGCTTCGAGCTGGCCGGCGATCCAACGTTTGCGCGCGGCTACCGGATCTGAGGTCGCCAGGAACCAGGTCGAGGGACCACCGGCGGCGAGCACGCGCAAGGGATGGGCAACCGTACCCGAGGTGATCACCATATTGGTGCCGGCCGCCAGCGCGATCTTGGCAGCCTGAATCTTGGTGACCATGCCGCCCCGCGACAGCTCGCTGGCGGCGCTGCCGGCCATGGCTTCGATCTCGGGCGTGATCTGGCGCACCTCGGGCAGCAGCTGGCCTTCGATGCCGCAGCCGGGTGGCGCAGTGTAAAGACCGTCGATATCCGAGAGCAGCACCAGACAGTCGGCGCTCATCATGGTGGCGACCCGCGCCGACAGGCGGTCGTTGTCGCCGTAGCGGATTTCGGCGGTCGCGACCGTGTCGTTCTCGTTCACCACCGGAACGGCGCGCTGGCCGAGCAGGGTGTCGATGGTCTGCCGGGCGTTGAGATAACGACGTCGCTGTTCGGTATCGCCGAGCGTCAATAGGATCTGCGCCGCCGTCAGGCCGCGGGCCTTGAACACGGCCTGATAGGCGCTGGCCAGGAAGATCTGTCCGACGGCGGCCGCCGCCTGCGATTGCTCGAGCGACAGCGAGCCGGAGGTAAACGCCAACACGTGGCGCCCGAGCGCAATGGCGCCCGAGGAGACGAGGATGATGTCCTTGCCGGTGCGCACCAGCTCGGCGACGTCATCGGCAAGCGAGTCAAGCCACGTCGATTTGAGCGTGCCGTCGGCGCGATCGACGAGCAGGCTCGAGCCGATCTTGACGACGATGCGGCGGGCCCTGGTCCACTCCGCGCGCTCGCCCGATGCACTCCCGGGGTCGGCTGGGGCGGGGCGCCTTTTCTTGTCCATGTGTTCGTTGGCCGCGGTAGGATTGGAGGCATTATGCCAGAACGCATACCAGATCTGGGTGCGGCTGGACCAGCCCGGTGCCGGCGCGGCGCCAGCTCAACTGCAGCAACAGCGCCCGGCCAAAAGGGCGCGGGCGCCTAGTTGGTCGGCGTCGGCGGTTTGATGCTGGGCTCGTTGGCCTCGCGCAGGCGGCGCAGGCGTGCCCTGGCCGCGGCTCTGGAACGGTAGTGCGAGATCCGGGCGCCAAAGCGGGAGCGCCTGACGGCCTCCTGCTTGGCCATTTGCTCGCGCAGCTCCTTGCTGGTCCGCTCGGCGGTTGCCGCCGCGGTCCGGGCCTGTTGAAGTTGCTCGCGAATCTCGGAAACCGTGCGTTCTGCGGCGAGCCGCGCCTGCCGCTCGCGCTCGAGCTCGTCGGTCGGCCTCGGCTGGCGTTGGCCGATGCTTGCCACGGTGCGCTCTTTGGCCAGTTGGTCCTCCACCTCCTGCAACGAGCGCTCGGCGGTCAAATGGGCGCTGCGCTCCAGCGCCAGCTGTTCCTCCAGCGCGCGCAGCGCCTGCTCGCTGGCGTCCTTGGCCGCCCGCATGCGGGCCAGCTCCTGGCGCGCGTCCCGGTCGCCGGCCATGCTTGCCGCCGCCTTGGGATCGGCCGCGCCGATGCTCGGGGTCTCGCGATCGGCGTAGACTTGCTCGGGGCTGCCAAACAACAGGGCGGCGGCGACCGGTGCCATGAACAACAGGCTGGCCAGCAGCAGGGTCGGCCGCTGACGGTAGCGGCCGCGCTCGGGGGCCTCCAAGGTGTGCCAGGGATTGTAGCTGCCGAAGTTCCAGATGTGGCCTTCCGGATCGCGACAGGAATAGCCGCGCTCCTCGGCGTCGATGTCGAGAACGATCTCGGCACCGGCGGCCACCGCCCGGTCCCGATGGGCGTGGAGATCCTCCACATAGAGATAGCAGATCTGCGTTTCTGCACCGCCGATTTGATCGGGCTGCTTCATCAGCCGGTCGAAGGCGGAGCCATCGGCCGGGCCGACCATGATCATGCTGGTGCCGATGCGCAGTTCCGCATAGGCGACGCCGCCATCGTCGTCGCCGACAATGAGGTGCTTCTCAAAGCCGAAGGCCGTCGCCAGCCAATCGATCGCCCGCGACACGTCGCCGTAGCGCAGCGTCGGGATGATGGCGGCGGGCACTGTGTCCAAGCTTATCAGCATCGTGCGTTCCCGAGGTTGGGGAATGCGGTCGAGCGCCCCTCCGAGGGCCGTGTCAGCCGGCACGCAAACGCAAGGCGCGAGAAAGGTTGCCGAAAAATATCAACCGCAGGTCCTTGAACATTGAACCTACTGTGGAAATCGTGACCAAAACCTAAACAAATCTTCGCTCGGAGCACCGCCCCTGGGACGGGGCCGGCGGCGAGCGGCGCGGCTGCGGTCGATCGGCTGCGGTCGATCGGCTCCGGCGGCGAGCCCTGTGGCATGGGTTGGCCATCGAACTTGGCCGGTTGGCGCACGTCCGCCCTGACAGGCGGTGGTCACGGTTGGCTGCCTGGTTGGCAGTGCAAGATGGCGGTGCTCCCGGGCCCGGCGGCCTCAATCTCGATCGCACAGCCTCGATCGGCGCCGCTTGGACCCCCGGACGGCGGGGCCTGCCTGGTGGCGGCTCAGGGGCGAGGTTTCCGGGCCGGCGGCCGGCCGCCGTCGCGGATCGGTTCCGCATAGGCGAGATCGAGATCCCAGGGGAAATAGATCCAGGTGTCCTGCGAGACCTCGGTAATGAAGGTATGGCACATCGGCGCGCCTTGGGGCTTGGCATAGACGGTCGCAAAGTGTGCTTCCGGCAGCGCTTCGCGCACCAGCTTTGCCGTCTTGCCGGTGTCGGTCAGGTCGTCGATCAGCAACACGCCCTTACCGCGGCCGTTGCCGAGGCCGAGGATGGCGGGGGCGATGGGTTTCAGGATCACGATCTCACCCTGCTTGCTGTAGGTGTGATAGCTGGCGACCGAGACCGTCTCGACGACGCGCAAATCGAGTTCGCGCGCCACGATCGCCGCCGGCACCAGTCCGCCCCTGGTGATGGCAACGATGGCCTCGAACGGCCCTTTGTCGGCGAGGCGCCAGGCGAGCGCGCGGGCGTCGCGGTGGAACTGGTCCCAGGACACCGGAAACGATTTGCGCGGGGCTTGCGGCATCGGTCACAGTCCGGGTTGCAAAGGGGCTCGGGCGCGCGGCGCCGAATGCGTCTTCCTCTAGCAGTGGCACGCCTCGCCCGGGAAGGGGCGTTCGGCTTGGCAGCCGCGACCTCGGGTTTGCCGGTCGTGCGCCCGATCTGATGCGGCGCCTCGACGCACTGGCGGCAGTTGCCGAGGTGCCGGGGCAGCTGACCGGCGCTATCTCCGTCCGGCACAGCTTGCGACCATGACTGAGGTTGCGGGCTGCATGCGTGGGCCGCCGGCATGAGGGGGTCACGGCCGACGCCGGTGGCGGAGCAACAAGGGCTCGCGCTCAGTGCCGTCACCGCCATCAATCGAAGCGCCTCTGGCGGCGTCGGGCGTCGCCGGCGACACGGCCCGGTGCCCATGTCGCGACGACGCGATGGCACCGCTGCAGCAACATGGAACATGGAGCGTGGAACACGGTGCCGCGATCGAGCGCCTGGGCGCCGCCGACAGCGCGCTGGTTGCGACGGTCGGTCCGCTGATGGTGCTGCCCGGCGCCCGCACCGGCATCGCGGGCATAGTCCCAATCCGTATCAAGCTGTGCCCGACCGATGCTGCGGACCGCGATGGGGCGCATGCCGCAATCATCAACGCATTGACCCAGATCGCAGCCCAGCCGTGGCGTCGCGATGGAGGCCGAAACCATGCTCGCCCGCGCGTTGGGTTGCAGCTTTCGCCGCCCCGTCCCGCCAGCATCCCCTTATCGGGGGAGACCTTTAGTCCTCCCAAGTTAGACTTAAGCCGCACGAAAAGGTCGTGCTGACCGCGGGTTGCGGCCGCTCGGACCGCCGCTTGCGCTCGCGCTTGCGCCTCATTTCCGTCAACCAATTTCCGTCAACGAAAGGTCAGCGGTCAGTGTGTACCGACCCGGCGGTGCTTGCGCCGCCACCGGCGAAGGCCAAAGTGGCTCGGGGGCTGCTGACCGCGCACACATTGTCAGTGTCCGTGGTATTCGTTGCCACGGTGTTGTTTTCCACGATTGGAACCGTCCGCATGCCTAGAAATTTGCTCGAACTGGCGCTGATCGCTTGACGAACGTACATCCCTTCCCGTTTCTTGACCGTCAGTGATCTGCGATTTTCGATGAATAGCAACCGCACAGTTGCGGCAATGCTCGGCCGCACCGTTCTGTTTAAGTCACTGGCCGAGCGGGACCGCCTCGTCATTGCCCGGCAGATGACGCCCGCGAGCTTTACCGCGGACCAGTTGATATTTGCCCGCGGCGATCCCGGCAACGACATCTACCTTGTGCTGAGTGGTCGGGTCAGACTGTCGGTGTTTGCCCTCGACGGCCGCATGCTGTCCTTCAAACATGCCGCCACCGGCGACATCTTCGGCGAGATCGGCCCGCTTGATGGCGGCGTCCGCACCGCCGATGCGACCGCGCTGACACAGGTCGAAGTGATGTCTTTGCAACGCGGCAAACTCAATGCCCTGCTCGAAGGCAATCCCCGCGTCGCCCGCGCCGCCATCAAGTTTCTTTGCATCCGGCTGCGCGAAACCAGCGAGCTGGCCGAGGGGATCGCGCTGCATCCAATCGAGATGCGCCTGGCGCGCTTCCTGCTGTCGACGCTGCGGCGGCAACGCTCCGAGGACGCTGCCACCGCGCACGCGGCCATCGAGCTCGGCATCACCCAAGGCGAGCTGGCGTTGCTGATTGGCGCCAGCCGGCAGAAGGTCAATGCGGCGCTGCATGCGCTGGAGGAAATCGGGGCCATCCGGCGCACCCGCACGCGGCTGTTTTGCAACGAAGCTGCGCTGTTGCGCGCAGCCGAGCTCGAGCAGTCCTGAGCCGGGCGAACGACCCGACGCGAACTGAAATGGCGGAGGCGGCACGCCGTCGGGCGGCAGCAGCGATCGGCAAACAAAGCATACGGGCCACAGGCCCCGCGCCTGTGGCCCGCCTGATGGGCAATATGGCCCGCAGTCCCGCACCGGACGCACTGCCAGGGATTGCCCTGTGCTGACCAGCAACGCGTCCTGCGACGCGTCTTCATGTAGCTGCCGTCTTCATGTAGCCGCCAACCGCTGCTAAGGTCTGTCACTTGCGTGACAACTGACAAAACTTCTGCTGCTCGCCGAGCCCAGTTTCCATGCCTGCCACGCCTCAACCGCTGTCAGCACCGCCGCCCCGCGCCCAGCCGCCGGCGAGACGCCTCGCCGCGCTGGCTCGCCGCTGGGCCCGGCAGCGGCGGTTGGCAACGGTCGCAACCGAGGCGGGGCCGCCATGAGCGCGCCGGGCGGGTCGTTGGCGGCGGGGATGGTGGCGGGTGAGCGCAGGCTGCTCAGCATCCTGTTCTGCGATCTGGTTGATTCCTCGCATTTGGCGGGACGGCTGGACCCGGAAGACCTGCGCGAGGTTCTCACCATCTATCAGCAGCGGGCGACCCAAATTGTCGAAGCCTACGGCGGCATGGTCGCGCGCTATCAAGGCGACGGCATCCTGGCCTACTTCGGCTACCCGGCGGCCGGCGAGGACGACGCCGAGTGCGCCGTCAACGCCGCCCTGGAGCTCAGCCAACGCATCAATGAGGGCAGCGGCGCGGCGGAGGTGTTGCGGGTCCGGGTTGGGCTCGCAACCGGCATCGTGGTGGTCGGCGATCTGGTGCGGTCGGGGGTGGCCGACACTCCCTCGATCGTCGGCGAAACCCCCAATCTGGCGGCGCGGCTGCAAGCGCTCGCCGAGCCCGATACCGTCCTCATCGCCCAGAGCACGCAACGGCTGACGCGCGGCCTGTTCGAGTACCGCCGCCTCGAGCTCACCGGCGTCAAAGGCTACCCGCGACCGCTCGAGGCCTTCCAGGTGCTAGGGGCCAGCGAGGTGGCGAACCGGTTCGCCGCGCTGCGCTCGAACCTGCCGCTGTTGGGACGCGATCGGGAGCTCGAGCAGCTGTTGGCGCTATGGCAAGCCGCCAAAGCCGGCGCCGGCGCCGTGGCGTTCCTGCGCGGCGAGCCCGGGATCGGCAAGTCGCGGCTGGCGCTCGAACTGGTGCAGCGGCTGCGCTCGGAATTCCCGATCGTGCGCCGCCACTACTGCTCGCCCAACCACCGACACAGCATGCTCTATCCGCTGCTCACCCAGCTGCAGCGGACCGCCCAGATCGATGTCACCGACGCCCCCGACGTCAAGCTCGACAAATTGCAGGCGCTGCTGTCAGGAACCGGCGAAGTCGCGGACACTTTGACCATCGTGCTGGCCGATCTGTTGGCGTTGCCGGTCCCCACCCGCATCAAGCCGCAAGCGCTCGATGCCCGCCAAAAGCGCGAGCTGCTGTTTGGCATTCTGGTCGACGCCTTCGAGCGGCTGGCGCGCCGGCGGGCGGTGATCGTGCTGATCGAGGACATGCACTGGATGGATCCCAGCAGCCACGAGCTGCTGGCGGCGATTATTGCCCGGCTCAAGACCCTGTCAGCGCTGATCGTCATCACCTCGCGTCAGGGCGATGATCCCGCCTGGCTCGGCGAGCCCACCGTTACCGAGTTGACGCTGGGGCCAATCGATCAGGGCAGCGCCGAGGCACTGGCGGCGCACATCTCAGGCATCAAGGCGGCCGACAACATGACCTTGCGGGGCATCGTCGCGCGCGCCGATGGCGTGCCGCTGTTCATCGAGGAGCTGACCAAGGCGGCGGTCGAGACCGGGGCCATTGCCGGCGGGGCCGGCGCCGCGGCCAGGGACGCCGTCGCCATTCCCGCCAGCCTGCATGCGTCGCTGTTGTCGCGACTGGACCGGCTCGGGCGGGCGCGCGAAATCGCCAAGGCCGCCGCCGCCTTCGGGCGCGAGTTTGCCGTCGATCATCTGGCCGGGGTGATGACCGACTGGACCCCGGCCGAGCTCAGTGCAGCGCTCGAGCAGCTGATCGAGGCCGGGCTGATCCTGCCGATCGGGCCACCACCGTGGATCAGCTACGCCTTTCGCCACGTGTTGATCCAGGATGCGGCCTACAGCACGCTGTTGCGCGGCGAGCGTCGGGAGCTGCACGGCCGCGTGGCGCGCACGCTGGAGCAATTGTTTCCCGACCGGGTGGCGATGCAGCCCGAAATCGCCGCGGCGCATTTCACCAAGGCCGAGCTCTACGAGCCCGCCATCCGGCACTGGTTGCAGGCCGGCATCCGCGCCGCCAACCGCTCGGCGTTCGCCGAGGCGATCGGGCATTTCTCCGAAGGCGTGCGCGTGTCGCGGCTGCTGCCAGCCACACTCGAGCGCGCGCGCATGGAACTCGATTTGCTGATGGGGCTCGGGCCGGCGCTGATGGCAACCAGCGGCTATGCCGCGCCGGAGAGCCTTGAGGTGTTCGCACGCGCCGATCAACTGGTGGCCGCGGTCGGCACCCCGGCCGAGCGGCTCGACGTGCTGCTGGGTCTCTTCAATGTCTACTACGGCCGGGCCGAGATCGAGCGGGCGCTGGAGGTGGCACGCGCCCACCTGGCGCTGTCGGAGACGCACGGGCTTGGCCAAAGCCGCGCCCACTGCCTGATTGGCCAAAGCTATTCGGCAATGGGTGCCTTTGCCGATGCCAAGGTGCATTTCGCCAAGGCGCTGGCGCTGTTTGACGAGACGCCGGAGGTGGCGGGGTCCTGGGGGGTGATGGCGAGCCAGCACGTGGTGACCTTGGCGCTCAGCGCCGGCGTGCATTTCGCGTTCGCAGACTACGACCAGTCGCGCGCCGCCCTGGGCGCCGCCATCGCCAGGGCGCGCGCCATCGATCATCCCCTGTCGATCGCCTTGGCGTTGGTGACCGACCTGTTGACCCCCAACCCCGGCGACCTCGAGGCCAGCCGCGCCCGTGCCGAGGAAGCGGTGGCATTCTGCGGCCGCCATGGCCTCATGAATTTCGAGGCCTGGGCGCGCTTCGCCCGGGGCTCCTTCCGGAGCCGCGCCGGGGACCTGGCCGGCGGCATCGGCGAAATGCGGGCGGCGATCGCCGCCGCCGAGGCGTCGGGCTCGCGCCTGTTCCGGCCTGCGAAACTCGCCACCCTGGCCGGCGCCTGCTGGAAGCTCGGTGACGGCGACGAGGCGCTGGCTCTGATCGAGGAGGCGATCGCCGTTGCCGAGCGCACCCGCGAGCGGCAGGCGCTGGCCGGCATCAAGCGGGTGTGGGGCGAAATGCTGCTTGCCCTCGGTCGGCGGCCGGAAGGCGAGGCCGCGCTGCTGGCGGCCCGGCACCTCGCCCACAGCCAGGGCGCCGTATCCGAAGCGCGCCGCATCGACGCGGCCATCGCCCGGCTGCCGGCGATCGTGCCCGCGCAACAGGGTTGCCACGGCCGCTCGGCGTGAGGCGGCGCCGCCGCCGCTCCGACCGTGGCGCCCATCGTGTCACGACTTGGGATGCCACCACTTGCCGGCCAGCACCACGCCTTCGGACACGATGCGGCGATCGCCCTCGAGGTGTTCGCCGACCACGTCGACGTAGTCGAATTTGCCCTGCTCTACCGACAGAATGGTCGCGTCGCCGACGCTGCCGGGCCGCAAGGAGCCGAGCTCCGGCCGCTTCAAGGCGAAGGCGGCATTGAACGTCGACTGTTTGATGACTTCCGGCAACGGCACCCCGAGGCAGAGAAACTTCGACATGGTGGTGACCTGGTCGAAGGCGGGGCCATCGATGCACAAGGCATGCACGTCCGAGGAGATGGTGTCGGGCGTGAAGCCGTTGGCCAGCATGGCGCGCGCGGTCTTGAAGGCGAACGAGCCCATGCCGTGGCCGATGTCGAACAGCACGCCGCGCTTGCGCGCCTCCAGCACCACCGGCTTGATGGTGCCTTGGGCGTTGCATGGCGCGTTCGGGAACGGACGAAAGGCGTGGGTTAGCACATCGCCCGGACGCAGCATTGCCACCACCTCTTCGTAGGAGGGTGGTGGATGATCGATATGCGCCATCAGCGGCAGGCCGACTTCGTTGGCGACCTGCAAGGCCATCTCCAGCGGCGCGGCGCCCTGATCGCCGGACGAATTCCGGCCGACGCGAACCTTGATGCCGATGATGATGTCGCGGTTGGCGGCCGCGACCTCGGCGGCTTCGCGCGGTGCCATCAGCCTTATGTTCTCGCTTTCGCCGACCATGATGGTCTTCGAAAAACCGAAGATGCCGGCGAATGAAACGTGCAGATAGGCGAGGATGCGCACCGCACAGGGCTCGATCACGTGCTTGCGAAAGCCCGCGAAATTGCCGGGTCCGGCGCTGCCGGTATCGACCGCGGTGGTGACCCCCGAGCGGCGGCAGAACGCCTCGGCATCGATGCCGAGCGAGGTGCCACCCCAATAGACGTGGGTGTGCAGATCGATCAGCCCGGGGGTCACGTAGCGGCCGCCGACGTGGCGCGCCTCGGTGCCGGCGTCGCCGCGCAAGTTGGCACCGACGGCGGCCACCTTGCCGCCGGCGAAGGCGACGTCCATGACGCCGTCGAGGTTTTGCGACGGGTCGATCACGTGCCCGCCCTTGAGGATCAAATCGTAGCTCATGTTAGCCCCCCGTTGCTGCCCGAGATCTCGGGCGGTCTGACCCCCGGCCGCTCACGACCGGGCGGTCGTGCGGCGGCACCCGGGCCCCGTGCGAGGTTGACGGTAGTAGCCATGCTCAGCCGGGCAACCACCATTTGCTTCCCCTGGCTCAGCGCCCGGCCGACCACAACGCCACTGGCTGGCACCATCGAGGCATGGCCGGCCCAACCGCCGCCGTCTTCGCGGCCGCTTTTGACGCCGCGGTTGGCGAAAACGACCAGCGAACTGGCGTTGGTGGAGGCCGCCGCCGGCCGGTGACGGGCCACAAGCCCCACGCCGCGCTGATGATGCCTCGCCATGCTGTCGCCTCGATCGGCGCGTCGCCCATCGGTGGCGCAATGGCG
>DATFXD010000165.1:0-7410 GCA_035258605.1 Hyphomicrobiaceae bacterium | reverse complement strand
GCCGATGCCGCCAAACTGAAAAAGGCCGGGGTCCGCCATATCTTTCACCCGGGCGCCTCGCGCGAGGAGATTGTCGAGGTCATGGCGCGGCTCAGTCACGAAGCCCGCACCGCCAAGGCGAAAGAAGTGCTGGCTTGAGGGCGAGGCCTCGCGTTGCCGCGCCGGCAGATCGGCGACACTTGCAATTGCCGCGGGTATCGGCAGCATCGGCCAACCTGCGAGGCACGGCTCGAATGGTGGCGGCGGCGCTGATGCCGCCCGGAGGGGAAGCGATGGCGAAGCGCGCAAAGCCGATGGCCAAGGGCAAGATGCTCGAACTGCCGCTGTCAGCTTTCGACCAGGCGCGCGCCGCCTGGCGGGCGGAGCACGCCGCGGGGCTCGCCCAATGCGCCAATCCGAGCAACCGGTCGGGCATCGAAATCAAGCCGCTATACACACCCGAGGACCGATCGGATCGCGACTACGAGGCGGCGTTGGGGTTCCCGGGCCAGTTCCCCATGACGCGGGGCATCTATGCCACCATGCACCGTGGCCGCACCTGGACCCAGCGCCAGCTGATCGGCCTCGGTGTGCCGGAGGACTACAATGCCCGGCTCAAGAGCATCCTGGCGCACGGCGGCAGCGCGGTGTCTCTCATTCCCTGCAACTCCGTCTACCGCGGCTTTGATGCCGACGGCGTGCCACCGGAGATCCTGGGCACCTGCGGCGCCATCGTCAACACCGTCGAGGACATGGAGATTTGCCTCGACGGCATTCCGATCGGCGACATCTCGACCGCGCTCAACGACCCATCACCCTTCACCTTGTTGGCATTGGAGCTGGCGGTCGCCAAGCGACGCGGCATCGCCTGGGAGCGCATTTCCGGCACCTCCAACCAGTCGGACTATCTGTCCCACTTTGTCGCCAACCACATGTTCTTTCGGCTAGCGCTGCCCGGTGCGCGCCGCGTGCTGCTCGATCACATGGCCTTTGCGCACCGATACCTGCCGCGCTGGAACCCGATCTCGATCGTCGGCCAACACATGCAGCAGGCCGGCGCAACCCCGGCCGAGGCCATGGGTTTGACGCTCGCCTCGGCCATCCAGTACGCCGGCGACTGCCAAGCCCGCGGCTGGGACCTCGATCAGGTGCTGCCGCGCTTCACCTTTTTCTTCGACATCTCCATCAGCTTTTTCGAGGAGGTCGCCAAGTTCAGGGCTGGCCGCCGCATCTGGGCCAGGCTCGCGCGCGAGCGCTTCGGCGCCAACGAGCAACGGTCCTGGCGCTTCAAGTTTCATGCCCAGACCTCCGGGGTCGATCTCACCCGCGAACAGCCGTTGAACAATATCGCACGCGTCACGGTGCAGGCGATGGCCGGGATTTTTGGCGGGCTGCAGTCCTTGCACACCGATGCCTACGACGAGGTGCTGTCGGTGCCAACCGAACGGGCCGCACGCATTGCCATCTCAACGCAGAACATCCTCAAGGAGGAGGCGCATCTGACCGAGGTGATCGATCCATTGGGCGGGTCGTACTACCTCGAAGCGCTGACCGATCAGATGGAGGCCAAAATCTGGCAGGTGATCGAGCGCATCGATCAAGCCGGCGGTATGTATCAAGCGGTGGAGGCTGGCCTGGTGCAACGCATCTGCGGCGATTCCGCCCTGGCCTTCCAGACCAAGGTCGACGCCGGTAGCGAGACCGTCGTCGGTGTCAACAAATATCGCCTGCCGGAGGCGACGGTCACCGAGCGCGACGCCCTGAAGCCGCCGTCGCGACGCAAGATCGAGGCGCAGCTGAAGCGCCTGAAGCGCTTCAAGGCCGCGCGCGGCCGCGACAGCGTCGCGCGCGCGCTTGCGGCACTGACGGACGCGGCCGAGAGCACCGATGCCAACGTGTTCGAGGCGGTGGTGAACGCCGCCTCGGCCGGGCTCACGCACGGGGAGATCTGCGCCGCGCTGCGCCAGGTCTATGGCTTTGGCCAGCCATTGATCGTGGCCTGAGGCCGGTTGCGGGCAGCCCTCGCGGCGATCAGCCGGCGCGCTGCGGGGGCAGCGCCAGCTCGGCGCGCACGCCGCCACCCAGCCGCCGGTGCAGCCGATCGAGCAGCAGGTAAATGATCGGCGTCGTATAAAGCGTGAGCACCTGCGACACCACCAGACCGCCGATGATCGCCACCCCGAGCGGACGGCGCAATTCCGAGCCCGGGCCGACGGCGATCGCCAGCGGTACCGCCCCGAGCAGGGCCGCAAACGTCGTCATCAGAATTGGCCGAAAGCGCTCGCGTGCCGCTTCCAGGATGGCGCGCTCCGGCCCGAACCGGTGCCGGCGTTCCTGCTCGAGCGCGAAATCGACCAGCATGATGCCGTTCTTTTTGACGATGCCGATCAACAGAATGATGCCGACGAAGGCGATGACCGTCAGCTCCATGTCGGCCAGCCGCAGCGCGATCAGGGCACCGAGCCCGGCCGACGGCAAGGTCGAGATGATGGTCAGCGGATGCGCCAGGCTTTCGTAGAGAACGCCCAAGACGATATAGACCGCCAGCAGCGCCGCGATGATCAGCAACAGCTGCGAGTTGGCCTGCTGTGCGAAGGCCTTGGCATCACCGGCCGAGTCGGCGCGGATGGCATCGGGCATGTGCAGCTCGGCGACCGCGTCGCGGATGGCTTGCGTCGCCGCATCGAGCGCCATGTCGGGTGCCAGACCATAGCTGATGGTGAAGGCGGGAAACGGGCCTTGGTGATTGACCACCAGCGGCGCCAGCGACTTGTCCATGCGAATGACGCTGTTGAGCGGCACCTGTGCGCCATTGGCGCCGGGCACGAAGATGTGCGCGAAATCGCCGGGGTCGCGCTGGAAACGGGGCTCGACCTCGAGCACCACCTGATACTGATTGCGCTGGGTGTAGATGGTCGAGATCTGGCGTTGCGAGAAGGCATTGGCCAGCGCCGTGGTGATATCCTCCACCCGCACCCCCAGCCGCGATGCCGTCTGCCGGTCGATGCTGATGCTCGCCTCCAGCCCGCCCTGTTCACGATCGGTGTTGACATCGACGATGCCGGGCACCTGCCTGACGCGATCCACCACCTTCGGCAACCAGGAGTAAAGCTCGCCGACGTCGGTGCTCCACAACGTGAACTGGTAGTCGGAATTGCTCTGGCGTGCGCCGGTGCGGATGTCGCGCGCCGGCACCATATAGAGGCTGATGCCCTCGACCCGGCTCAATGACCGGCGCAACCGATCGACCACGCGTTGCGTGGTGACGCCATCGCGTTCGGCCAGCGGTTTAAGGGCGATGAACATCCGACCCTGATTGACGGAGGTGTTGAAGCCCGAGGCGCCGACCGAGGAGCCGACATTGGCCACCGCCGGATCGGCCAATACGCGCTCAAGCACCGCGGTTTGCAGCTTGTTCATCGCCTCGAACGAAATATCAGGCGAGGCGCGCGTGGAGCCGAAAATCAATCCGGTGTCGTCCTGCGGAAAGTAGCCCTTCGGGGTCTTGACGTAGAGATTGACGGTGAGTGCCACGGTCGCCAATGTGATCAGCACCATCAACCCCTGGTGGCGCAGCGCCACGGTCAAGGTGCGCATGTAGCCGCCGAGCAGCCAGCCGAACACGGTCTCGATGGCGCGGTCGAAGCGGCTGGCCGTGCCCGGCACTCCTCTGACGAAATGCGCGCAAATCATCGGCGTCACCGTCAGCGACACCACCGTCGAGACGCCGACGGCAAAGGCGAGCGTAATCGAGAACTCGCGCAACAGCCGACCCACCACGCCGTCCATGAACAACAGCGGAATAAACGCCGCCACCAGCGACACGCCGATCGAGACCACCGTGAAGCCGATCTCGCCGGTACCTTCGAACGCGGCCCGCATCGGGCTGAGCCCGGCCTCGAGCCGGCGATACATGTTCTCGATCATGACGATCGCGTCATCGACCACAAAGCCGACGGAGACTGCCAACGCCATCAGCGTCAGATTGTTGACCGAGAATCCGGCGCACCACATGGCGGCGCAGGTGCCCGCCAACGATAGCGGCACGGTCACGCCGGCGGCAAAGGTCGGCGTCGGGCGGCGCAGGAAGATATAGACCACCACCATCACCAGCGCGATCGATAGCGCCAGGGTGAGCTGCATGTCATGCACGCTGGCGCGCAGGGTCGCGGTGCGGTCGGACAGCACCGAAAGTTCGACCCCAGCCGGAATCCAGCGCTTGATGTCGGGGATGATGTCCTGGATCCGATCGACGGTGTCGAGCACATTGGCGTCGGCGCTCTTGATGATGGTCAGCAATACCGCCGGCTGGTGGTTGAAGCGCGCCGCCGACCGCGTGTTGCGCGTGCTCTGTTCGACGTTGGCCACCGACGACAGCCGCACCGCGGTGCCATTGACCACCTTGACGACCAGGTCCTGGTAGTCCTCGACCTTGCGCAGCTGGCCATTGGCCTCGAGCGCAACCGCGTGCTGATCGCCGTCGATGATGCCGAGCGGTGCCAGCGCGTTGGCGCCGCCGATGGCGGTGCGCACATCCTCGATGCTGAGGCCCATGGCCGCCAGGCGGCCGGGATCGACGCGGATGCGAATCGCCGGCTGCTCGGCACCGGCGACCTGAACCTCGGCCACACCGTTCACCTGCGCGATGCGCTGGGCGATGACGGTGTCGGCGGCGTCGTAGAGATCGCTGGCCGGAATCGACTTGGAGGTCAGCGCCAGAATCAGGATCGGGGAGGCCGCGGGATTGGATTTGCGGTAGCGCGGCAACGACGGCATGTCGGCGGGAAGGTCGCGGGCGGCGGCATTGATCGCGGCCTGCACGTCCTGCGCCGCACCTTCAATACTGCGACCGAGATCGAATTGCAGGGTGATGCGGGTCGAGCCGAGCGAGCTCACCGACGTCATCTCGCTCAGTCCGGCGATCTCACCCAGATGCCGCTCGAGCGGCGCAGCCACCGTCGCCGCCATCACCTCCGGATCGGCGCCCGGCAGCTGCGCGGTGACGTTGATGGTCGGGAACTCGACGGACGGCAAACTGGCGACCGGCAAGAAACGATAGGCGACGATGCCGAGCAGCAGCAGGCCAACGGCGAGCAGGGTGGTGCCGATTGGGCGCTCGATTGCGGGCCGGGAAAAATTCATCGGCGCCTACTCAGCGGGCTGGCGGGCGATGCTTACCGGCGCGCTCGACGGGGCAAGGCGCGCCCGCACCCGCTCCATGGCGAGATAGATCACCGGCGTGGTGTAGAGCGTCAGCAGTTGGCTGAGCAGCAAGCCGCCGATGATGGTGATGCCGAGCGGGTTGCGCAACTCGGAACCGGTGCCGCTCTCGAGCGCCAGCGGCAGCGCACCGAATAAGGCGGCGAGCGTGGTCATCATGATCGGTCGGAAGCGCAGCAGCGAGGCCTCGACGATGGCGTCGCGGGGCTCAAGCCCCCGGGTCCGCTCCGCTTCCAGGGCGAAGTCAATCATCATGATGGCGTTCTTCTTGACGATGCCCATCAGCAAGACAATGCCGATCAGCGCCACCAGCGACAGGTCGAGGCCGCACAGCATCAGCGCCAGCACCGCACCAATGCCCGCCGAGGGCAAGGTGGTGAGGATCGTGAAGGGGTGGACGAAGCTCTCATACAGCACGCCCAATACGATGTAGATGGTGATGATTGCGGCCAGGATCAGCCAAGGCTGGCCGGCAAGCGAGCGTGTGAACTCGTCGGCATCGCCGGAGTAGTTGCCGACCACCGATGACGGCATATCGATGTCTTGTTGCGCCTTGCTGATCAGCGCCACGGCATCGCCGAGGGAAGCGCCGGGCGCCAAATTGAAGCTGATGGTGACCGAAGGAAATTGGTCCTGGTGAAAAACGGCCAGCGGCGCCGTTCTGCGCTCGATGCTGGCGACCGCGCTCAAGGGGACCTGCGCACCGCCGTTGCCGGGAACGTAAAGCCGATCCAGCGCCGTGGGATCGGTCTGGTATTGCGGCATGGCCTCGAGCACCACCCGGTACTGATTGGCCTGGGCATAGATGGTCGAGATCTGTCGCTGCCCGAAGGCATCATTGAGGGCATCATTGACCGCCTGCATCGAGACCCCGAGCCGGCTTGCCATCTCGCGATTGACGCGCACCATGGCGCGCAGGCCGCCATTCTGGGCCTCCGACACCACATCGCGCAGCTCGGGGGCGGCGTTCATCTTCGCCAGCAGCTTGTCCGACCAAATGCGGACCTCGTTCTCGTCGCTGCCGACCAGCGTGTACTGGTACTGCGCGCGGCTGATCATGGTACTGATCTGCACGTCCTGCACCGGCTGGAAGTAGACGGTGACGCCAGCGATTGTCGCCACCAGATCCTTGAGCCGCTGCATCACCGCCGTGACGTCCGAGCGGCGGAGGTCGCGTGGTTTGAGCGCGATTTTCAACTGCCCGGAGTTGGGGGTCGGGTTGATGTTGCTGACCCCGACCAGGGAGATCACGCTCGCCACATCCGGATCGCTGCTGATGGCAGCCGCGGCCCTGGCCTGCAGGCGCTCCATCTCCGCGAACGACACCTCCGGGCCCGCCTGCATCACGGCGGTGATGGCACCGGTGTCCTGCAACGGCAGAAAGCCCTTGGGCACGATGACGTAAAGGCCGATGGTGGCGACGACCGTGGCCAAGGTGACGATCAGCGTTGCCCGCTCATGCCGCAGCACCCATTCGAGGCTCAGCCGATAGGCCTCGATCACGGCCTCGATGACGGCATTGAAAAGCCGCGACAGCCACCCGGCAGCGCCCTCCGGGTGGTGGCGCAACAAGCGCGAGCACATCATTGGCGTCAAGGTCAGCGAGACCACCGCCGAGATCACCACGGCAATGGTCAAGGTCAGGGCGAACTCGCGAAACATGCGGCCGACCAGGCCGGTCATAAACAGCAGCGGAATGAACACGGCGATCAAGGACAGGGTCAGCGAAATGACCGTGAAGCCGATCTCGCGCGCGCCGTTCAGCGCCGCCTCGATCGGCCGCGCGCCCCGCTCCATATGGCGGACGATATTCTCGATCATGACAATGGCGTCATCGACCACAAAGCCGGTACCGATCGTCAGTGCCATCAGCGACAGGTTGTCGAGACTGAAGCCGCAAAACCACATCACGCCGAAGGTGGCGATCAGAGAAATCGGCAACGCCACGCCGGCGATGATGGTCGCGCGGATGGTGCGCAAGAACATCAGCACCACCAGCACCACCAGCACCACGCTCAAAACCAGGGTGAACTGCACGTCGTGCACCGAAGCGCGGATGGTGCCGGTGCGGTCCTGAACCAGGCTCAGCTTGGCGTCGTTTGGGATCGTATGCTGCAGCCGCGGCAGCTCCGCCTTGATGCGCCGCACCGTGTCGATGACGTTGGCGCCCGGCTGGCGATGCACGTCGATGACCACGGCCGGGACGTCGCC
>DATFXD010000164.1:0-22958 GCA_035258605.1 Hyphomicrobiaceae bacterium | reverse complement strand
GAGAGCACGTTCCTGCGCCACCGCCGATCCGGCCGCGCCGAAACCTGTCAGCTGGCCACGGCAATCGCCTATAGGCGCAGCTCAGGCACTTGGATCCAGCGCCCTTCGGCGTTGCTGCGATACGCAAGATCGGCAAGTTGCACGGCCTTCGCGCCTTCGAGCAGTGTCGGAACATAGGCCGCGTCGTCGGCGACGTGGTGCAGAAATGCCTCCCAGCACTGCCGGAACGGAGTGTTAACGGGCACGGTGTCGGGCACGTCCTGCCATTGCGCAAAAAAATCGACATTCGCCGGCCGGCCGCCACCGAAGAAGGCCTCCGGCGTATTGACCGCGCTCTGCGTCAAACAACGCACGCGGCCGGCAACAGCCGAGCCGGCCGAGCCGTCGATCTGCACCACCATCGTGTCGTCACGGCGCACGCGCGTGGCCCAGCTATTGGTGATGACGGCGACAGCACCGCCGGCAAGCTTGAGGAGGGCGTGAGACGTATCCTCGACGTCGACCGTGTAGCGCCGACCCTGCTCATCGACGCGTTCAGGCGTGGCGGTCGCCATCAAGGCGCTCACGGCGGTGATGGGTGCCGCCAGGCGGTCGATCATGTAGCGCCAGTGCGCCATCATATCGAGCGCAAGCCCGCCGCCCTCGGCTTTTTTGTAGTTCCAGCTCGGGCGCTGGCAATCCTGGCTGACGCCGTCGAAGATCCAGGACCCGGCATCGATTTTGATTGAGTGGATACGACCGAAGAACCCGGCATTCTTCACCAACAGCAGCTTTGCGAACCCAGGCAGAAACAATTTGTCCTGTATGACACCGTGCTTGACGCCGGCCTTGTGCGCCAGCCGCGCCAGCTCCATGGCTTCATCGACGGTTGGCGCCGTCGGCTTTTCGATATGAATATGCTTGCCGGCCGCGATCGCCTGGCGCACTCGGGCGGGCCGGTCGCCGGTTGCGGCGCAATCCATAAAGATTTCGTCCGGCCCGGCCAAGGCCTCGCCCAGGTCTGTGGTCCACCGCAGGCCGCCGTGGGCGGTAGCAAGGGCAGACAGCCGATCGGCATTTCTCCCCACCAGCAACAGATCGGGCAGCAATCGGTCGCCGGTTCGCAACTTGAGCCCACCCTCGGCGGCGATCGCCAACAGGTTCGCCATGTGCTGCGTGGTACCCATGCGCCCGGTGGCCCCATTGATGATGACCCCGATGCGACGCTCGACCATGGCGACCTCACTCCCGATAAACGCCGCAGATTATGTCCCCTGCGTGCACGCCCGCGCCGACAATAGCAAGCGCGAGCCGGCGAACCAAACACGGCCTTTGGTTTTTGCTGGATATGCCGGCGTGCTCGCATCAACGGCGCGGCAAAGGCGTGCTTGATGGCGTTCGGGGCGCGCTCACGGGCGCTCTGGCAGCATCGTTGACCGTGCTTGCTAACGGTGCAATAGTCCGGCCCCTTTTTCCGCCGCCAGCCGACATTGCATGCCGCAGATCGCCGTCCAGGATCTGTCCAAGACCTATCGCGTGGCTGAACGGCGGCGCGGGCTTATCGGCGCAGGGCGAGGTCTCTTTTCTCGCACCCACCGCGCCGTTGAAGCCCTCAAGGGAGTAAGCTTCGCCCTCGATCGGGGCGAGCTGGTTGGCATCATTGGCCCGAACGGTGCCGGCAAGTCGACGCTGATCAAGATTCTATGCGGCATTCTGATGCCGTCATCCGGCCACTGTGAAGTCGACGGCCTGGTGCCCTGGGATCAGCGCATTCGTCACGTGGCTCGTATCGGCGTCGTGTTTGGCCAACGCACGCAGTTGTGGTGGGACCTGCCTGTCATCGACAGCTTCGAATTGCTTCGCGACATTTACCGTGTGCCGGAAGTCAGTTTCCGCGCCACTGCCGAAACCCTGATCTCTCTATTGAGAATCGACCAGTTGCTGCATCGTCCGGTGCGCCAGCTGTCGCTCGGACAACGCATGCGCTGTGACATCGCGGCGGCCTTGCTGCACTCGCCCTCGATCCTGTTCTTGGACGAGCCCACGATCGGTCTCGATGCCAACTCCAAGCTTGCCTTGCGAGATTTCATCAAGCACCTCAATCGGCACAATGGTGTCACGGTGATCCTGGCGACGCACGACATGCAGGACATCGGTGCCCTGGCCGAGCGCGTACTGATCATCGGCCATGGACGAATTCTTCGCGACGGCTCAATCGCGGCCATGCGTGCGGACACACCTGGACAGCGGCGCCTGGTCATCGACTTCTCGGAAGATGTTGGTGACATCACCGTCGAGGGTGCCACGGTGCTGAGCCGGACGGGCCGCCGGGTGGCATTTGCTTTCGACTCGCGGGTAACCGCAGCTCACACCTTGATCGGCCGCCTGACGGCGGACCACGACATCGCCGAACTATCGATCGAGGAGCCGACGATCGAGGAGCTGATCGCGGACTTCTACGCATCGCACGGTGCCGTCGAAGCCTGAGGCAAAGCTGGAATGCGTGATGCTGGCACAGGACCGTATCGGGCAATTTTTGCCGCACGATTCTTGATGATGCTTCAGTACCGCGCCGCGGCACTGGCTGGTATAGCCACACAGTTCTGGTTCGGCGGCATCATGGTGATGGCGCTGTCGGCGTTCTACACTGAGGGAGGTGGTTCTGCGTCGATCACGCGCGCCGAGGCCATAACCTACATATGGCTTGGGCAGGCCTTTCTCGGGCTATTGCCCTGGAACGTCGACCCAGAGATCGCGGTCATGATGCGGACCGGTAACGTTGCCTACGAGCGGTTACGGCCAGTCGACACGTATTTTTATTGGTTTGCCAGGGCGATGGCTTGGCGCACCGCTGCCACGCTGTTGCGCGCGATTCCGCTTCTGTTGGTCACGTCGGTAGTGTTTGACTGGGTTGGACTTGGCGCCTGGTCCTTGCAGCCACCGCAAAGCGGTACGGCCCTGGCGCTGTTTCTTCTGTCGATGGTTGCCGTTGTGTTGTTGTCCTCGGCGCTTACCACCCTGCTCAACATTTCAGTGGTATGGACGATCTCGGGCCAGGGTATCAACGTCTTCACCAATTCTCTCGTCCTCATCCTCTCAGGCATGGTTATACCACTCCCGCTCTTTCCGGACTGGGCGCACCTGATGCTGCTGCTGCAGCCGCTGGCGGGACTGGTCGACATTCCCTACCGCATCTATTTCGCGCACTTGTCCGGGGCCGAGGCGATCGCCGGCATCGCGTTGCAGATTTTCTGGACAATGCTTTTCATCGGTCTCGGCCACCTGTGCATGACGCGTACCATGCGCCGCATTCAGATCCAGGGGGGCTGAGGGTGGGCGCGCTGGGCTTATATGGCCGCTACGCCATGGCCTCAATCAAGGGCCAACTCAACTATCCAGCTTCGTTCGTGTTGTTGACGATCGGGCAGTTTCTGTCGACCATTGTGGAATTCATCGGCATAGCCGCCCTGTTCAGCCGCTTCCAGAGCCTGGGCGAGTGGACATTGGCGCAGGTCGCACTGTTCTATGGCACGGTGAACATCGCGTTCGCAGTTGCCGACATGATCTCACGCGGGTTCGACGTGTTCGGTCCGCTGTTTGTCAAGACCGGCGAATTCGATCGCCTGCTGCTGCGTCCGCGCGCAACTCCGTTGCAGCTGTTGGGCTACGAGCTGCGACTGATGCGGCTCGGGCGCCTGCTGCAGGGGGTCCTGGTGCTCGCGATCGCGGTGAGCCGTCTCGATCTGGCGTGGGGCCTGGCCGAAACGGCACTCTTGCTTGCCGCGGTTGCCGGCGGGGTTGCGTTCTTCCTTGGCCTGGTGGTGTTGCAGGCAACCTTGGCGTTTTGGACGGTCGAGAGCTTGGAGGTGGCCAACACGCTGACTTACGGCGGCGTCGCCGCCGCGCAGTATCCCCTTGAGATCTATCACAACTGGTTTCGACAGTTCTTCACCTTCGTCGTGCCGCTGTCTTGTGTGGCTTACTTCCCGATCGTTGGCATACTCGGGATCGACGATCCGCTGGGCGCGCCCCGGTGGTTTTTATACCTGAGCCCGCTGTTCGGCTTCGTGTTCCTCGCCATGGCCTTGATCGCCTGGCGTCTGGGCGAGCGGCGCTACGCGTCAACGGGGAGCTAACGGTCGTCAACCGCTCCAGCAGTGTCGAGCCTGGCTGCGGGCAACGAACAAGCGGGCTCTGCCGCGAGATCTCGGCCGCCCGGTGGCACGGGACCTCGGGCGCCGCAGCCGCCGCGACCTTGAAGGTTGCCTGCGCTCGATAGCGAGGCCGGTGGCGCGTTGCGACGCGATCCGATCGGCCCGGACCGTTTTGGCCCGCGCGCGCCGTGTCGTCATCACAACCACGCAGCACCGCCTCGTCAGGCCGGCAACAACGGCCCTGGCATTGCCGGTTTTGCGCTATTTTGCGCTTGCCACGTCGGGATAAAATTGCGGCGCCTCGCGACGGTCGCGCATGCCATAGTCCCGCACCACGCGGACACGACGTAGCCGGCGGCCGTCCGCACGGGGTAGCGTGCCTTCGAAAGCCTCGGCGGCGGTCTGATCACGCCAGGTCAGCAGCAAGATGATGTCGCCAGGCGTCAGCACGGCATCGAACACGTCCCAGCCGACGAGACCGCGGGCGGCCGGTTCAAGGCCGAGCCACGCGGCGACCCGATCGGGCGTGGTGGCCTCGACCCAGTCGGCCGGCCGCCTGCCATCGAGCAAACTCACAGTGGTGCCTTGGCCGGTCTCGGTTGCATCGAGCCGCTCTTGCCGCAAGCCGTGACCTTGCGGCGGTGCGCTATCCAAAGTCAGCTCGCCGACGCGCAGATGATAGTCAACAAACACCTGCGTGCGGCCTTTTTCCTGCACCTCGTGGTGTTGCGCGTGGGTACGCCAGCGGACGAGCGCCTTTTCGTTACGCCAAGCCGAAAGCGAGAGCAGCCAACCGTCACGGGTCAGGCTGCGATAGCGAATATTGTCGATAAAGCCGTCGATCTGCTCGAGTTCGGGTTTGAGGCGCTTGGCGAAGGCGAGATAGGCGTCCCACTGTTCGCGCTTGGGGTGGACCTCAAAGATCACTGAAAACATGCCGGCATCTCCTTCAGGCCGCAGCGATGCAATCGATCTCGATGTCGAAGCGGCCGGGCCAGGCCGGAACGCAGACAAAGATGCGCGCCGGCGGATGCACCGGGAAGTAGCGCGCGTAAATGGCATTGACGGCGGCAAAGCTCTCGACCGAGGTGCAGTAGACGTTGCATTTCAGAACCTTATCCAGCGACGAGCCGGCCGTCTCCAGGCACAGCTGCAACTGCTTGAGGACGAGCTCGGTTTGCCGTTCGATGGGCGCATCGACCACCGTGCCGGTTTCCGGGTCGAACGGCGGCAGGCCCGACACATAGATCGTGTCGCCGTGGCGCGTGACAACGGAGGTGGGGGCCTTCCACGCCTCAAGGTAGGTGGACAAGGGTTCGACCCGGATGATCTCTCTGGTCATGGCGGTTCTCCACTCGCTTGCGGTCAATGTGGCCTGGCCGGCTCGTCGCCAGCCCAACGGATGGCAATGGTTTGGCGATAGGGTACGGTGCGCGCATGGCCTCACGATGCTTGATACCATCGCTTTAAGTGCCATCGCTGTCGCGTGCGCCGCGGACGATGGCGAGCGGCGCACGCGCGCCGGATCATAGGGATATTCGCCGGCCCAGGCATCGAAGATGTCCTGCCGGGCGCCGCTCGGCACCTTGACCGATGCTGGCGTCGGCGCGCGCCTTGCGGGATCGCTAGCGAGGGAGCATTCGCCGCGGGCTTGGCAGTGGTGGCGGGCCAGCAGGCGCCGTGCACGGTGAAAACGAGCGCTTGGCGGTAGACCCGCCGCTGGACCGCAGATACTGCAACAAATCGACCGGCCCGAAGCGGGAGGTTGAAATGCGGGGCATGGGGCTGGCGCGGGTCGCGTTGCTCCGGCTGCCATGGTCATGGCGGACCTCCCTCACTCGGGGCTTGCCGACACATGGTGATCGCGGCGCCAAACGTCGCCGGCCAACGCTTCGCTCAGTTCCGAAGCATGGGCCCCACGCGACCACGGCATGCTGGAGCGGCGCACTTTCGCCGTCTCGCCGGCGGTGCTCGCGCTGACGGCTGGGTCTTGGCGGCGGTTGGCATGGACGAGACTGTCGGCGCCGTTGATTGGGGTTCATCGTGGAGCCAGCGGCGTAGCAGTGATTGAGGCTGGAGACCGTGCCCGACGGGTGAGGGGCAGCGTCGTTGGCGGCCTCTTTCCGTGGCGGAGCGGCGCAGGAAACGGGTCGCGTGCCACGGCCATCGGACCGATAGTGCGGCACAACCAATCTCAGAGAGGTGTGACCATGAGCTTTCGCATCCAAGGCCTCCCCGCCGAGCAGTTCCAGCCGCTGTTCAAGATGTCGGAGAGAGACCTGGCACAGCATGGCGCCGTGCGGCGGATCGCGGATGATCGCACGCCCGGCTACCCCTGCCGTATCAGCCTGACCGACTCCAGGCCGGGCGACGTCCTGGTCCTCGTCAACTACGAGCATCTGCCCGTCGACTCGCCCTATCGCATGCGCTTTGCCATTTACGTGCGCGAGGGCGAGGAAACCTACGATCGCCTCGGCGAGGTGCCGCAGCAGTTGCGAACGCGCATGCTTGCGGTTCGTGCCTTCGACCGTCACGGCATGATGGTCGGCGTCGAACTCGTGCATGGGACGGATCTTGAACGTGCCATCGAGACGCTGTTTGGCGTGGCCGAGGCCGAGTATCTCCACGTGCACTTCGCCGCCCCCGGTTGCTACGCGGCGCGCATCGACCGGGCTTAGGGTGCTACAATGGGGCCGGCGGCGGCCTTCCCTCATGCCGGCTGCCATCAACGCGCCGCGTGCCAACATGAGGCGCTGCCGGCGCGCCGCCTCGATCGCATGCGACCAGCACGACGATCGCAGGCGGCGCCGGTTGGCGGGCCCGTCGACAACAGCGCCGAAACCCAGCTACGGTTTGCCGTGACGTACGAGGGGGCCTTGTCTAGACTGGCGAGGACATGAGCCGCTCAAATCCTCGTGGTCGATTTAGACCTTGAACACCCCCGACCAGACAGCAACGACGCGGCGACCGCGAATCGTCTTTATCGATGGCCTTCCGGGCTCCGGTAAAAGCACGGCGGCGCAGGCGATCGGTCGGCGATGGCCAAACTGTCGGGTCTTTCTCGAAAGCCACCCGGGCCACCCATTGCTGGTCGGAACTCCCGACGCGAAGGGGGCCGCTTTCGCCCGCATTCACGAGGTTCATTCCGCATCGAGCTTTGCCGCGGCAGCGCTGGCAGCGCTGGCGGCATTCTTGGCATCGGCCGAGGCTGGCATCTGCTACGTGTTCGAGAGCCATCCGCTGCAGAGTACGGTCCGTGTGCTGGCACAATTGGACGCGAGCGAAACCGCGGTGCTGCAATTCTGGTCGCAGGTGCAAGACCGGCTCGCGGCCGCCGAGGTCGCGCTTGTGTACTTCAGCGAGCCAGATCCGCGGCAAGCGCTCGGCGACATCATGCGGGCGCGCGGGCCGGTGTGGGAGCGCTACATGGTTGAGGCCTGCGATCAATATCCGTGGATGCAGGCCCGCGGCCTCTCCGGTCGCGCCGGCGTCTTCGAACTGATCGGCCAGTATCAGAGCCTGCTCGAGCGGTTGGTGGCGGCTTGGCGATTTGAGCTCCTGACGCTGGCGGGACGACCGGCAAGCTATCGGGAAAGAACCGAAACCATGCTGACCTGGCTGGAGCAGTGGGCGGCTGCTTAGCCCGCCTCTGCCGCCGCCGTCGGTGACCTTCGCAATGCAATGGCGTCAAGCAAGCCCAGCGGGGAGCCCGTCCCAGACCTCCGCCGCATCCAGCCGGCGCGGCAGCAATCCCTGCTCGGCGGCGTAGCGCACGGCAAGCTCGATCGGTGCCGCCAGCGCTTGGCACCCGAACAAGGTCGGATCAGGTGGCTCCGCCGGCGATGGCGCCGCCCTGGCGGCGCGGAACATGGCCGCCAGTTCCAGCACCAGATCCGGGCGGCGTTGCGCCAAATCGCGCCCGACCGTCAGCATGTGGTTGACCGGCACAAACCGATGCGCGCGCCAGAAGGCCTCGGCGGAAGCGCCGGGATCGGGGAACACCGTGCGCACGCTGCCGTCGCTCGGCACCTCGTTGCCAACGATGATGGCGTCGACCTCGGATTGCCGCAGCATGCTGAGCAGATCTTTGCCGGGAGGCGCCCGCTTGACCCACGGCGGATCTCGATATTCGGCCACGTGCGCGTCCTCAAGGGTGATCCAGTTGACGTCCTGCGGCCGCACGCCATGCCGATCGGCCAAGAGCCCGCGCAGCCACACCCCCGTCGTTTGACTGTAGGCCCTGACCCCCACCCGCCGACCCAGGAGGTCGTGGGGACCGGCGATGGTGCTGTCGTTCCGGCACAGCAGGGCCGTCTCCTGGAAGCGGGCGGCCAACACGACGGGCAGCAGCACCAGCGGCTTATCGTAGGCTCGTGCCTGCAGAAAGGTCGCAATCGCCATTTCACAGACGTCGAAGCGCTGCTGGCGCACCATTGGCGCAAAGGCGCGGTTGATGGTGGGCATCTCGGCAAACTCAAGCCGCAGACGATCGGAGGCGATGCGCCCATCTCTCAGCGCGGCGGTATGCGGATACTGGCCAACGGCCGCGCGCAGCGCGACCGAGTGCGCCATCTGCGGGGGATCTGCCGGCCGACCTGACACGGGCTAGCCCTCGCCATCCGCCGACCGGTATGCGAGCCCCTTGTGCGCGAGTTTGGCGCGCATGCCGTAGATGTCGAGGCCCAACGCGCCGGTCTTGAGGCGCGCCCGCGTCTCACTTTCCTTGGCCTCGCGCGCGGCGCTTTGGCGCAAGACGTTCTCCGCCGCCGCACGCGGCACCACCACCACGCCGTCATCGTCGCCGAGCACCAGGTCACCCGGGTGCACGATTTGACCAGCGCACACGATCGGCACGTTGACCGAACCCAAGGTCTCCTTGACCGTGCCCTGCGCCGAGATCGCCTTCGACCACACCGGGAAGCGCATTTGCGTCAAGGCGGCAACGTCGCGGACCCCAGCCTCGATCACGAGCCCGACGACGCCGCGCTTAACCAGCGAGCACGCCAGCAGCTCGCCAAAGTAGCCGGCATCGGAGGCCGAGGTCGGCGCCACCACCACCACATCGCCGGCCTGGCATTGCTCCACCGCTACGTGCAGCATCCAATTGTCGGCGGGCGGCACGGACACAGTCACGGCGCTGCCGGCAACCTTCGCCCCGGCATAAATCGGCCGCATAAACGCGCCGAGGAGGCCGGTGCGCCCCTGCGCTTCATGCACGGTGGCAACCCCGTAGGCGGTGAAGGCTTCCGCGATCTGGCGCGGCAGGCGCGGCGGATTGGTAATGACGACGCTCATGCCAACCGCTCCACCACGTGCGGAAACACGCTCTCGTAGCCTTCGCCGTAGGTGATCTTTTTCTCGGAGTTGCGGGCTGCCTGCGCGCCACGCTGCAGTGCGACGCGCGTGTAGTACTCCCATAGATGCTCTTGGCCCGTCATGCACTCGATCGCGGCCCGCTTCTTGCTCCATACCGGCGTGATGTCGAGGAGCACGGTCGGCTTCCAATCGCACTGTTCCGGCTGGTGGGGTTCGAACAGGAACACGGGTGGGGCACCCAGCACCTGCTGACCGGGTTTGTGCCCGTGCGCCTGGGCAACAATGCGTGCGTGCTGGGCAAACTCCGTCACGGCCGGGTGATCGTGGTTGTAGATGTCCTTGCTCGAGTGCGACAGCACGAAGGCAGGTTGGGTGGCGCGATAGACCTCGACCAGGCGGTAGAGCGAGGCCTCGCTGAGCGTGATCGGGTAGTCGCCCAAATCCCAGAACTGGAGATCGGCGACGCCGAGATGACCGGCGGCGGCGCTCGCCTCCTGCCGGCGCTCGGCCTTGACGCGCTCCAAAGTCATGCCCGGTTGCCGCCACAGCTTGGCCGACTCACCGCGCTCGCCGAAGGAGAGACAGATGACCGTGACCGCGTAGCCGTGCTCGGCGTGCAATGCAATCGCCCCGCCGGCCCGCCACACAAAGTCGGCGGAGTGCGCGCTGACCACCAGCGCCGTCTTGCGTCCCGTCATCTCGCAACCCCTTTCTCCTCGTCCTCGCCGGGTAGCGGCGGTGTGCCGTGGGTGTGGAAGCTCTCGATCGTCTTTAGGCCCCACGCCTGGCCCTTCTTGCGCTCTTCCTCGGTCCAGGTGATCGGCCGCCAATCCGGCGCCAGCACCAGGCGCGCGCCAGCATTGGCCACCTCCACCCGATTGCCCCCTGGCTCGTAGACGTAGAGGAAAAAGGTCTGCTGCACGGCATGCTTGTGCGGCCCGGTTTCGATGTAGACGCCGTTCTCGAGAAACACGTCGGCCGCCCGCAGGATGTCCTCACGGCTGTCGAGCGCGTAGGTGAGGTGGTGGAAGCGGCCCCGCACCCCATGCGCCTCGCGGGTGTAGGCGAAGTCGTAGCTTTTATTGGTGCAGGTGAGCCACATTCCGACCTCGGTGCCATCGTCGAGCACGATGCGCTCGGTCAGCCGGAAGCCCAAATAGCGCTCAAAGAATGCACGGTTTGCCGCAACGTCGACCGCCAGGCAGTTGAAATGGTCCAGTCGGCGCACATTGACGCCGCGCGCGGGAAAGCGCTGCGCTTGGTTCTTCAGCGCTGGACGCAATGCCGGGGGCGCCGCGTACCATTCGGTCTCGTAGTAGAGCTCGATCAGGTGCCCATCCGGATCGTGGAACTGGAAGGCCGGACCATGGCCCAGCTCGTGCTCGTGCCAACCGACCTCGTAGCCACTGCCCCGCAGCGCCGCAACCCGCCGCTCGAGCGCCTGCCGGCTGCGGGCGCGGAACGCCGCGTGGCCGAGCCCTGAGCTGCGCGATCCCGTCAGTTTCAGGGAGTAGCGCTCATAATCGTCCCAGGCCCGCAGGTAGACGGAGTCGCCTTGCCGCCCACTCTCTGTCATCCCCAACACATCCACAAAGAAGCGCAGGCTCGCCTCGGGCTTGGGCGTGAGGAGTTCCACGTGGCCTAGATGCGCCACATCCATGATCGGTTCATCGTGCACGATGGTCTCCCGCGACAAGGCGGTTTCGGAACTTGGGGGCGCGCGCGCCGCATAACGCCGCCGAGGCACCATGGGGCGGCGACAGCTGCGCGGCGCAGTATAGGGGCGGGCGAGGCGCCCCGGAATACGCCTGCGCGGATCATCCAGCACGGAGGGCTCGGCATGGGGCATTAGGCGGTGGCAGCGGTGCGCACCGGCTTGCGCGCCACCACCAGCTGCCAGCGGTGGACAAAGACCATCAACCCCCCGGCGAGCACCAGGTTCATGCCGGCATCTTCACCGCCAGCGGCCAGCGCGCGCACCAAGGTGCGCAGCGGCCGGATCCGTTCGTCGTCGGCAACGATCCCGGCCCATTCCTCGAACTCTCTCGGCTTGTCCCAGGTGGCAATGAGCTCAATGACCAATCCTGCATCGCGTACCAGGCCAAGGAACTCGGACGCCGGCAACATGCGCACGTGCGAAGGGTCGCGCAGCACTTCGATGGCGTTCTGCACGGCGGATTTGTCGGCCGCTTCCGAGCTCGTGACATCGGCGATGATCAGCGCGCCGCCAGGCCGCGCCACACGCCGCATTTCGCCGAGCACGCGACGAGGATCTTGGAAGTGATGCAACGACAGCCGGCTGACCACGGCGTCGAAATAGTCCTCGGCAAACGGCAAATCGGTGGCGGAACCCTCCTTGAAGGCGACGTTGCGAAGGCCATGCGTGGCGCAGCGTGCCTGCGCCTTGGCCAGCATCTCAGGTGTCAGGTCGAACGCCACCACCTCGCGCGCCGTGGCCGCCAGCTCGCAGGTGACGATTCCCGGACCGCAAGCCACATCGAGGACACGGCCGATGGTATCGGCCGGCAAAGCGTCGACCAAGCGCCGGGCTTCTCGCCGATCGGTTGTGGCTGCCGAGCTGGCGAACCCCTCGGCTTGCCGCGTGAACTCTTGCTTCGTCCGCTCAAGGTGATCCATGGGGTCAGCTTGCCAAGCATACGCGCGATAAAGTCGCCCATCATTACCGCGGCAGCCCGCCGCTGCGACAGCAAAACGTCGGCGACGGGACAGCGTCGTTTCGACGCCAGCCGCCAGAGTTTTGCGCCCTTGAGCCGGCCCAACAGCCAACAGCGTCGAGGAACCCGTCGGCTGCGGGTTCCCCGAGCCAAAGGCTAGAAGTTGACGGCGACACCGGTAAAGAGCCGCCAATCCGGCTCGGCTTGCGCACCGTTGAGGTCGGCAATGATCGGCACACCGACCGACACGAAACTCGACCAGGCGTTCATCGAGTAGCGCAGGCCAGGTGACAGGAACAGAACGTTGCCGCCCGAATTGGCGTCCGTCACTCCGGCTTGAACCGTCTTGGCATGCCATTCGCCGTTGAGCTCAAGCACGAGATCGAGTGCGCCGGCCGACGGCGCCGTATCGCCAGCGGCTTCCCGGTGCGAGTGGGGGCCGCCGTGATACATCGGCTCGGGGAGTGCGCCGAGGCGCATGCCAGCAAGCGTTGGACCGCCCAGCAGGCGATAGGAGACGGCCGCGTTATATTGCAAGCGATCGCCGAGATCCGTCTGCTGGGTGCCCTGGCTTGCCAGCACGTAGAGGATGTTGGCGTCGAGCGACCAAGGCCCGAGGCGCTTGCTCGCCGCCAGGCCAACCATTGCATCCCACGAGCCGGTCCCCGGTTGGAACTCGGCATCGAAGACCTCGCCGGTATCGGTCCGCCGGTTGGTTGCCCCGGTCGGCGGCTTGACGCCGAACAGCACCGCCACCGCGGTCGCAAGGGCGCGATCGTTCAAGACGCGGTATTGACCCATGAGGGTGAGATCGCCGATGCCGGAGGCATCACCAAGGACGTCGACCGTACCGATGGCGGGCGCACCGCCCCCGGGATGGACGTGCGCACCCTCCCGGATGTCGGTACGCGCAATGAACGGCACGCGCGCGCTGATGGTGAAATCGGCGGTCACGCCGTAAGCGAGGGACACGGCGGGTGCCAGGATCGACGACAAGCTGTGGACGTGTTGGTCGTGTCCGTGCGTGGCGCCGAAGTTGGCCAGGAAGGCGTCGCTTAGGGGATCGAGCTTGATGATCTCGAACATGATCGAGGCCGAGCTTTGCCCCTTGTCAAGCGTACTGGCGCTGATGGTGTTGATGGGTCCTGCCCCACCGGTCGCTGCGACGCCAGTGGGGTGATGGGCGAGAGCCGAGGTAGCAAGCAGCATGGCCGCTCCGCCGGCGCAAAAGGCAAACTTCCAAGACACGGGGTTTCTCCGCGAAGAACGGGGACTAAGGTCCGATTCCAGACCTGCACCAAAAAAAGCGGGGTTCGTTCAGGCGAAGAGAGGTGGTGCGCGTGGACGTATGCGGCTGCGTTCAAAGGGCGTCGGCCGTCGCTCGGTAAAACGGGGCACGGACCTGCCGGTGGGGCGCGGACCGAAGCCGATGAGACAGCCCACCAGCACCAGCACCGCCCACGCCAAGCCCTTGAGCAGCGCACAAGCAAGGCAATGCGGGGGTGACGGCGCTTTGGATCCGTCCGGTTCAGCGCCGTCGTGCGCGCCACAGACAACGAGGGCGCCGAGAACCTGATCGACGATGGCGGTTGATGCACGTTGCGGGGCAAGGCCGGCCAGCCACAGGCTGCTCAACAGCACCACCACCATGGTCCAGCACAGCGCGCGCGGATGTCGGCGGAGAGCATTCATGTGCTGACGCTAGGCATAACCCCAATTGAGCGTCAATTGCCGCCTGGTCAGCCTGACCTTTGGACCTTGGCCGCTTGTGACCGACAAACAACAACGGCTGCGCGACACCGCTTCGCTGGCGCGAGAGGTCGTTCTCGCCGTTCGGTCGCGTACCCGGTTTCATGGGCAGTGCTCGCCGCCATGTGCCTGCGGCGGAAGCGGATCGGTTACAGGTACGAGGAGGCCGCAGCCGCCACCCCGTCGTGCCGGCGTGGTGCCTCGGATCGGCGATCCGGCTCACAGGCGCGGCATTGGAGTGAGACAGCGGCATCGGACCATCAGCGAGCGACCGATCGAGATGAGCCAAAGGAGAGCGGCCTCAGTGGTTGCCTGTTGCAGTCAATTGGCCCCCGAGCGTTGGCCGCACGGCGTGCGCCGGCCGCCGTTCGCGTGCCGTGGTGGCCGATCCTCGCGCGCTGGCCGAAGATGGCGACGCACAAACGTCGACTGCGCCGCGGACGCGCCTCGGCCAGGCCGGGAGGTCACGGTCACGATGCCGAGCAGGGTGCCTCCGGGTCAGAGACGCCCATGTGGCGCTCAGGGCCATCGGCGACGGTTGTGATCCTGGCCGGAACCATGGTCAGGCTGCCGCTGGCAGGCATCATCCGCAACCCCAAGCCCGGGTTGCCGGTCCTGCTGGTCACGGGCTATAGCAACGCGTCAGCGACGCGATCATGGCATCCAGGTGATGCGCAAACCTATGAGCTCGCGGACTTGGACCAGGCGGTCCCAGCGCTTGCTCGGCTCAGGCAAGCAAGCCGCCGCCAGCAGTGTGGAAGACGTGGCGACCGGTGCGCCACGACCGCAGCGAACAAGGATAGCCGCGATGTCCGCGCGCTGGCCGCGACATCCTCAATTGATGTGTGGGAGCGGCTGATGGCTGGAGCGCGGGTGCTGGTGGTCGATGATGAGCCGCTGGTTGCGATGTTGGTGCAGGATTGGCTTGAGCAGCTGGGCTATGAAGCGTTGGGCCCAGCCGCAACGGTCGAGCAGGCTTTTGAGCTGTTGGCCCCCCAGTACCCGGATGCCGCGATCATGGACGTCACCTTGCAGGACGGCGACTGCTACCCGCTCGCGGACCACCTCAAGCTGCACAACGTACCGTTTGCGTTTGCGACCGGCCGGGATGGCGGCGCCATTGCTCCGCGTCATGCCAACGCACCGATCCTCACCAAGCCGTTCGACCTCGAGGCGATCGCGGGAGTGATGCGTCACCTGGTGTCGCGCCCGATCGGGGCCTAGCGGCGCCGGGCCACACGAGCCAGGCGCCGGCCCGGGTCAGGCAGCCGTGACGGGCGGATTGAGGGCCCGGTCGTTGCGGCGTACCGGGATCATCGCGCGCACGATGGTCCGGCTATTGGCGGAGCTGATTTCGAGCGTGCCCCCCATCCGATGCACGCGCTCGCGCATGCGCGCCAGGCCCAGGCCCCAACCAGCCGTGGTCGCCGTCAGCCGCTGCATGATCGCGCCCATGTTGGCCATCCACGGCATGCCTCGGCCGGCGTCCTCGATCGCCACCACGACCACGTCGCCTGCCGCACGCAGGTCGCGCTGCACGCTGACGCGCGCGCTGACACTGCCCGAATGCTGTTTGACATTGGCCAACGCCTCCTCGACGACGCGAAAAATCGTCAGTTCAACGTCGGCCGGTAGCCTACCCAGGCCCGAGGCCTCGAGCGTTACAGCGATCCCGGTAGAGGCCGCGTAGCTGCTGAGCCGCGACCGCAGGGCCGGCTCCAGGCCGGCATCTTCGAGCATCGGGGGATGCAGCAGATACGACAGATCCCTGAGATCGCGGATCGATTGCTGCAGGGTCTGTTCCAGCCTGGCCCCCAGCTCATGTTCCGTGCCCCAGGTGGCGGCGGCCAGCCGTTGGCTGATGTCATCGAGCAGGCGTTGCGCCACATGCCGCCGCTCGTCGTCCTGCGTTCCCAGAACAAAGCGGGCAAGCCGCGCCGTGCTACGCTCCGCGCCCCTGAGCTCGTCGGTCGAGGCGCCCAACAGCAAGGTTGATACCGACATCAGCACCAGGAAAAGCTGCAACGCCAGCACGTTTTGTTCGACATCGGCGCTGGCAAAAACCGTCGAGCCCTGCAAGGTGGTGGTGACCGATCCGACCGTGATCACGAAGATGGCGGCGCTGGCACCCACGGTTTGAAAGCGCACGGCGGCCCACACCACGAACGGCAACGGTAAATAGAGCAAGGTTGGGACATAGCGGGGGTCGGTGAGGCCGTGCACCCCGAATGCCACGCCGCAGGCAACGCCCAAGCCCGCCAACAGCAGCACGCCTTCTAGCTGCCGCGACCGGTCAAACTCCGACCAATCGCGGTTCTTGTCCAACAAGGTCAACAGCATGGCGCCCAGCGTGAGGCTGGCCAGGGCGTTGCCGATGTACCATTGCATCCAGAACTGCCAATAGTCGCCAAGTTCGCCACCGCCCGCGACGCGCACAAAGGCGCCGCCGAACGCCACCAGCGCCGGCCCGCCGACGGCGGTGATGAGAACGAAACCCAATGCCCTCTGTAAGCTGTTGAGCCAGGGTGGCGGACCGAGCAAATGGCGCAGGCTGAAGGCGTTGAGCACCGCCACCAAGGCGTTGGTCGCAAACGCAATGAACAGCTGCACCCAACCCATGCCCACGCTCAGCTCGGCAGCGACGTGGCCGGGCAGCGCCGCAACGATATAGAGCGGCCAGCGCCGATAGGGGACGATGGCGAGCGCACAAAACAAAATGGCGTTGGGCGGCCAGAATGGGGCGAAAATCGTGTCGGTCAGTGTACCGACCAGAAAGGCCGCCTCGGCCCCCAGATAGTAGGCCGCCCCGACCAGTAGGGGCCCGTAGAAATCGGGGAGGATATGCCGTGCCGACGCAAGGCGCACCTTAATGTCCTTGCCGATCATCTTGGATCACAGGCCCCGGCTATCCAGCACATCGGCGGGAGTTGAGCCATAAATGGCAACCCCTGTCTACCCAGCAGTAGGTCAAATGCGCGCCGTCCGTCGCATCCGGGGCAACGGCAGCAGGGCGTGCCGGGTCTAGGCGCCGCGGCTCAACCGGGTTGAAGCTTGACCTGGTGCGGCGCCGGGGCGGGCAAGCGACACGCCCGCCGAAGCCGGCTCGGTCTGACGGCGCCCAGGCTCGGCAGGCTCGGCGCCCAATGGTTCGCCGCTCGCGCTTCGCCACCCCTTGCGGGCTAACCGGGTCGGCGCCGGGTGTTGGCTTGGCAATCGGGCGGGGCTTAGCCTGCCGCCGGCAGGGCGCGCCACTGCCCGCAGTGGCTTTGCAAGGCCAACCGATCGTTTGTCGACGGATCAATGCTGCGAGCCGCATCGCCAGCGCCATCAGGGGCGGTTGCGGCCGCGGCAACGGACGGCAGGGCCGCGGCGACGCCCACCCGCTGGGTGGGGGTCACCAGCTGATGCCGGCCGGAGAGCCGCGAGCGAGGCATGGGGCGCGCGCACGTTGCTCCTCCAAGTCCGGCTGCCACGGGTATCCCGATCACGCCCTCGCCGAAAATCGCGCCAGATTGTGCCCAAGACGCGGGCCTCCTCTTGACAGGCTGCACCGCAAATTTGCCTATTTGCCGAGACGATGGGCAGATGGAAATGGGGGGCGTCCATGCAAGACGTTCAGAAAGGCCTTGAGGGTCTCCAGGCCGGCGCCGATGTGCTGTTTATGCTGGTCGGAGCGATTCTGGTGTTCGCCATGCATGGCGGGTTTGCCTTCCTCGAGGCCGGCACCGTTCGCCACAAGAACCAGGTCAATGCGCTGTGCAAGATCCTGGTCGATTTCTCGATATCGACGGTTGCCTACTTTTTTCTCGGCTTTGCCATCGCCTACGGCACGACCTTCCTCGCCAGCGCGGAAACCCTGAGCGGCGGCGGCAAGGGCTTCGACCCGCAGGGCTACACGCTGGTCAAGTTCTTCTTCCTGCTGACGTTTGCCGCCGCCACGCCGGCCATTGTCTCGGGCGGCATTGCCGAGCGCGCGCGCTTCCTGCCCCAGTGCATCGCCACCGGCTTGATCGTCGGACTGTTCTATCCCTTGTTCGAGGGCATCGTCTGGAACAAGAATTTCGGCCTGCAGGACGCCCTGTTCAAAGGCCTGCTGGGCGAGGAATTCCACGACTTCGCCGGCTCGATCGTGGTGCACGCGTTCGGCGGCTGGATCGGCTTTTCGGCGGTGCTGATCCTCGGCCCCCGGCTCGGCCGCTACGAGGGCAAACGCGCCATTGGCATTCCGCCGTCGTCGATCCCCTGGCTGGCGATGGGCTCCTGGTTGCTGTGCATCGGCTGGTTCGGCTTCAATGTCATGAGCGCGCAGTCGCTCAAGACCGTGAGCGGCCTCGTCGCCATCAATTCGCTAATGGCCATGGTTGGCGGCGCCCTTGCGGCCCTGATTGCCGGCGACGGCGATCCGGGTTTCATCCACAACGGTGCGCTCGCCGGCCTGGTCGCCGTCTGCGCCGGCTCCGACGTCATGCATCCGGTGGGTGCGCTGGTGGTGGGCGGGGTCGCCGGCGTGATCTTTGTTTACATGTTCCAGATCGCCACCAGCGGCGCCTACAAGCTCGACGACGTGTTGGGCGTGTGGCCCCTGCACGGCTTGTGCGGCCTGTGGGGCGGGATTGCGTGCGGTATCTTCGGGCTCAAGGCGCTGGGTGGGATGGGCGGTGTGAGCTTCCCCTCTCAGCTCGTCGGCAGCATCTTGGGAGCCGCCTTCGGGGCCTTCGCCGGCTACATTATCTATACTGCCGTCGACATGCTGCTCGGCCTCAGGCTGAGCCCGGAGGAGGAGCGCCGCGGCGCCGACCTCGCCGTGCACAACATCGGCGCCAATCCGGAAGAGGACGTGCGCATGCGCCACATCTAAAGGACTGGGCCTAGCCGCCACGCGCTAGCCTGTCCTATTGGGATGCCATCGCCAAGCGCGCGGCCGCGCCTTAAGCTCACCGACCCACACGTTCGGCCTTCAGATCGGACCATGTATGCACGCTGCTTCCGGCCTTCAGGTGCTCGCCCAGGGCGCCGTCCTCTCTCCGTTCACCCGCATCAACCGCCTGCTGGCGGGTATTGAACCCGACCGCAAACCGGTGATCGAAATGACCGCCGGCGATCCCAAGGAGGTCATGCCGGGCTTTGTTCCCGACAAGCTGGTCGAGGCCAAGGCCCTGCTCGCGACCTACCCCAAGATCCGAGGTTCCGACGATCTGCGCGGGTCGATCGCGGCCTGGCTCGGCCGCCGCTACGGCATTGCCGGCCAGATCGATCCGGCGCGCGAGATTCACCCCCTCAACGGCTCGCGCGAGGGCTTGTTTTTCGCGGCCTTACCCGCGGTCGGCCGCAAGTCGATCGACGGCCGCCCGCTGATGCTGCTGCCCAACCCCTTCTACCAAGCCTATTTGGGGGCCACGCTCGGCACCAATTGCGAACCTTATTACCTCAACACCACCGCCGAGACCGGGCATTTGCCCGATCTTACGGCGCTCGAGGCGGAGCCCGACGTCTTGCGCCGCACCGCCGCCTTCTACCTGTGTTCGCCCGCCAACCCGCAAGGCGCCGTCGCCAGTGCCGCCTATTTGCGCCAGGCGCTGATGCTGGCCCGGCGCTACGATTTCATGCTGTTCCTCGACGAATGCTATTCGGAGATCTACGGCGGCCAAGACCCTCCGGTTGGCGGCTTGGAGATCGCGGCCGCCACGCCCGAGCGCTATCAGAACCTCGTCGTCTTCAACTCGCTCTCCAAGCGCTCGAACCTACCGGGCATGCGCTCGGGCTTTGCCGCCGGCGATGGCAGCTTCCTCGAAACCCTGGCCGAGATCCGCAACCTGACGGCGCCGCAGATGCCCGGCATCGTGCAGCATGCCTCGGCCGCGGTCTGGTCGGAGGAGCAACACGTCGGCGTCATCCGCCGCGCCTATCGCCTCAAGTTCGACATCGCCGATGACCTGCTGGCGGGCCGCTTCGGCTACCGCCGGCCGGCCGGCGGCTTCTTCCTTTGGCTCGACATGAGCCACCTCGGCGGCGCCGAGACAGCCACCTTAACCCTCTGGAAACGCTGCGGTGTCAAGGTTACCCCGGGCGTCTACCTGGCGCATGAGGACCGGCACGGCTTCAACCCCGGCCGCAACTACATCCGCGTCGCGCTGGTGCACAACGCGGCAACGGTCAGGGAAGCGCTCCAGCGGATCGTCGATGTTGCAGCGTAACCAGTTTCTGGTGGCATGGCGTATCAGGGGATTGATCGGGCACCGTTGCTGCCGGCCTCCTTGCGGGGCCGCCTCGGCGGTTGCCTGCGGCGAGCCGCGGGCGCTGCCCTTTTCATCGCCGCCGCGGCCCTGAGCCTGGCCCTCCTCACCTGGTCGGCCGCCGATCCCAGTTTCTCGCACGTCACCAATGCCAGCACCCGCAACCTCATCGGCCCCGCTGGCGCCATCCTCGCCGATCTGCTGATGCAACTGCTGGGCCTGGCGGGGATCCTGGTTGTACTGCCACCCCTGATGTGGGCGGCAAGCCTCGCGCGCGGTGAACCGCTGGCGCGCTGGCGCAGCAAGATCGCGCTGGCGCCGTTGGGGATGGTGGCCATTGCCGGCGCGCTGTCGGCGCTGCCGATCACCGCTGGTTGGCCGCTGCATCACGGCAACGGCGGCGTGATCGGCGATGTGGCGTTCACCGTATTGACCAGCGCCTTCCTTCCCATCAATGCCGACAAGGCGGCGCCGCTAGCGGGCCTGCTGCTGTTGGCCGGCGGCGGCGTCGCGCTCAAGGCCAGCCTCGGGTTTTCGCCACAGCAGTGGCGCGAAATCCTCTCAACCCCCGGGCTCAATGCCATTGCCGCCGTCGCGCGCCGGGCGGCGCGCGCGCTGGTGCCGGCCCGCCTGAAGCTGCCGACCCACCGGCCTCGGCGCGCCGGCAGCCGAGCGCCCCCGGCACGGCGGGAGCCACCGATGTACCGCGGCGATGGCATGCGCGGCGGCCTGCCGCGCATCGTCCCCGCACTCGACCGCATGGCGCCGGCGGTTGGTGATGCAATGCCGACCGTCACGCGCGGCGAGGCGTTCGAGGACAGCATCGATCCGAGCAGCCGGGCCATCGCCCAACGCTTCGCGCCAGCCGGCAAACTGGCGGACCTTGACCTCGGCGCCGCAACGGCGCCGGCGGCGCTGAATGCGGCGCCGGCCGCGCTGAGTGCGGCGCCCACCGCGCCGTTAGCCGAGCCCGCGTTTTGCGCCGGGCCGGTCGGCTATCGGCGGCCGTCCGTCACCCTGTTGAAGCGCCCGCCGGCCGCCAAGGCCGGCGAGCAGCTGACCCAATCGGCGCTGATGGGCCATGCCCATCTGTTAAGCGACGTACTCGCCGATTTCGGGGTCAAGGGCGACATCAAGGGCATCAATCCTGGTCCGGTCGTCACCCTGTTCGAGTTCGAACCCGCGCGCGGGACCAAGTCGCAACGCGTCATCGCGCTCGCCGACGATATTGCCCGCTCGATGAGTGCCGTGTCGGTGCGGGTGGCGGTGGTGCCTGGACGCAACGTGATCGGCATCGAGTTGCCGAACCCGCGCCGCGACACGGTGTATTTGCGCGAGCTGGTGGAGGCGGAGGCCTTTCGCCTGTCGCCGGCCTGCCTGCCGCTGGCCCTGGGCAAGAGCATCGCCGGCGGCCCGGTGATCGCCGACCTCGCCCGCATGCCGCATCTGTTGGTCGCCGGCACCACCGGCGCCGGCAAGTCGGTCGGCATCAACGCCATGATCCTGTCGCTGCTCTACCGCCTGTCGCCGCAGGACTGCCGGCTGTTGATGATCGACCCCAAGATGCTGGAGCTGTCGGTCTACAACGGCATCCCGCACCTCCTGTGCCCGGTGGTGACCGATGCCGACAAGGCGGTTGCGGCGCTCAATTGGGTGGTGCGCGAGATGGAGGACCGCTATGCGCGCATGGCGAAGCTGGGCGTGCGCAGCATCGAGGCCTTCAACGCCCGCGCCCGCCAGGCCGCCGGCCGCGCGGGCGGCGAGGAGCATGGGACACCGCTGCCCTATATCGTGGTGGTGGTCGACGAATTTGCCGACCTGATGCTGGTCGCCGGCAAGGAGATCGAGGCCGCCGTGCAGCGCCTCGCGCAGATGGCGCGCGCCGCCGGCATTCATCTGATCATGGCCACGCAGCGCCCGTCGGTCGACGTCATCACCGGCACCATCAAGGCCAACTTTCCGACCCGGATCAGTTTCAAGGTCGCCTCCAAGTTCGACAGCCGCACCATCCTCAACGACCAGGGGGCCGAACAGCTGTTGGGACAGGGTGACATGCTGTTGTCGGGCGGTAACGATCGCCTGACGCGGGTGCATGGCGCGTTGGTTTCCGACGACGAGGTCGAGGGCATAGCCGCCCGGCTGCGCGCCGAGGGCACACCCGCCTATGTCGGGGGCATCACCGACCCGATCGCGCCCGAGGCGGCGGCGCCGGCCAATGCCACGCAACGTGCCGAGGAGCTCTATGACCGCGCCGTCGGCATCGTCATGCGTGATGGCAAGCCCTCCACCAGCTACCTGCAGCGGCGGCTCGCCATCGGCTACAATCGCGCCGCCAGCCTGATCGAGCGCATGGAGCGCGAGCAGGTGATCGGCCCTGTCGGCGACGGCGGACGCCGTCAGATCCTGCTGGGCCCGCCGACGTCGGTGCGCGCCGCCTGGTAGTTGGGGCTGGCACCTTGCATCGCCCACAATCTTGACCCAATGTTCGGACAAACGGACTGGGATTGGCCGAATCGCCCGCGCCGTCGGCGCGGGGTCGCCTTGGGGGATGCTCGATGAATGCACGGATTGGCGCGATGCTCGCCGCAGCGGTGGCGGTTGCCGTGACCTTTCAAGCCGCATCGGGCCAGGACAGCAAAAAGGCCGCGCCGCCCAACCCCGTGGGCGCGCTACCAAACTGGAGTCAGACCGTCGCCAAGGAAGCGGTGGTAGGCGAGCAGCTCGACAAAAAGCAGCTCGATCTCGTGCAAAAGGTGAACGGCTACTTCAATCAAATGAGCGATATGAAGGGCCTGTTTGTGCAGACCAGTGCCGACAATAAGCGCACGCGCGGCAAATTCTATGTCAAGCGC
>DATFXD010000163.1:0-2043 GCA_035258605.1 Hyphomicrobiaceae bacterium | reverse complement strand
AGGCCGCCGTCGCGCCAGGCGGCATACACAAAATTGCCCGTGACGAGGCCGTGGTGAAGTGCATAGCGCTTGCCTGTGCGCCAGGTCGGCGTCTCGCCTCCTGCCCGCCACATGCCAGGAATCCACCAACGACCCACTGTGTGGGGTTTGGTGGGGTTGGACATGTCGATCACCGCAAAGATATGGTCTGTGAAATCTGCGAAGTGGATCGACGCATAGGCGTAGCGACCGCCCGCATACCAGATGCGGTGGGGGCCTAGGCCCTCGACCGGCATGAAACCGATCTCAGCCGGTTTTTCCGGCTTGGAGATATCGTAAACGCGGATGCCGGCGGTGAACCGACTCTGGTCCTTCAGCTTGTCTGCCGGTGACCCGCCGAAATATGCCTTCTCGTTTTGGAATTCCTGCATGGTCCACACACTCGGAGCATTCACAGCCAGCAGCAGGTCATCGTGCGTTTGCAGATGAAAGGCACGCGTGCCGGGCGGGCAAGCAATGAAGTCCACCACCCTGGGGTGGTTGGCATCGCGCACGTCGACAGTGGTGATGCCGTTGCTGAACCCGTGGCCAACATAAGCGTAGCCACGGTGCACCATGATCTGCACGCCGTCGCCGCGGCCAGAGAGATCCGAATGGCTGACGAACTTGATATTGCGTGACGCAACGGTATTCATGGTGCGCTCTCCTACATTGGCGACGTTGAGCGATGCGGGCAGCGATGGCACGCCGTCCGCCGCCCGCTCCAGCACACCGCCGAGAAACAACTGGCCGATTCGCGGATCGGCGAGGATTGTCTCCGCCCGATCCTGGATGCGCGTGCGGCCGAGCTCCAGCACAATGCCATAGTCGGAATGCTCGAGCGCGCGCTTGGCGTTCTGCTCGATCATGAGCACGGTGATCCCGCGCGCACGCAGGTCGCGGATCAGGTTAAACAGCTCCGCCACAAGGATCGGCGACAGACCAATGGACGGCTCGTCGATCAGCATCAGCTTTGGCTCAAGTATCAGCCCGCGTGCAATCTCCAGCATCTTCTGCTCGCCGCCGGAGAGCGTCGAGGCTTGGTCGCCGGCCTTGCGCCGTAGCATCGGAAACCGGTCCATCGCTGCTTGCATGTGCGACGCGAGATCGAAGCCCTTTGGCGCTGCGATACCGCCGAGCTCTAGATTGTGCAGCACGGACAGCTCGGGGAAGATGTTGCGACCTTGCGGCACGTAACAGATGCCATCGCCGATTAGCTGACGTGGGGTATGGTTGGTGATCTCGCGGCCATCGAAGAAAATGCGACCTGCCCGCACCGGCAACATGCCGAAAGAGGCCTTGAAGGCCGTTGACTTGCCGGCACCGTTCGGGCCGATCACGGTGGTGATGGCGCCGCGCCGCGCGGCGAAAGAAAGCCCGTTAAGGATTGTCTCCCTGCCGTAACCAGCGACAACATTCTCGAGGCGCAAGATCACATTAGCGGCCAAGATACGCCTCGATCACTTTGGCATCGCGGCGCACGTACGCGGGATCGCCCTCGGCAATGACGCGGCCCTCGGCGAGCACGAGGATGCGATTGCACAGTGCCATGACGAAGTCCATGTTGTGCTCAATGACTACGAAGGTCGATCCCTGCTCCACGTTGATCGCCCTCAGTCGATCGCGCAGGCTGACCAGCATTGTAAGATTGACGCCACCGGCCGGCTCGTCGAGCAGGGCGAGCCGCGGGCCTGCCATGAACGCCATTGCCACGTCGAGCAGCTTCTGCTGGCCATAGCTCAGGGCGGCCGCCAGCTCGCCACCCAGATGGGTTAGGCGGAAGAAGTCGAGCATCCGGTCGGCGGAGGCGGAAAGGCCGGCATCGCGTGGGCCAATGAGCCGCGAGAGCATGCCGCCCCTGTGCTCTTGGCCCGCCAGGATGAGGTTCTCGCGCACGGTCAATTGAGGAAACACTTGCAGGAGCTGAAAGGTCCGGCTTACGCCGAGCCGATTGAGGTCGCAGGGCCGCATGCCCGTCACCGGACGGCCGTCGAGGTGCACCTCGCCCCCGCTCGGTCGCAGCTG
>DATFXD010000162.1:0-15867 GCA_035258605.1 Hyphomicrobiaceae bacterium | reverse complement strand
GGACGGTTGAACGGCGGCCCAGCGCGTTTGATCGATGCCGTGGTCTTGCCGTCATAGCCGGTGTCGGAGGGTACGTTCAAGGTGCCCATGGTCATCAGCAGTCGGCCTTCGGGGGTGAATTGGCGAACCGTGTGGTTGCCGTCGTCGGTGGCAAAAATGGAGCCGTTGGGTGCGACGTAGATGCCATGCGTGCGCAAGGAGAAATCGCCCTTGCCCCAGGTGCGTAGGAAATTGCCCATGCGGTCATAGACGATCACCGGGTGCTCGCCGCGGCAAATCAGAAACACACGATCTTCCTGATCGACCGCGACGCCGGCGACGTCGCGATGCGCAAAGCCCTTGGGCAATTGTTCCCAGCCCTCGACGACCTGGTAGGTGATTTGATTGGCCATGCCAGTCTCCCGTTTGCGTGCTGCCAGTTACCTTGGAGGCCTTTGCGCTAAATCGTTGCTCCACCGCCCGCGATGCCACGCCAACCGCCGAGCAGGACTTGGTCGGTTGCCGCGTCCCAATCCCCGAGCCTGGGCGCGCCATGATCTCAGCCAGCAAGGTAAATGGCCGTTGCGCCACAATGGCCGCTGCGGCCACCATTGCCCGGTTCGCCTTTCAAGATGCCGCGCGCGCTTGTTCAATGGTACGCCAGATGCGCTCCGGTGTCGCGGGCAGCTCGACATGCGTCACCCCGAATTCGCGCAACCCATCCACGATGGCGTTGGCGATCACCCCCAATGCCGGTGTAATTCCACCTTCACCGCCGCCGCGCAGGCCGAGCGGATGCGTCGTTGATGGCACCTCGCTGATTGCGGTTGCAAACATCGGCAGATCGCTTGCGCGCGGCATCGCGTAGTCCATAAACGATGCGGTCAGAAGCTGTCCCGCCGGGTCATAGACGCACCGTTCCATCAGCGCTTCACCAACCCCTTGGGCAATTGCGCCGTGGGTCTGACCCTCCACGATCATCGGATTTACGGCGCAGCCGACGTCATCGATGGCGCTATAGCGCGCCAGCCTGACGGCACCGGTGTCAACGTCGATCTCGACTTCGGCGACATGACATCCGTACGGAAAGGACGAGACGCGACTATCGACATCGCCGGTTGCCTGCAGCGCGCCACGCAAGTCTTCCGGCAGCTCGCCGCCGGCGGCGGCCGCCGCTGCAACCTCGAACAGATCGATGGACCGGTTTGAACCGAGGCGGCGAAAGGTGCCGTTGGCGAAGGCGATGTCGGCCTCCGTGCAGCCGAGCAGGCAGGCCGCAATTCGGGTGCCCCTGGCAATAATGGCGTTGCTTGCGTGCCGGATCGTTGTCGCGGCATGCCGCATCGACCGTCCGGAATGGGAGCCGCCGCCGACGCTGATCACGTCGGTATCGCCGGTGACCAGGGTCACCGCTTCCGGCGCCACCCCCAGCCAGGCGCCGACCAATTGCGCAAAGCTCGTCTCGTGGCCCTGCCCAGCCGAAAGCGTGCCAATGGTCACGGTGACGGTGTTATTGGATCCGATCTTCACCGTTGCCCGCTCGTGCGGCGCACCGCTCGCCGATTCTATGTAGCAGCCGGTGCCAATGCCGCGATAGAAGCCGTTCGCCCTGGAGCTTGCGCGGCGCGATTCAAAACCGCTCCAGTCGGCGAGCGCCAGCGCCGCATCGAACACTTTCTGGTAGAGGCCGCTGTCATAGGTCATGCCAAAGGCATTGACGTAGGGCAACGCGTGCGCAGGAATGAGATTGATGCGACGCAGAGCAATGCGATCGAAGCCGCACGTTTGCGCGGCGCGATCAATAAGCCGCTCGATCACGAACATGACCTCGGGCCGCCCAGCGCTGCGGTAGGGCGTGGTCGGTGAAGAATTGGAGTAGACGGCACGCGCGCGCACCGACACCGTTGGCACGTGGTAGATACTCGACATCAATTCGGTGCCCTTGGTTAAAGGCACGAAGGAAATCGCGTAGGCGCCGATATTGCTGAGATTGGAGGCGCGCAGCGCCAGGAATTTGCCCGAGGTGTCGAGGGCCAGCTCTGCCGACACCGTCAGGTCGCGGCCATGATAATCGCTGAGGAACGACTCGGTGCGATCACCGGTCCACTTGACCGGCCGTCGTAAGCGGCGCGCGGCCCATGCGACGAGCGCAAATTCCGGATAGGAGTTATTGCGCGTGCCGAAATTGCCGCCGACGTCCTTGGCGATCACGCGTACCAAGGCCGGCTCGAGGCCGAGCATGTGGGCCAGATCCATTTTGGGGCGAACCACGCCACCGCCACCCGCATAAAGGGTGATCTTGCCAGCATCCGGGTCACATACCGCCAGCGCCGTCCTGACTTCCATGGTGACGCCGGTGACGCGCGGAATTTTTGTTTCGAGGCTAACGACGAAGGCCGCCCGCTCGAATGCCGCATTGGTGGCAGCCGCATCGCCGACCTCGGCATCAAGCGCGACGTTGGACGCCATCTCCGGCCAGATGCGCACCGCCTCGGGTTTGGCTGCGTCGACGCCTTCGGCACTGGCCGCAAGCACCTCGTATTCGACCTCGACCAGGTCAGCGGCCGCCTGCGCCGTCGCCAGGGTTTCGGCCACGACCATGGCAACGCCCTCGCCGACGAACCGCGCCCGGTCGACCGCCAGCGGGTAGTGCGGTGCGATGAACACCGGCTTGTCGTCGCGATTGCGCAGCGTAATGTCCGGCGGGCTAATCGTGAATGGTGAGTGGACAAGCGGCTGCAGCCCATCGGCCAGATAATCGGCCGCCGTCAGCACCGCCACCACCCCCGGCACCCCACAAGCTTTCGTGGTATCGATGCGCCGGATGACGGCGTGGGCATGCGGAGAGCGCGCGATCGCGGCAAATGTCTGCCCGGGAAAGGCGAAGTCGTCGCCGAAGGTGCCGGCGCCGGCAACCAGTCGATGGTCTTCGCGGCGCCGCGGTGAGCTACCGATACCGTGCTTGGTCATGGGCCGACCTTCCCGACGCCAAAATTTCTGAATCGCGCCGTGTCGAGGAAATGCTTCAGGACGCCGAGATCCCCTTGCGCGCCAGGAACTCAGGGAATGCGTCCTTGGCCCTGGCATTGCGCATCACCTGCGTCGTGTAGCGGTGTTCGGCCGACCAGCGCCCGACCAGGCTCTCCGCCTGCTGCTCCAGCAGCAGCGCCTTTACCCCCTGCACCGCACCACGGTGGTTGTTGGCGATCATGTTGGCGATCTCCATCGTCTTGGCCCGAAGTTGGCTTTTCGGCACCAAATGATTGAGCAAGCCGATGCGATAGGCCTCTTCGGCCTCGACAATGCGCGCGGTGAACAGCAGCTCCTTGGCTTGCGGCCAGCCGATTTGGCTGCCGAGCGACCAGGTGGCGTTGATCCTGCCGTAGGCCGCAGCCAGGAAACGAAAACGCGAGCTCTCGCACCCGACCCTAATGTCCAACGCCGAGGCGAGCACGGCGGCGCCGCCGTAGGCTAGGCCGTTGATCATGCCAATGGTCGGCTTGGCGCAGACGGAGATATCAAGCGTGCGCCGAGGATTGCCCATGCGGTCTTGCTGCTCGCGGGTGTAGCGCTTGTCATCTTCCACCTGCTCCTTGATGTCGCCTCCCGCCGAGAACGCTTTGTCGCCGGCACCGGTGATGACGAGGCAGCCGATCGCATCGTCGCCATCGAGGCTTTGCACCGCATCGAGCAACTCGCTGCCAAGCTTGCGGTTCATGGCGTTGAGGACTTCCGGCCGGTTGAGCGTGATAATGCCGACGCCGTCCTCGCGCTCGACCATGATGTGCTCGTATGCCATTGCCTCGATCCTCCTGTGCGTTTGCTCGCCCTGCGCTCGCGGCCGTTGCAGCGGATGCCAATCGAAATCCGTGCCTACGACCTTAGCGCCTTCACCGCCTTCCAATCCACCTCGAGGCCGAAGCCCGGCGCCTCAGACAGGTACACGCGACCGCCTTTTGCTGCGGCGCCACCGCCAAAGATGCGATGGTGGATCGGATGATTTCTGTGGTCCCCGGACGACTCGGCGCCGAACGCGGCCGCGCCGAATGCCGAAACAATGTGCGCCTGAATGTGCGCCGCCGAGTGCGGTGCAATGAGCACGCCCTTGTCGCGCGCATGCCTGGCGATGCGAAGCGCTTCGCTAAAACCCGCATAGCGCGTGCAGTCAAATTGAACGAAGCCGATGGCACCGGCGTCGATGAAGTCCCGCACCGTGAACCGGTGCCATTCGCGCTCGCCGTGTGCCAGCGGGATCGGGATGGCTTTCGCCAAGGTGACGTAGTCGGGCGGCTGTAAATACCAGTGTAGCGGCTCTTCCAGCCAATAGATGTGGTAGGGCGCAACCTCGCCTGCGAAGCGGATGCAGCTGTCGACGTCGTAAGGCGCGTTCAGGTCGAGCATGAACTGGATGTCGGGTCCGATCGCCGCGCGCACGGCCCGGGCGCGCGCGACCTCATCGGCAATGGAATAGGCCCCGGATTTGAGCTTGACGGCGCGAAAGCCGTTGGCAACGAAGCCCGCCAACTCCTCGGCGCAGGCCAACAGCGGTGCCCGCTCGTCGTAGAACCCACCCACAGCGTAGGTGTGGACATCGGTGTGGGTTCCGCCCAACAGGCGGAACACCGGCTGGTTCGCCGCCTTACCGGCGATGTCCCAAAGCGCGATGTCTATACCCGCCATCGCCGCCATGAACTGCGGCCGTTCCCTGCGCGCCAGGGGCGCTGGCAGGCCATCCCAGCCGCCGAGCCCGCCCGGCCGCGGCACGGTGATCGAGAACAGCCGGTTCCACACCGCATCGATGGCGAGTGGATCCATGCCTTTGATCACGGGCAGGACCTCCGTCAGCAACTTGCATACGACCGCCTGCGGGCCGCTCGAGATTTCCCCGAGGCCGACGATGCCGGCATCGGTGCGCACCTCGACCAGGGTCAGCTCCACCCGTCGCGTGATCTCTTGCGCGGTCCAGCGCACCCGCTCGGCGGGCATCGCCATGGGATGCACCAGGATATCGGTAATTCGCATGCCAAGGCCCCCAAGTTCAGTTCGCCGAGGCGCGAAGGTTTTACCTGTGCGGTGGCCGTTCAAGGTCGGATGGCTTGGTGCGCCATGTCAAGGCGCCGCGCGCTCGGGCTGCAGCCATGGCAGCCCCGGCCCCCCCAGGCGCGGTTCGGGGCTGATCAGGCCGTCGCCACGTGGTGGTCGCGCGGCTTGCGCGGTCGCGGCCAGCGCTCGCGGGTTGCAACATGACGGCGGCGGACGCCGTCAATTGCTTTGCCGCATGAACCGCTCGAAGAACGCCGACAGCTCCGCGACGGCATCGAGCGGAAGCACATGGGCAATGTATTGGTCGGGTCTGACGATGACCAGGCAGCCGCGATCGCGGTCGATGCCGCGCATGTCGAAGACGTCGTTGCCACTTTTGAGGTCGGCGCAGAACAGCTTCTCATAGTCGCGCAGCCCGAAGCGGCCCTTGCGCGGCAATAGCAAGGCCGGCATCGCCTCCAGCGCGAGCTGGCGATGGTCCTGCTGAAACACCGCCCGTACATCGATCACCGAATCGAGGTCCGCCGGCGCCGGCGTGTACCGCCGGATCGGAGATGTCGGCGATGCCGCGAGAAAGTCACACAGCCCCCTGATGCGACACGACGGTGCCGCCGGATCGTCCCGGTCGCAAAAAGCGATGAGACGCCAGCGGCCATCCGCTTTGATGGTGTGGCCAAGGGAAACCGGTTTGGCGTCGGCGACCCGCATCACCGGTGCCGAATGAAACCGCATGCCGATCACCAGGCCACGCGCCAAATGCTGATAGGTCGGCTCGGCGGAGATGATCGAGGGCTGATATTTGGTTGCCGTGCCGGCGGTGTAGTGCCCGTGCTTGACGAAATAATTCCGCAACGCCAGGGGATCGACGTTGTTCTGGCCGGAAGCGGAGGAGGAGGTGAGGGGCGCGCTCAGCATTTTGGTCCACTCGCGATCGAAGTCGATCAGTTCCTTGGCGATGGCATGGCGTTCCGCCGAGTAGGTCTGTAGAAGCTGCGGCGCGCACCGTCCCTGCAGGACCGATGCCAGTTTCCAGCCCAGATTAAAGCCATCCTGCATGGACACGTTCATGCCCTGGCCCGCCTTCGGACTGTGGGTATGGCAGGCGTCGCCGGCGATGAACACGTGCGGCAGCAGCGTTGCGTCCTCTTCCTTGGCAACGTCGTCGAACTTGTCGCACAGCCGTTGGCCGATGTCGTAGACCGACCACCATGCAACTTCCTTCACCTCGAGCGTATAGGGAGTGAGAATCCGCCGCGCGGCCGCAATCAAGTGGTCTAGGGTAATATTCCTGTGCGACACCCGTTGGTCCCCACTGAGCTTGTCGAGCTCGACATAGATGCGGACCAGATAGCCGCCTTCGCGCGGAATGAGGATGATGTTGCCCTCGCGCGCCGACTGGATCAATGCCTTGCGACGGATGTCGGGGAAATCGGTAACCGCCAGCACATCCATCACACCCCAGGCATGGTTGGCCGAATCTCCAATCAGCGCCCGCCCGAGGGAGCGGCGCACGGCGCTGCGCGCTCCGTCGCAACCGACCAGGTAGCGGGCGCTCAGCGTTTCCACCTGTCCCTGGTGATCGGGTTCGGTTCGCTCCAGCCTGACGCTCACCGGGTAGGCCTGCATGCGGCCTTGTGCTGCGGTGTCGATCCTCACATCGAGCAGGCGCCGAGAGTAGGTGGGCTCCAGCCGGTTCGGCGAATTGCGCATCAGCTCCAGGTAAAAATCGTGCACCCGTGCCTGGTTTAAGACGACGTGGGGAAACTCGGAGAGCCCGTCCTCGACGTCCTGAACCCTGCCATACCGGACAATGTTATCGGGTGATCGTTGGTCGGGCTTCCAGAACGTTGTCTCGTTGATCCAGTAGGCTTCTTTTTTGACACGCTCGCTGAAGCCGAAGGCCTCGAACATCTCCATCGTCCGGCAGGCAATACCGTCAGCCTGCCCGAGCAGCAGCGGGCCAGACTTCTGTTCGATAATCCGGGTGTGAATGTCGGGAAAGGCCGCCAGCTGCGCGGCCAGGGTCAAGCCGGCCGGTCCGCAACCGACAATCAGGACGTCGACCCGATCGGGCAGCGCGGCCGAGCTGCACGCTGGCCGCGCCATCTCGGATGGCTCAGCGATTTCCGGATTGCCGGCTCTGAAGCCGTTGAGATGAAATTGCATGGCACCCGCGTCTCCGCCCCCGCAACGCCCGACTCTCGACCGGCCGCGTTGGACCGCTCGGGCGCACCTTGCCGGGTTTGGCTAAGCGCGCAACCGATTTCGGCGGCGGCGATCTGACGGTTCCCAAACCAGCATGAGGGCTTGATGCGGCACCGTCGCCGAGGCCGGATCATCCAACCTTCTCGCCCGCTAGCTCCCGCGCGGCTTGGCGCGCGCCGTTGGCGCGGCGGAGGCGGGGTCCTCCGGCCAAGGGTGGCGCGGATAGCGACCCTTCATCTCGGCTTTGACTGCGGCCCACGATCCCTTCCAGAAGCCCGGCAGGTCGCGTGTGATCTGAATCGGGCGCCGGGCCGGCGACAGCAGATGGAGGGTGAGCGGCAGCTTGCCATTGGCGATCGAGGGATGGTGCGTTAGCCCAAACAGCTCCTGCACCCGGATGTAGAGGGCGGGCGCGCCCGCCGCCTGATAGTCGATGGTGTGACGATGGCCGGTGGGGGCCACGAAATGCGTCGGAGCCTCGACCTCCAACCGCCGTCTCAGTGACCATGGCAACAGGGCATCAAGCCCCGGGCCGAGGTCGGCGGCGCCAACCTCGGACAGTTTGGTCTTGCCGGCAAGACAAGGGGCAAGCCACTCCGCCACCGTCTGGGTGAGCGCCTGATCGCTCAGGTCCGGCCAGTCGCGGGGCTCGGCCGCCGCCAAGAATTTTACGCGGTCGCGCAGCTGGTTCTGGGCTGGGCTCCAGGGCAGGCGCTGCAACCCGAGCCTGCCGATGCCAGCGGCCAATAGGCGCGCCGTTTGCTCGCTTGCCGCCAGCGCGCGCGGCTCGTTGGTGAGCACAATGGCGTCCAGCCGGCGCACCCGGCGCGACCTGAGCGCAGCCGTGCTTGGATCGAATTCGATGTCATCCCGCTCACAGATGCGGTGGCCGGCGGCGGCAACAATGTCCGCCTCGTCGGCCGCAGCCGCGAGCAGGATGCGTGTCGATGCCGCCGTTCCCGCCAGCTCGGCAGCAACGAGATACGGCGATCGCGCCAGGCCATGCGTCGCATCGAGGTTGGCACCGCGACCATTGGCGAGGAGGAATTGGCCACCTGTGCCGCGGGCTTTGCCGATGCGCTCCGGAAAGGCAAGCGCCAGCAACCGCGCCAGCGACAGCTGTTGGCGCGGCTGTTGTGGCGGTCGCCCGGCGCTCGCCACCCGGGCCCACCCGGCCGCCAATTTTCGCATGTCGTTGGCGCGCCGAGAGCGATCACGCCGGAATTCTTGCAAGCGATGGCCAAGATCGGCATCGTTCCCACCGAGCCCGCGCTCGACGATCACGGCGGCGATCTCGGTTGCCTCCCGCGCGTGGCCGAGCTCGGCCGCGGCAAGCGCCATGCGGGCGAGCCGCGGCGGCAATGGCAGCGATCTTAGCCGCCGGCCGATGTTGGTGATGCGGCCTTGGGCATCGAGCGCTTCCAGCTCGGTCAGCTGTTGGCGCGCGGCGTCGATGGCGGTGGCCGCCGGCGGATCGATCCACGATAGCGTGCGCGGATCGGGCGTACCCCACTCCGCGCAGTCGAGTACCAAGCCGGAAAGATCGGCGGCGCGGATCTCGGGCTCGGCGAAAGGCGCAAGACTCTGGGTCTGGGGTTGGTCCCATAGCCGATAGCAGACGCCGGGCTCGGTGCGGCCGGCGCGGCCCCGCCGCTGATCGGCGGCGGCGCGCGACACGCGCACGGTGTCGAGCCGGGTCACGCCGACGTTCGGGTCGAAGCGCGGCACGCGCGCCAGGCCGCTGTCGATGACGACTCGCACTCCTTCGATGGTGATCGAGGTCTCCGCGATCGAGGTCGCCAATACCACCTTGCGCAATCCCTCGGCCGCCGGCTCCAGTGCGAGGTCCTGCGCCTTGCTGTCCATGGCGCCATAGAGGGGGGCAAGTACGATGTTCGGATCGCTGATGCGCTCCCGCAGGCGTTGCTCGACGCGCCGGATTTCCCCCTGGCCCGGCAAAAACGCCAGCATCGAGCCGGAGTCGGCGCGCAAGCCCAGCAATACCGCATCCACCATTTGCTCCTCTATGCGCGCGCTGCTATCGCGGCCGAGATAACGCGTCTCGACCGGGAAGGCGCGGCCGGTGCTGGCGATGACGGGAGCAGCGCCGAGCAGCCGCGAGACCCGCGCATCGTCAAGCGTCGCCGACATTGGCACGATACGCAGCTCGGGCCGCAAGCCGCGCTGGCAGTCAAGTGCCAGAGCAAGTCCCAGGTCGGCATCGAGCGAGCGCTCATGGAATTCGTCGAACAGCACGGCGCCAACGCCGGTGAGCTCGGGGTCGTCGAGGATCATGCGGGTGAAGACCCCCTCAGTGACGACTTCGATGCGTGTGTTCGGTCCCGATTTCGAGATCATGCGGGCGTGCAATCCGATGCGTTCGCCGACCGTCTCCGACAGGGAGCGTGCCATGCGCTCGGCGGCACTGCGCGCAGCGAGGCGGCGCGGTTCCAGCACCAGGATCTTTTGACCCTGGAGCCAGCTTTCGTGCATCAATGCCAGTGGCACGCGCGTGGTTTTGCCGGCGCCGGGCGGTGCCACAAGGATGACCGATGCATTGGCGACCGCGGCCGTGCGCAATGCGTCGAGGACCGCGTCAATCGGAAGCGGTGTGGCGAACTTCATGACGGCTGTATCCAGCGCTCGGGTGCCTTTCGCAAGCCCAATCTGCGCCGCGCAGAAGCGCGCTGGATGAGCCTGCGGCTTATCCGCCCGCCGCCGTCAGCTTGGCAAGCATGCGGTCCAATTCAACGAGATCGTGGTGGTCGAGATGTTGCGCAAAATGCCGGGCGATGCTGCGCGCATAAACCGGCCACATGCGCCGTTGCAGTCGCCGCCCCGCCTCAGTAATGGCGATGTAGGCCCCGCGCGCATCCTCTGCCACCGGAACCCGGGCCACCAATCCGTCGCCGGCCATGCGGTCGATCAGCCGCGACAGATTGTATTTGGCAAGTAGCATGCGGGTTTGCAGGTCGCGGTGCCGCAACCTCCCGTCCGGCGCGCGCGCCAACTCAAGCACGACATCGTACCACACCAGCGGTGGCAGGCCGGCAGCCTTGAGGTCGGCCTCGACCGCCTCCAGCAGCTTGCGCTCGACGCGGAGCAACCGCGCCCAGGCATCGACCGCCGCTGGCGAGAGCTTTCTGGCCATAGCCGATGCTAGCATAGTTGTTGCAATTGCACCAACCATTGACTATGTAGTTGCAATCGCAACAACTGGCACGATGCCGGGCCGATGCGCTGGCACCCGCCGTCGCCGGGGCGCGCGCCCGCATCACTGCCGCTCGCTCAACGCCTAACCGAAGGACAGCCCGTGACCCAGCCGCTCACCCTCGTCAGCCATCACCTCTGCCCATACGTCCAGCGCGCACTGATCGCGCTCGGCGAGAAAGGCGTGGCCTTCGAGCGCGTCTACGTCGATCTCGCCAACAAGCCGGCGTGGTTCACCGCGCTCTCGCCGCTTGGCAAAACGCCGGTGCTCAAGGTCGGCAGCACGCCAATCTTCGAATCCGCGGTCATTCTCGAATACCTCGAAGACACACAGCCGCGGCCCTTGCACCCTGCCGATCCATTACGACGCGCCCAACACCGGGCCATGATCGAGTACGGCTCAAACATCCTCAATGACATCGCCGGGTTCTACTCGGCGTCCGACGCCCAAGCCTTTGCCGCCAAGCGTGCCCAGCTGCAAGATCGGTTTGCTTGGCTCGAGGGCCGGCTGGCGGCGGCGCCTTGGTTCGACGGCGATAGGTTCTCACTGGTCGATGCGGTGTTTGGCCCGGTATTCCGCTACTTCGACGTGTTCGACGCCATCGCCGACTTTGGAATTCTGGCTGACAGACCGAAACTGGCGCGCTGGCGCGCTGCGCTTGCGGCCAGAGCCTCGGTGCAAGGTGCGGTCGGTGCGGACTACAGGACGCGGCTGTGGGCGTTCCTTGCGGGGCGCAAAGCCCATTTGTCGCGCCTGCTGCCGAGCGGCTCGGATGGCCTCACGCAGCTGGCTGCTTGTGACCAGAACCGTCGTGGTTGTTGTGCAGATGGGCTTCGCTAACTATGAGCGGCGGCGGCCCAGGGTCGCATCGCGGTGCCTGCATCATGCCACAGGTGCCGAAGCTCAGCGTCCAACAGCGGTAGGGCACACCAGCACCGCCCTTCGATCAGGCGGCATTTTCGCGCGATCGCCGCCTGGGGTTGCAACGTGCGTTGCGTAAACCTTGTGTAGCATTCTTGTCGAGTGACCAGCGTTAATGCCTGGGCGTCAAGCGGCTGCGCCCGGCCGCAGTGGGCTTGCGAATGCTGCAGACCCAGCACGACATGTACCCACAACTAATTTGCGGCGGCCGCTAGAGCTGAGCTGGAGCATCGGGTCATGAAAAACAGCGACGGAATGGCGCCGTTCTGTCGTATTCCCTTGAGATCATGCTGGGAGCTGTTCCAACAAGCTGCCGAGGCTATTGTGCAACTCGGAACTGAAGCAGGAGCGGCCCGTTTTTATCTGAGCCACAAACTGTCCAAATAGAATTAACGGCAATCCAACTGGAAGTAGGTGACGGCAACTCAATGCACTTCGAAAGTTACCAAAAAAAAGCGAGCTCACCTCTGATGTCGAGCGCTGAGTTTCCAACCTCCTCATTCACGTGGCACAGCGCTCGGCGTGAACGATGGACGTGGCGCCGCATTGGCTTCTTGCTCGCGCTGACGGCCGGTGCTGCCTTCTACGTCGGCCGCCTGTCGATTGAACCTTCCGCTCCCACGGCGCTGTATGTGGCAAAAAAGCTCGATCCAAAGTCTGAGCAGAGCGCGGCGGCCGCGGCTAGTGTGGCGCAACGCCAAGCTGCGGTTGAGTTCGATGCGTCGAAGGCCGCGCCCGAGGCAAGGGACGGGGCAAAAGAGCAGCCGGCGGATCCGTTGTTGGAGACAGCAAAAACGCAATCCGCCGCCGCAGCTGAACGGGAATCCTCAAGTTCGCCCGTGACGCTGATCAATCCCAAGACTGCCGACAAAGCCGCTGTCTCCGACGCACCGAAACAGCCGGTGTCCACGACCAGCCCTAAGGCGGGCGCCAATGCGAATACCAATACCGAAGCGCATAAGGCTGCCGATGATGGCGTGCCACCTCCCGCGCCGCGCAGGCGGCACGCGAAGGTGCGTCCGCCTGCACACGCGAATATGAACGTGCCGCCGCCCCTGCGTCAGGACCCGGTTGTCGCGCGGCGGGGAGACGCCTATGTCCCGCCGCGTATGCCGCAAGCAGCATACGCCGAGCAGCGCGGACGATATGACAACGCTGATGGCAATGATGATCGTGCTCGCTTCGAGCAGCAGTATCCGGATACGCGCAATGCGGTGGATGCGCCGCCCAGGCGCGCCTACGAAGGCTACGACGATCGTCGCGAATATCTGAGGCCCTTTCAGGATTCCAGAGATGTGAGGGAGTATCGACGGTTCGGAGGCTATGACGACGATCCCTACACGGATCGGCGGCCTGTGCTGCGTCCGATGTACGGCGGCCGCGATGACTGAGGACGCGCGGACTTAGGGTAGCGATCGACGGCGAGTAGCAAATGGCCACAACCGCAACGTTGCCGTCATCGCCCGCTGCCGCGTTTGGTCAGGAGCCAACGCGCAGGCTCTTGAAGAGGGCGAGATAGTGCTCACGGTTAGTAGCCCAGTCCTGGCGCGGAACAAACAAGAAAAACTGGTAGAAGGTGTTGTTGATCTTCGCAATGAACCCGATGGTTTGGGTAAGTCGAGATTTCCCGTCGATTTGATTGTTGCAGTGGAAACCGCTGCCATTCCAGCCAGGGCCAGTAAGCTCAAATTCAGTAGCCGGCTCTTTGCCGCAGAATCCTGTGGCTAAAGCCGCAGCTCGCGCCATGAGAGCTGCCACTTTTAGGGATGCATTGGGCGGCAGTTGCGCAAGTGTACCGTCGAACGATGAACCATCAGAGTGTGTAAGAGCGAAGGTATTTTTCTTCTTTTCAATCACCCAACCCTTTGGGAAGTCCAATGAATACCCTCCGGTGGGATGCCGGATTCGTTCAGCGTGCGCTTCTGAAAGCAGTCCGAAGGCGAGATGCGCTAGTGCTCCGAACGCAACAAGCCGTTTCATGGATTTCCTTCGAACTTAACTTGGCGACGATCATGCTTATCCGGCCCAACGATGTCCAAGTTGCGGCGCTCTGCGAGTTGTGCGGCGGAACTGGGGTGAGGAGGGGCGCACTTGAAATCCCAGACAGCAACCAGAAACCGGTGTCGACCAAGCCGGTCATCTAAGCCACGGTCAAGGCTGGAACAACGGAAGTGACGGGCCTGGGTGGAATGAGAATTGGGACGGTGGCGAGCAGGAACGCCTTCGTCTGCTCGTGGCTACCGGGCGCTGGCGCGCGGCGAACGCGGCCCGCTGCTCGGCGTGCCCATGATCGTGAAAGAATCTTTCAACGTTGCCGGGCTCCCGACCACATGGGGCATTCCGGGGGCGGAGCGTATCCCAGTGTTGGAGGATGCTGTCGCGGTTGCCAGGCTCAAGACAGCCGGCGCGATCGTATTCGGCAAGACGAACGTGCCGCTGATGCTCGCCGAAAAGCAAAGCTACCATTCGGTCTATGGCACCACCAACAATGCTTGGGATCCCGGCCGCACGCCCGGGGGTTCGTCGGGTGGCTCGGCGGCTGCTCTTGCGGCCGGGTATATATCCGTCGAACTGGGCACTGATCTTGACGGCACGCTGCGCGTGCCGGCCAGTTTTTGTGGGGTCGTCGCTCACAAGCCGACCCACGGCATCGTGCCTTTGCGGGACATCCTCACTGAGCATCCGCTGCTGCCCACTGCCGGCAGCGTCCGCGCCGCACTCGACGAGATCGCGAACCGCCTCGCGAGACGTGGCGTCAAGGTCGCCCGGACCAGCCCGCTCTTGCCGGATCTGGCGCGCATCGGTCGCGTCTTTACAGAGCAGCTGCTCGCGATTGTGGGCGCCGACTTTCCCGGACGACGTGTATGCCCCGCCGGCAGTCCACCGCCGCGACGTTGCAGCCGACGATGTCAGCCTGCTGCGGTGCGCCTGCGCGGCAGTGTTATGAGCTATCGCAAATGGACCAGGACTGATCGCATTCGCACTGGCATTGCCGACGGGTGGCACCGGCTGTTCCGCGAATGCGACGTGGTGTTGTGTCCAGCACGCCCACGTCAGCCTTCGCGCACGACCATAGCGATAGGAACGGGAGGCCCATATCGATCGACGACACCGAGGTCTCCTATTTGGATCAGAACATGTGGAATGGCATCGCGATGCTCGCGGGACCGCCGGCGACCGCGATGCTGATCCGCGTCATCGACTAGGGGCTGCCGATCGGCATGCATATCATCGGCCCCCATCTGGGGGACTGCACCACGATTGCACTCGCCGAGCTAATCGAGCGCGAATTCGGCGGCTTGGTCGCGCCGCCAGAGTTCAAAAGTTAGAGGGTTTCACCGCGAATCGCGGCCCCCTGCTCAACCCGGAACTCACCGCCGAGCAGCTCCTCCTCGGATGCGAGGACGATGTCGGACGGCGACTAACGCCAGGCTCGAAAGTCTACAGGAGGATGGGAAGATTCCGGCAATTGTTGTTCTTTGCGTTATCCGACACTTAGCGCGGCTCAGACTTAGAAAAGAGAATGATGGCGGACAACACAGACGCCGCCATCGCCGACGCTACCTCTTCCAGGTCTCTCCGCCATTTATCTGCGATATGGCTGCGCGTATTGACATTCCAACACTTTTGCTTCGTGGCGAGCGCAGTCCCGATCTCTTCGGTCGGATACTGCCGTGCCGACGAGGCGACCGCCATGCCACTAGATGACCCTGAACAGACGTTGCGTCGGTGCACTTGTTGCGCCGCGCAAGGCACTGCGGTCTAGTTCGCGATGAACGATCGCCGGTCCGAGGGTAATCGGCGGTGCACTGCTTTTACGTGGTAGGCCTTCCATCGATATATCCGGGTTTTCACGGATGGTGTGAGCCAGTGTATCGCGCAGAAGGTCCAATGACTCGCCTTGCTCTGATTCACGCGGTGCGGGCAGGGCGCGTATCCTATGAGCATCTACGACAACAAGGTCTACAAGGGTGGGCACCATGCGGGGCTGCGCGCGGCCGCAACTCCTTTCAGAAGATCGCGCAAATCGATCCGAAGACTTCGCGCCCTTGTTTTTGCCCTCTGATGAAACTTACCGAGCAATAGGAGCCAACCATGAAAGTGCTAATGGTTCTCACGTCGCACAACCAGCTCGGAAACACGGGGCGCAAGACCGGTTTCTGGCTTGAGGAGCTCGCCGCTCCCTACTACGTCTTTAAGGACGCTGGGGCTGAGATCACACTTGCCTCCCCAAAAGGGGGGCGTCCCCCGCTCGATCCCAAGAGTAACGAGGCCGAGTTCCAGACCGAACTTACACGCCGGTTCGAGAAAGATGCCGCTGCAGAAGCTCAGCTTGATAAAACTGTTCGCCTGGACGGTGTCAAACAGGAAAGCTTCGATACTGTCTTCTATCCGGGAGGCCACGGCCCGATGTGGGATCTCGCCGAAGATAAGAATTCGATCAAGCTGATCGAGTCCTTCCTCGCCGCCGGTAAACCAATTGCCCTGGTTTGTCATGCCCCGGGAGC
>DATFXD010000161.1:0-10088 GCA_035258605.1 Hyphomicrobiaceae bacterium | reverse complement strand
CGCGCAACATCGCTCCAGCCGTCGCCATCGCGCACCAGGATGCTGCCGGCATCGACCCGGTAGTTGCCGAAGATCATTTTGAGAATCGACGACTTGCCGCTGCCGGAGGGTCCGTCCAGAACCAGGCACTCGCCGGCGTTGACTTCGAACTTCACCGCGCGCAGCACCGGCAGCACGGCGCCGGCACGCAGGTGCATGATGAAGGTCTTGTCAACGCCGTCGAGCCTGATCATGGTGCTGTCGTCGGCGCGCATGCCTCACCCACGCAAATCCGAAGCCACCAACAGCTGCGTGTAGGGTTCGCGTGGATCATCGAGCACCTGATCGGTGAGACCGGTCTCGATCACGCGCCCGTAACGCATGACGATGATCCGGTGCGAGAGCAGCCGTGCCACCGCCAAATCGTGGGTGACGATGATGACCGCCAGCCCGTGGTCGGCCACCAGACCGCGCATCAGGTCGATCAACCGCGCCTGCACCGACACGTCGAGACCACCGGTTGGTTCGTCCATAAAAATCAGGCGCGGCGCGCTCACCATATTCTTGGCGATCTGCAGGCGTTGCCGCATACCACCGGAGAACGTGGTCGGCAGATCGTCGATGCGATCGCCGTCGATCTCAACCCGCGCCAGCCAAAGCCTGGCTTCGCGCCGGATGCTGGCGTAGTTGCGCCAGCCCACCGCCATTAGCCGCTCGCCGACATTGCCACCCGCCGAAACATTCATGCGCAACCCCAAGCGGGCGTCCTGGTGCACGAACCCCCAATCGGTGCGCGACAGCAGGCGGCGTTGCGCCTCCTCGAGCTGGAACAGGTCGCGCACCAGGGCATCGCGCATGCGGAAGTGGACGCTGCCGCGGGTCGGGCGCAGCTGTGTGGACAAGAGCGAGAGCAGGGTGGATTTGCCCGATCCCGACTCGCCGACCACCGCCAACACCTCGCCGGCATAGGCCTCGAGGTCGACATCGAGACAACCGACGCGCACACCGTAGAACTTGGTGAGGCCCGCGGCGCTGATCAGCGGCACCTCAGCGGTGCTCATGGCCCCTCTCCCCGCCGTCCCCGGCTTGCCGCGCCGGCCGCCGCCGCTCGCAGTAGTCCGTGTCCGAGCATACGAACATGCGCCCACCCCGATCGTCGGTGACGACCTCATCCAGATAGGCGTCGGTGGCACCGCACAGCGCACAGGGTGCCGTGAAGCGGGTGCGCTCGAAGGGATGATCCTCGAAATCGAGACTGAGGACGCGCGTGTAGGGCGGCAGCGCATAGATGCGCTGTTCACGACCGGCGCCGAACAGCTGCAACGCCGGCGACATGTGCATCTTCGGGTTGTCGAATTTCGGGGTCGGCGAGGGATCCATCAGATAGCGCTGATCGACCATGACCGGATAAGCGTAGGTGGTGGCGATGTGCCCGTGCCGGGCGATATCTTCATAGAGCTTGACGTGCATCAGGCCGTAGTCCGCCAGGGCGTGCATCTGCCGGGTCTCGGTCTCGCGCGGCTCGAGGAACCGCAACGGCTCGGGGATCGGCACCTGGTAGACGAGGATCTGGCCGTCCTTGAGCGGGGTCTCGGGAATGCGATGCCGGGTCTGGATGATGGTTGCCTCGCTGGTCCGGGTGGTGGTGGCAATAGCCGCGGTGCGGGCGAAGAAATGCCGGATCGAGACGGCGTTGGTGGTGTCGTCGGCGCCCTGATCGATGACCTTGAGCACGTCGTTGGGGCCAAGGATTGACGCCGTCACTTGCACACCGCCGGTGCCCCAGCCGAACGGCATCGGCATTTCGCGGCTGGGGAACGGCACCTGGTAGCCCGGAATGGCGATCGCCTTGAGGATGGCGCGCCGGATGGTGCGCTTGGTCTGTTCATCGAGATAGGCGAAGTTGTAGACCGGCGGCGTGCTCATCGGGCGGCCTCGCCGTCGCTGTCCGGCGCCGGTTCGCTAGCCTCGCAGGTCGCGCCGCGCGCCAGCAGCCATTCGGCGCGCAGCTGCCGCAGCAGCGCCAGCTCCGCCTGGAAGTCAACGTAGTGCGGTAACTTCAGGTGCTCGACGAAGCCGCTCGCCTGCACGTTGTCGCAATGCGACAGCACGAATTCCGGGTCCTGGGCCGGTGTTTTCGCCGCCTGGCCCAAGTCCTGACTGCGCAGCGCGCGATCCAACAGCGCCATCACCATCGCCTTGCGCTCGGAGTGGCCAAAGGCCAGGCCATAGCCGCGCGTGAACTGCGGTGGCGCGTGTGCCGAACCGCTGAACTGGTTCACCATCTCGCATTCGGTCAGGGTAATGCGCCCGAGCGGAACCTCGAAGCCGAGCTCCTCGGGCGTGAACGCCACCTCGACCTCGCCCATGCGGATCTCGCCCGCAAACGGGTGGGTTCGGCCGTAGCCGCGCTGGGTCGAATAGGCAAGCCCGAGCAGGAAACCTTCATCGGCGCGCGCCAGGCCCTGCAGGCGAACATCCCGGTCGGCCGGAAACGCCAGCGGATCCCGGGTGATGTCGCCCACGGGTTTGGCATCGGCAGTGGCGTTGGCCTCGATCAACCCCTCGCGATCGAGCAGCACCGTCACGTGCGGGGTCGGCTCTGCCACCGGCTGTACTCGCCCACGAGGCTCGCTTGGCGCCGGCGCCGGCGAGCCGGGATCAAACAGGCGATGCGTATAATCGAAGGTGGGACCCAGCAGCTGGCCGCCCGGCAGATCCTTGTAGGTTGCCGAGATCCGGCGGCGGAGCTGCATGGCGCCGGTATCGACCGGTTGCGCGTAGCCGAGCCGGGGCAAGGTCGTGCGATAGGCGCGCAACAGGAAGATGGCCTCGATCAGGTCGCCGCGCGCCTGCAGCACCGCTTGCGCCGCCAGATCGGGATCGTAAAGAGAGGCCTCGCACATCACCCGATTGACGGCAAGTGTGAGCTGCTCGCGCACCTGCTCGACGGAAATCTCCGGTATGCTGGGGTCGCCGCGCCGCTCGCGGGCCAGTAGTTCATGCGCCGCCGCAATCGCCGCCTCGCCGCCCTTGACCGCAACATACATCAGGCCGCCTCCGCGACGCGTACGCTGCGCGGCAAGGCCGCAATGGCGTTGGGCGTGATGAAAAAAATATCGACCCCACGGGGGAAGCGGGAGCGGTTGCGCGCCAGCTCGGACAAGAACTGGCTGGGCACCGGTGCGGCGCGCAAGCGGGCCGCGTGCGGAATGCCCGGCCCCTCGAGCCGCCAGCCGCGGGCCTCCAAGGTTGCAACTTGCATGAGGATGGTGGTGGAACGGTCCGGATACTCGGGCGTGCCCTGCTGAAAGCCGCCCAGCGGCGGCAGCCGCGCGGCATCGGCAACGACCGCGAACGCCGCCGCGGCCGGCGAGGCCACCAGCCTGGCACCGGTGTGAAAGCGCACAAAGTCGGCAACCTCGGGGCTTTCCGCCAGCTGATGATCGAGCCACACCGGGGTCTCGAAATCCGCCAAGGTCAAAAGCAGCGCCGCGGCTGGCGCGCTGAGCGGCGGTGGCGGCAGCAGCTGCGGGTTGCAATTTTCAATGCTGCCGGGCCGCGCCATGGCGGCCAGCGCCAGACGAAACGTCGATTGCGATTGGCGCACGGCATCGCCAAAGCCCGGTTGCCACATGCCTCAATCCTCGCCGCGGACCAGGGTGAAGAACTCGACCTTGGTGGCCGCCGTGGCCACCCGCACCCGGGCCGCCTCGGCTGCGACGCGCGCCTCGACCGGCGCCACCAGGCTCGCCTCGAGCCTGGCGTGGTAGTCGGCGTCCTGCCCGAGCGCGTCGACCAGCGCGGCCAACCGGGCCCGGCGATGCGAACGACCAAGAAGATAGGAAAACCCCATGCGACCGGTGCCAAGACGCACGGTGGCCCGCGTCACGATCGCCTCACCCAGGTTGAACGGTTGACCGCTGGCGCCGATGCGGCCGCGCAGCATCACCAGTCCGGTCTGTGGCGGTCTGAGCTCTTCCACCGCCGGCAATTCGCCAAGCGTCGCCAGCGCCGATTCGAGTTCGGCCTCGGTCGCATCCGCGCACACGCCCATGAGTGCCCGACGCCGGTCGCTGTCGGCTGCAATAGCGCCGCTGCCGTTCGCCTCAGCCCTCGCCATGCTCGGCTCATAGCGAGGCTACTTAAAACTTTTGTGACGTTTTGCGGCGTTGGCCCTGACGTTGTTACACACTTGTCATCATGGCGTGGCTTGCTTGTCGCGGCGCATCGCTAGGTGTGCGGGCGCCAGTGGGCGGCGGCAGTCAGGGGACAGCAGATTGGCCAGCGCAGCCATCGAGGTGATCGGCATCGAGAAGTCCTTCCGCGCTGGAACGCCGGTGCTGCGGGACATCTCGTTCAGCATCGAAGCCGGCGAGATGGTGGCCTTGATCGGCGCCTCGGGGTCCGGCAAATCGACCTTGATTCGCGCCATTGCCGGCCTCGTCACCATCGATCGGCCCGGGCCTCGCCCCGCCACCGACGCCGGCGGCAGCATCCGGGTGCTCGGTGAGCCGATCCAAGAGGGCGGCCGCATTTGCGCCTCGGCTTCGCGGCTTAGAGCCCGCATGGCGATCATCTTTCAGCAATTCAACCTGGTTCCGCGACTGTCGGTGCTGACCAATGTCTGCCTCGGGCTGCTCGGCCAAATTCCCGGCTGGCGCGGCACGCTGGCGCGTTTTCGCAGCGCCGAAAAGTTGCGCGCAATGCAGGCGCTGGCGCGGGTCGCCATTGCCGAACACGCCTTGAAGCGTGGCTCGGAACTGTCCGGCGGTCAGCAGCAGCGCGCCGCCATCGCCAGGACCCTGGTGCAGGGCGCCAACGTCTTGATCGCCGACGAGCCGATCGCGTCGCTCGATCCCAGGGCCGCGCGCCGCGTCATGGACATCCTCGCCGCGCTGAACCGCGAAGACAACATCACCGTGCTGGTTTCCCTGCATCAGGTCGAATACGCGCTGCGCTATTGTCCGCGCACCCTGGCGCTGCGCGATGGCCGTATCGTCTACGACGGGCCGAGCGACGCCCTGACGCCGGGCTTCCTGAGCGAACTCTACGGTGCCGAAAGCGAGGAGTTGTTTCTGCCGGCGGCGCCGGGCAATCGCCCCGCCAACGGCCTCGCGCACGGCCTCGATGGCGAAGGCCAATGGCCGAGCGCTACTGCCGCCGCGCCGGCGTGAGCACGATCTCCCTTCTTCCGGACCCCTGGTTCGGCAGGCACTGAGCGAGAAACTGAGCAAGACAGGCAAGGAGTATGCACATGCTTCGCCCACTGATGGCGGCATCGATTGCGGTTACGCTGGCAATCACACCTGCGGCTGCGGCCGAGGACGTCAACTTTGGCATCATCTCGACGGAAACGACCACCAATCTGAAAGCCATCTGGGAACCGTTCCTGGCCGACATGACCAAGCAGACGGGCCTCAACATCAAAGCCTTCTACGCCTCCGACTATGCCGGCGTGATCGAGGCCATGCGCTTCAACAAGGTGCAGGTCGCCTGGTTCGGCAACAAGTCGGCGATGGAGGCCGTCGACCGCGCCGGCGGCGAGATCTTTGCGCAGACGGTCGATAAGGACGGCAATCCCGGCTACTGGTCGCACATCATCGTGCACAAGGACAGCCCGCTCAAGACGCTCGAGGATGTCTTGAAGTGCGACGCCAGCCTCGACTTCGGCATCGGCGATCCGAACTCGACCTCGGGCTTCCTGGTGCCGACCACCTTCATCTTCTCGGCGCGCAGCATCGATCCCAAGAAATGTTTCAAGACCGTGCGCAACGCCAACCACGAGGCCAACGCCCTGGCGGTCGCCAACAAGTTGGTGCAGGCCGCCACCAACAACAACGAAAATCTGCAGCGCCTGGCCAAGACCGCACCCGACAAGGCCAAGGAAATCCGCGTGATTTGGACCTCGCCGCTGATCCCCTCCGATCCCTTGGTGTGGCGCAAGGACCTCGATGCCGGCCTGAAGAAGAAGATCGCCGACTTCATCTTCAGCTACGCCACCAATAACGAGGAGGAGAAGAAGGTGCTGGCCGGGCTGCAATGGGCACCCTTTAAGAAGTCCGACAACAATCAGCTGCTGCCGATCCGGCAGATGGAGGTCAACAAGGCGTTGGCGAAGCTCAAGGCCGACACCAGCGTGGCCGAGGCCGACAAAAGCGCGCAGGTTGCCGAGCTGCAAAAACAGTTCGACGAGCTGGGCAAGAAGATCGCCGCCACGAAGTGACCCTGGGGTCACGACAAGCCTGGCGCGCGGCGCAAACATGGTCTGCGCCGTGCGCCTATATTGCAACGGGAGCTGACATGTCGCTGACCGCCGAGGTTCCGGGCCACGCGCGCGAGCCCAGTATAGCCATCCCGCGCCGGCCCCTATCGGAGCGCGCCCGTGGCTGGATCATCTGGCTTGCCATCGCCGCGCTGCTGGCCTGGAGCTGGGGTCCGGTCGAGATGTACAAGATCGGCGGCCTCATTACCGACTGGCGCAACATGGCCGAGTTCGCTTCCGGCTTCATGCGCCCGAGCCTGCGCGATTGGCCGAGCTACACCTTGCAGATGCTGGAGACCGTGCAGATGGCCCTGTGGGGCACGGCATTGGCGGTGGTGTTCGGCATGCCGTTTGCAATCCTGAGCGCCGCCAACGTGTGTCCGCAATGGGTCGTGCAGCCAGTGCGCCGCCTGATGGATGCCTGCCGGGCGATCAATGAGATCGTGTTCGCGCTGCTGTTCGTGGTTGCGGTCGGGCTCGGGCCGTTGGCCGGCATCCTGGCGCTGACGATCCACAATATCGGCATCGTCGCCAAGCTGTTTTCCGAGGCGGTAGAAGCAATCGACCCGCGGCCGGTCGAAGGCATCCGCGCGACCGGCGCCAATCGCCTGCAGGAAGTGATCTTTGGCGTCGTGCCGCAGGTGATGCCGCTGTGGAGCTCGTTCACGCTCTATCGCTTCGAAACCAATGTACGCTCGGCGACGGTGCTGGGCATCGTCGGCGCTGGCGGCATCGGCCAGTCGCTTTACGAAAACATCCGCGCCTTCCAGTACGCGGAGACCGCGACCATCGTCATCATCGTCGTGATCACGGTGATGCTGATCGACCTCATGAGCGCACGTATCCGCAAATTCTTGCTGTGAGCCAGCGCGGCCCGGCGCCACCGGCCGAGCCCACCCCGCGCGAGCCACCAACCTTGGCGCCGCCGCAGTGGCTGTGTGTGCGCGCCCTGAAAGTTTTTTTGGGCGCGGGGAGCCCCCGCGAATTTCGTGGAGTAACCGGGGGCGCCGTGCGCCCAGCGCCAAGCCGCTGCCCCTTGCGTCCTGGATCGCCCCGTGCCCAGGGCGGCGCCGACGTCACCGGCCGTCTCAGGGTGCGCTACCCGTGGCGGCGCCGTCAGCGCCGTAGAACGCGCGATACCAGGCCACGAAGCGTCGCATGCCCTCGGCAATCGGCGTCGACGGCGAGAAGCCGACGTCGGCAATCAGGCGATCGACGTTGGCGTAAGTAACGGGCACGTCACCGGGTTGCATCGGCAGCATGTTGAGGACCGCCTTGCGCCCAACGGCCGCCTCGATCACGGCAATGAATGCGCCGAGCGCAATCGGGGTCTGGTTGCCGACATTGTAGAGCCGGTGCGGAACCCATTGCGACCCCGTGGTCTCGCCGGCCGGCGGCAGCGGGGCGCGTGGCACAAGCCGCTCCAGCACCTCGACGACATCGTCAATATAAGTGAAGTCCCGCTGCATGCGGCCGTGGTTGTAGACGTCGATCGCCCGTCCCTCGAGGATCGCCTTGGTGAAGGAAAAGTAGGCCATGTCCGGGCGCCCAAAGGGTCCGTACACGGTAAAGAAGCGCAAGCCCGTGCTCGGAATGGCGAACAGACGGGCATAGGTATGGGCCATCAGCTCGTTGGCGCGCTTGGTCACGGCGTAGAGCGAACGGGGATCGTCGACAGCATCGGTCTCGCAAAAGGGCACCTTGCTATTGCCGCCATAGACCGAGCTCGAGGAGGCGTAGAGCAGGTGCTGCACCGGCTGCGCACGGCAGGCTTCCAGAATGGCGAGAAAGCCATCGACGTTGGAGCGGGTATAGGCGGCAGGAGCGCTGAGCGAATAGCGCACACCCGCCTGCGCGGCCAGGTGCACGACATAGTCCGGCTTGAACGTCGCCATCAACGCGCTGACGCGTTGCTGGTCGGCGACATCGCAGCGCTCGAACGCAAAGCCGGCGCCGCCGTCGAGCCGCGCCAGGCGCGCCTGCTTCAGGGTGAGATCATAGTAAGTGTTGAGGTCGTCGAGCCCCAGCACGCGGGCGCCGGCGGCGATCAGCCTGCTGCAGGTGTGAAACCCGATAAAGCCCGCCGCCCCGGTGACCAGGATCCGCCGTTGCTTTAGCGCGCCATCTCGGTTGCCGATCATTGCACCTCTCCGGCGCCACCCTAACACAGCGATTGAGAGCCGCAAAAAACCCAAAGAACATCTGCCCTGAAAGCGCAACAGTGCTGCCGAGCCAAATCAGGGTTGGCCGCCGCCAGCGTCCGACCGCCATTCCAGGGGAGACCGCCTGTTCATCAACGCGGCGGGGTCGCGGAGCTCGCCCGCGTTCGGGCATTGGACGCGCGCCCAAAAATAGGGCGAGACCGGCTCAAATGAGCACGTCCTCACATTGCATCAACGAGCTTGAAGCCGGCAACGTTGAAGAGGCGCACGCCCCTCTGGCGTGGCGCGGAAGCTGAGCGCTGCCTCCCTTTTTGTCCGCGCCTCAAGCTCGGTGATCTCCCGCTTGAGGACCGCCTCCTGCTGGCGCAGCTCGCGCACTCGGCGAGGGCTTACCTCTCGCGCCTGCAAGCGTTTTCGGACGTTGGCAAGCGTTGCACGCTTGCTATTGAGCTCCAGCTTTTCCATCTCGATCATGTCGGCGATGGCGCAGTAGGCCTCGAGCGTAAGCCCGAAACATTCACCCCGCTCTGTCGCCTTGTCCGCAGCCTGCAAGGCCTCCTTGGCCACCCGGCAAATCTCATCGGGGTCGGTGATGCGCGGCATGTTGATGGTCTCTGTCATCCGGTTTGACTGCCGAAATATCCCAGAATTCAACCGTCTCCCATTGCCTAATGGCCTGGCTAGAGTCTCCATTGCCCCGGCCTTTAGGCACAGGCTGTTGGGCTCCCGCCCCCCGTCTTGATCGTGCTTGCCACTCGGATTTCATTCTCTCGGTCCACCGCAACGACCTTCGTTACCTACCGCGCAAGCGCCATCACCTCTGCATCGGCAACAGCGCTCCCACCATCAGCGCATTCAAATGGTCGTTGCCCCGCCACCTCGCCGCTGCTGCCCGACGCCACGCGATCGTGCCAAAGCGTGGTTTGAGGTGATTTGATGGCGGCCCGCCGTGATCGCGCAAGGTCGAAAAATCTGCTGAATCGGCCTCTCAACGCGGGGCGCGCGGCGCGCAGGAACCGACCCAAAGAGGCCTTGGCGTTGCGGATCTTGTTGATAACGCTCAAGTCGAGTTCGCTGGTTCCCCGCGAACTGAACCGCGATCGCCCTTTGTTGCAGCGCTGTCCGGCGTGATGCGGGTTGCGGCCTCGGCGATGCGCGCGTAAGCTCCGCCTCCGGCGTCGTCAGCGCGGGCTCCGCGATCTACTCGGCACCTAGAGGTGCGGCGTCGAGTGAGCGGATGTAGCTTCCCAGCGCGACGGCGCCGAGCCGCTTCGAGCCGACAATCGCATTCTCACACGCCGTTCGCGTCGCTGGCTGCGTCGACCTGCTGCGTGCCTCTCGCCACCACCGATACGCGAAGCGCTACTGGCCCGGCTCTTCCTGCATCGAAGGGCAAGGCACGTCGCCATAGGAGCAGAAGACGCAGCAGCTGCCCTTCTTCGGCTTCATCTGGTGCCCGCAGCCCTTGCAGAGGTAGAGATACTGACAGGCGTCGGTCGGCATTGTCTCGGTTGAGGCATGGCCGCACTGGGGACACGTAATCGTTGATAAAAGCTTCATGGCGGATCACCTGGGAGCCCATGTGTTTCATAGACCCTAGAGCCGCTACGGGTTCAACTTAGCCGGAAGTCTGAGACTAGGGCATTAAGGGCAGTCTTCTCGCGCGGTACGCGCCCTGACTG
>DATFXD010000160.1:0-65558 GCA_035258605.1 Hyphomicrobiaceae bacterium | reverse complement strand
AGTATTGTGATCAGAGATGAAGAACGTTTCAAGCCAACCAAAAGGCGGAGCATAGCGACCTTGAGGCATGCGTTGACGTGCCCAAACTCCGGTCCCCTCCCAGCCAACGTCTTTGAATGGCTCGACGCCACCCAAGGTGCTGTTCGAGGCGTTGCAGGCCCACAGGGCACATTTTGGGAATGATGGGCGCTCTGCTTGACGGTGGCGACTCTCGCACCTATGTCACCGCCCATCGTGAATTGGAGGGAAGCTAGTAGGCTTCACACGCTTCTGCACGGCGCAGGGCCTTCGCGTTGCCCGAACAAGGTTGCGATTCCTGGGCCCCCCTGACACTCCGAGGCGATGTGCCGATCAGTTTCTTGAGACCTTTCGCATAACAAGAGTTAGCCGCATTTGAACAACTGCGACCCAGCTAGCCTCGCCTGTTAGCGGACGAACGTACTGAGATCGGCAACATCATTGAGCGCAAGCGCTGAAGCAAGCGATCATGGCCTCGCGGAAGAGTTCGTCGAGATCCTCGTCGGGCCCGTCGTAGAGGGAGAGGTAATGCGTGGCCCTCCACTTTGATAAGGACGGTTTGCGGCAGCGGTTGAGGAGGCTTTCCGCGCCAAAGCAGCTGGCTTTCATGCTGCTTCTTTGTGAAAGGATGTTCCCAGGTCTCGAAAGGTTTGCGTTCGACACAGATCGCGACCCATCCGCCTGCAAGGAGTGTCTAAAGAGGGGATGGATGTATCTAGCCGGGTTAGTGCCGGAAGATGGATTCCAAGAGTTAGGTAATGCGTGCCAAGAAAACGCCCCGGATACGGAAGACTTCCTTCATCCTCTCACTTCGGCTGCCGGCGACGCTGCTCTGTCAATCGCAAATCTGGCCTTTTTTCTTTCGAACCACGACGTGGAGCAGATCGTGGAGGCGGCCGGGCTTGCCCGCGACAGCGTTGATCTATTTCTCCAACGCGCCTATGCACCACATCCTTTTCATTTGGACGCCAAAATAATTGATAAGCATCCCCTCATGCAACGGGAACTAGAGCGACAAGACGACGATTTGTCACTTCTGCAATCTCAGCCTGATAAAATACACCCGGAGGTGGTGGAAGTATTGAAACTTCGGGCCGCTAATCGCTCAGGGCTCCTGCCAGTCTTTCCGTAAAGCATCATGGCCTCATGCGTTCCATCTACTTCGATGGGAACACTGGCACGCCGGACACTGCGCGCACGCTCCTCTACCTTCACCCACTTCAGGAACTGCTCACTCCGGATCGGGGTGACCCCGCTCGCCGCATTCCTGTCATGCCCGGTTCCGTGCGTCAGGCGGCTACCTTGCCTGTCGCCCGACAGAAGCACTTTGCGCGCCCGCAGCCGGTTGGCTGTGTAAACCTTGGCCACCACGGTTCGCCCAGGCCCTTACGGACCGAATTGGTGTCAGCGCTCAAAAAGGCGCATGTAGTCTGCGGTAGTGAGCCCAAGATGGGTGTAGAGGTTAAGACGAAATGCGCGAAATGGAAACTGGAAGCGCGAGAATGCGGAGTAGCATCAGCCGTTGACGACAAGACGAAACCAGAGCAATCCCTGATGAGTATGCGCGCTAGAAATCTGCTGACGCGCCAATTTCGTCGCGATGTTTGGAAACGTACTGGTAAAGCAATGTCGTGAGGTCGTTCGGATAGCGGAAGAAAGCTTGCGTATGAATGTGGAGCTCGTCTTTAACCGCGTCAGGCAATGCCGTGCCGTTAGCTGTTCGCGACGCGCCTCGTCATCGCGCCAGGGTTCTGCCAACGGCCGCGATGGCATCATTCACAATGGCTGCCACACTCAAGAGCATCCCACCTGACCGCTCGTTTGATAGAATGCGGCCTTGGCGCGGCCCGCAGGGAGCGCCAATCCCACCGCAGCCGTTGTCGTTTCGAAGCCTAGACCACGATCGTGCCAGAGATCGCCATGATGGGATCGCTCTGCGGGCGTGCCGCTGTCCATCTTCGAAAATTCCGCGAGCCGAGCGCGCCAGCAAAACCTACAGCCTCTACTTCAAGCGATTCTTCAAGCAGGCAGGCAACGGTACGCAACCTGACCGCCCCGGCGCCGCCCGACGGCTATGATAGTTACTCTAGACAGGGGAACAATCCATGAGGAAAATTCTGACTGCCACTCTGGCAGTGGCAATTGCGCTTGCGCCCGCCTCGTCTATTGGGCAAGGCGCTATCACCCGCCAACAATCCTACGTAACAGGTTCCAAGCCAAACGCTGAACCTGGTAAGTACAAGGTCGTCAAGGTCGTCAAGCTAAAGAAGCCAAAAGCAGTCCACCGACACCAGCATTCCCATAAAGTTGCGAAAGCACGGCCTCGTAAGAAGGTGAGGGTAGTCCACCACCAGCATTCCCATAGGGTTGCGAAGGCAGCGCATTACGCCAAGCATTCCTACTACCGCCCTCGCCATCATGATCATTGGTATGATCATCGCGACAGCCATCGTCATTGGCTCTTACCTGCCCTCGTTGGTACGGTCATTGGCCTTGGGCTGTTTCATTTCTGGCACTAACGACTGTCGTTATTGGTCTGACGTTTGAGTTTCACTTTCGCGGGCGCGCGCTCCAGTTAGCGCGCTTCGTCCGCTTTCCGGCGCTGAGCCCTGGGCCGGACACTGCTACGGTCGAACCCGAACATCGATCACGAAGGCGATTTTGCCCCCTTACCCACCACCACAATGTCCTGCCCGGCCAAGAAATATTGATAGCCGCGCAGGGCGGGCAGCCGCTGGGTCACAGTGTCGGGTAATGGTTTATGCTCGCGCACGTCGGCAGGAATATCGGAACCGGGCTCGAACGTTGGCGTCAGGACCTTGACGCTAGAATGGGCTTGGCCTTCCGTGTTGCTTGGCAACACCGGTATCTGGGAGGCGATGAATGCACAATCCTGATTAGACATGGAGGCCTGCCCTGCCGAACGACGCCCGGAGCCGTTCTCAGGGCGTAAATTCCACCAGGGTGTGATCCTCGCCTGCAAGTTCGAGATCGATGATCTCTGCAATAACGCTCCAGTCACCCTTTGCGAGACCAGCCCCTATCTTGGGGTAGCCGAAGCGGCAGCCACCGAATCTCGTTTTAACTTCCGCCATGACAGCTCTTACAGCGTCGTAATCGACGAGCACCCCAGCCCCGCGCCAATGGAACTGCGTATAACCGTTGACAACCGTGATGTGGCGGCCTCCACGCGTAACTGTTGCAGCGGATATCGACCCCAATTTTCCGCGGCTGCCCTTTAACGTCGCCAGGTCGGCCTTGTAGGCCTCAGGAAAGGTCTGCTTAATGGTCTTTGCAATGCCCGCCCCCATGACGCACTGACAATTACAACCGTGCACGATCACATCGAACCGCCCCTCCAACGCAAGCTTGACCAGGTCTCCTCTAGTGACCTTCATGCGGCCGACATACCTCCCAATCAGCTTCGCCTCAGCATAACGTTATCGCCGTCATAGCCCGTCCGCCGCCAATGGCGCGTGGGCTTGAGCGTAGTTCCGCCAGGCACGTTATAGAGCCACCGGCCCCTCCCAGAGACCGATCGAGCGCATCCGCAGTTTTCCAATCTGTCGACATAAGACGCATCTGCTTCCTCGTCTGCGTCAGGTCAGCCAAAATCCAATCTCCAGTTCCGGTCCCATCTCGCGGCGCTCCATCTATCGGTCATTCGGCCGTGACCTAGATCAAACCAGCAAAACCACTCTCCTTAACCTCCTTCACGGCAATAGAGACATACTTGTCGTTTATCGCCTGATTATAGGCGGGGGACGATGCTAGAGGCGGTCGCCTACTCGCCGCACCGAGTTATCTCGCGCCCGATAGGAAAACCTCCGGTTGCTTGCGTTCGATCTAGACGGTGGGCGAATTAGCCGTGGCAATGGCCGGATATCCCCGCTCGCGCCCGTCATTGCGCCGTCACCACGATGGCGACCATGCCGGTCGGGCAGGGTAGTCGCGCACCAAATATGAGGGAGTGGCCTTGCGCGTCCGCAGCAGCGCCGCCAAACGCCCGAAGACCGATTCCCCTTGGCGCGCCCGCTCAAGGCCCCCTACGGTGGCCAGGGCCACGAACCGCGCGTGTAGTCGGCCAAAATTGTAGCCCAGAGCCCGAACCGTCGCCGATGTATGAGACAACAAAACCGCTAAACCACGGCAGGGCAAACGGCGACAGGACGCTCAGTATCGAGGATGGGCAGATGAGCATGACCGCACACTCCACATTTCCGTTGCGGCTCAGCTGGTGGCGCAAGCGGCGCGGCCTGTCACAACTCGAGCTGGCGATGGCTGCAACATGCTCTCAGCGACACATCAGTTTCCTGGAGCTGGGGCGCACCAAACCGAGCCGCGAGATGGTCCTGCGCCTATCGGCGGCACTCGACGTTTCGTTGCGCCAGTCCAATGAACTGCTGCTGGCAGCCGGTTACGCGCCAGTCTGGGCCGAAACTGACCTCGGCGCGCAGGCGCTGGCGCCCGTTCGCGACGCTCTCGACTATATGTTGACCCAGCAAGAACCGTTCCCGGCCGTGGTCGTTGATCGTCGCTGGAACCTGCTCCAGGCGAACAAAGGCGCGGTGGCCATGGTCGAATTCCTGGTCGGCGCGCTGAACCCGGGGACGCCCATCAACCTCGCCGATGCCCTGGTCGCGCCCGACATGTTGCGACCGCACCTTTTGAACTGGTCCGAGGTCGTGCGCTACTTCATGCGAAGCATCGAAGCCGATGCCGTCGCGGATGGAACCACGGAGACGGCTGCTCTATTGCAGCGGCTGCTCGCCTACAAGGATGTGCCGGCCGCAGTGTCGGAGGCGCCGACCAGCAGCACTCACGCGCCCGTGCTGTCGATGCACTTCGAGAAAGGCCGAACCAGGCTCCGGCTCTTCACCACCATTGCCACGCTCGGCACACCGCAGGATATCACGCTGCAGGAGTTGCGCATCGAGAGCTTCTTCCCGATGGACAATGAAACGCGCGATCTTTTCCGGAAATGGGCCAGGACAGCAAAGAGGCCGCAAACGGTCAGATCGCCGCAAACGGCCCGATCAATGTGATCGGCTGCTTCGGTTGAGATCTTTCGAAAGGCCATGCGGGGGTTGCTGGCGAACTGCGCGGTCAAGAGTCTTGACCTTCGGCGACATCGCGTCTCCCGTTACTGTCGTCGCCGCCACCTAATCGCAAAGATAGAGCTCAGTCAGAGAGATCGCGGAGCGATCCGCTGGTAGCGGCCTGATGCTGACCAATTGGGCGCAGGACTTGGCACTCGCTCGCAACGAGCCGCACGGAGCAGCGAAGGCTCACCTGGGGCTCGGCAATCGCCGGTGCCGTGTCGTTGCCGTCTCAATGTTGCTGCCGATAGATCCTCAACATTCGACCGCTATTCTCGCAGCCTTCGGTCCCTCAATGCTGTGATCGCCTTGCTGACGTGGGCTGCGGCTGTCGGTTGTCGTTGCCGACCAGGCATGGGATCGACGTCGACCCTGAAACCGCGCGCCATCGACGCAAGACGCATCGACGAAGCGCGGGCGTCGCAGACCCTCGTGTTCTGTTCTGATCGCGTGTCTCGTGCCTTGTCACAGCATCTCATGCGTTGTCACAACGCGCTCCTTGCCTCGGAACCCTGATCGACAGGCTCCGTTTCGCATCGGTCAACGCAAAAGCTGTTGCCAGAAAGGAACCGAAAATGCGCAAACTTGCCATCCTGCCGGCCGCTGCCCTGGGCCTTGTTGGCTTTGCCAGCAGCGCAGCCTGGGCTTGCGATTGGGGCGGCTACCATCAGTCGCGTGCCTACGGCTATTCCTATGCCCCGCGCAGCTATGGCTATTCAACCCCTGCCTACGCGTATCGCACGGCCTATTTGGATGACGACGCCTACGACTATGACGATAGCTTCGGTTACAGCAGCGTGGCTGTCGGCGTCGACGTCGGGCGCAATCGACGCTTCCACCGTCGTGACCATCGCGCACGCACGGCCGTCAATGTCGGCGAGCGCGACCGCGGTGCCAGGTTCAGGGAGAGGACAGCAGCGCGCGGCCCCGGCGAGCGCGCGGGATCGGCGTTGCGCGGTCCGGGTTCCGGTGAAGGCGGCCGCGCGGGTGCAGCTGCGGCCTCCCCGGGCATGGGCTCGGCGGGCATTGGCGGCGGCACCGGCAGGGGTGGAGGCATGGGCGGCGGGGGCGGCCGAGGCGGTGACGGACGCCGCTAGTAGTAGCTAAGCTAGCTGCCGAGCCGAATTCGACCGGAGACTGGGTCAAGCGATAATCGCAAGATCCAGGCTCCGGCAGGCAGCCTTCACCCGATGCAGCGGTAGAGGTCCTCTCGGCCATACTCGATCGTGGTGCCGAGGATTGCCAAACACGCTCGATTGATAGCTTTCATCTCATCACGCGCGCCGCTAGACTTAGAACTTCTGCGCCGCCGCGGGGGCGGCTGGTTGCATGCAGGCCTGCGCTTCTTTCATCAGGGTTAGTTTCATCAGGGTTAGCGCGGCAAGCTTCGCTCACGGCCCCATGCGTCATCTGACATTACCGATCGGTACCTTGATCTCGTATTCGAAACCATTTCTGCCATAGAAAATCCGCGGATTTTCGATCAAGGCGACGCGCATTACCTCGCTACCAAAGCCCAGCCTAGCGGGTGGGTCGATCGGCGGGCCGCCGCGCTCCTTCCAGGAAAAACAAAACGTGCTCTCCTCCTCAATCAGCCAACGAACGTCGACGTGACCTTCCGGCACCGACAAGGAACCGTACTTTGTGGCGTTGGTGGCGAGTTCATGGACGACGATGGCAAACATCTGCGCAAAGGCGGTGCCGGCGACGAGAGCAGGGCCCTCGATACGGACGCGGCCACCGAAGGCGACCAACTCGGCCTGTACGATATCTCCGATCGGTGCCCCGCCGCCGGGTCCGGCGGCGATGAACTCCTGGGCTCGCGCCAGCGCTTGCAGACGCCCAGACACCGTGTCGTTAACGGCGTGCACATCCTTGCTGTTGCGCAGCGTATTGCTGACGATCGATTGCACTACCGCCAGCAGGTTTTTGGCCCGATGCTGAAGTTCTCGGATCAGGAGCGATTGGCGGGCCTCTGCGTCCTTCCTCTCGGTGACATCTCGGCAGATCGAATGCATGGCGATCGGTCGACCACTGTTGTCGCGGATGAGTTTCCAGTTGACCTCGAGTGCAAGCGGATGCCCGTCGTTGTTCAGAATCTGCATTTCATGCCGGGTCGCACCCTCGCTCTCCAGCTCCCGCTGCAAGCGCGATCCGTCAAACGGCAGCTCACCGGCAACCGCAATCGCGCCGATTGACAAACCAATGAGTTCTTCCGGTGCATAACCGAGCACGCGCCTGACCGCCGGATTGATCGAGGTGAACCGTCCGTCGAGATCGAGCGTGGCAACGATATCGTTGGCATTGTCCACAAGATTGCGGTAGCGCTGCTCGCTTTGCAAAAGCGCGGACTCCACCGCCTTGCGATCCGAGATGTCGACCGATGCGGTGAGCAGGCATTGTTCCTGGCCCAGGTCCAGGACTTCGGCGCTGAGCAGCATGGTGCGAGTATCGCGCTTTCCGCGCAGCATCAGCTCCAGGTTCTTGACGATGCCGGTCTCGGCCAGCAAGCGTCGCAGGTTGCCGAAGTCATCTTCGTTCACGTACACGCCAAGCTCACGGGCGGTGCGTCCGATCATTTCTTCACGAGAATACCCAGCCTGTAGTGTCAGGGCGGCATTGACATCGATGTAGCGCCCCTCTTGCAGCGTACTGATGCTCATGGCGATCGGCGCCAGCTGAAACACACGGTGAAAACGGGCTTCTGCGGCGCGTAGCGTTTCCTCGAAACGCTTGCGATCGGTAATATCGATGTCGACCCCACTGTAGCGGACAGGCTCGCCACGAGCGTCGCGAACGATGCACCCGCGCCCCAGAATCCAGCGGACCTGACCATCTTTGATGATGCGGTATTCGCTCTCGTAGTAGTCGATTTGGTTCTTGAGCGATTGCTGAAAGCCACCGATGACATTGGCGCGGTCGTCGGGGTGACGCAGGGCGCGTATCACCTCAATCGAGACCTGTTCGGTGGCAGGATCGAGACCCATCAGCCGAAAAAACTGTGGCCTGCCCCGCACCATGCCGGTGGCGAGATCCATGTCCCAGACGCCGATGCCGGCAGAGGCTTCGGCAAGCTCCAGAAACTCGGCGCCCTCCCATCCAACAGCGCTGGCAGACAAGGTCCGCATCATTACCCCTCGAGCTCGCCACGCGGCCCGCGGATTGTACATGCTTTGCGAGTGGCGGCGATGCCATGAACCGCGCCATACCCAACGATTGCCGTAAGCGCACGCCGACGGCAACGCTCGAGTTCGGGGGACGGCCACGACAACTCGCGCGCAAGGTGAGGGGCGGTGGGGCGCAGCGGTGTCTGGTCGGTGGGCTTCAGGCAACGCCCAGATCCGCCAACCATACCTGATGCAACCCCGCATACGGAGTGGTTGCTGCGCTGTCTAATCTAATGGCCACGTCGCCGGCGCTTGAGTGTTCGCCGCTGTCACGCGGCCATCGCGGTGCCGTGGCCGACCTGACATGACTTTTGTGCGTGTAGTTCTAGCGCTTGGCCGTCTTCTGCAGGCTCGGTATAGCGTACTGCCATTCCAAACACTCGCGCGCCTTCGCCTCGGTCTCGAACGGACCCTCGGTCCACTCGCGCACGACCTCTCCGTCGACGCTGCTGGCCGTGTCGACATAATAACGGCCGTCCTCGGCCAGGATGATCTCGACCGCGATCTTACCCTCGAAAACTATTGTGCCGGCCGTGGCCATACCGGCCTCCTCAAGGCTTCTTGTACGCACCGGCGTCGAGTTTAGCACTCGCCTCGGCTCCTGCGCAGCAGTGCCGCGGCTTCCCCGACGTGGTGTGGGTTTGTGGCCACTGGTCTCACCGCAAAGGAGAGACCCATGCCCGCGCCTCACGCCGACGGCCAAGCCGGCACCGGACGAGGGCGGTGCGCTCTCCGGCGGCAAGGCGGAAATCTGAGTGAAAACGCGCACCGGTGTTGCCGATTGCCACTGTTCGAATGCGCGTCCCAACGCCGGCACCAGCCGCATTTGACGATGCTTGGGGTCCAAGCCAGATCGACCAACCTCGCCGGCGGGATCGCGGAGCAAGGATGGCGCTTTTTTGGGCGGCCCTTGGGCACGACGCCTGCCGGGGCGGCCGCGGCGCGGCCCGAGGATCGGGAGTCTCCCGTCGCGGGATGCGCGTTTACCCTGATGGATCAGCGAGGCTCTGGACCGTAGAAGTCGAGTCACATCGGTGCGGGTTAGCGCAGGGCCACACCCGATCCTCGGCCTCTCCCCCTCGCCAGGCTCGGTTACGTGTTGCGACACCCCCCTCAGTCGCAAAACGATTTCTGTGTGGCCCTGCTGCCTGCGCCTCATCCAGCCGACAAAAATGCCCCACGTTATCGCAGGCTGCGCGCAGACCAGGCGCGTTGGTGCCATCGATAGGAAAGCCGCCGCCGACGCGAAGGCCCAACAAGCGCCCGCTCACCCGCGCAGGTGATAGCGCGGGCCAAAAGACCCGCATCCCCTACCGTTCAGTGTGCCAGAGGATCTGGCCGCAGTTGGAAGTGCACGGCACGCGGCTTGCTGCCCTGACCCCCTTCCATCAACCATGGCGCCCGATCGCCGCTCGTGGTCCACAGGCCACGACCCTTCCAGCCAGCTTTAGGATCGTCGATACGCCCGTCGAGCCCCTTGGCGTAAAAGCCGAGCGGATAGGGCACCCGCAGCACGAGCATCTTGCCGTCCTTGAAGGCGATCAGACCATCATTGAGGTTGCCCGTCGAAATCGGCACGTCCTCGCCGAGGCCCAGCGTGTTGTGTTGATCAACCCAGGTGTAGTAGCTCGCCTCCGCACTATTCTCGCCGATACCCTCAAAGCCTGGACCAGGATACTGGTAGAACGACCACCCTTCCGGGCAATGATCACCGGTTGCCGTCGGGCCGTTGAGTGGACCCTTGCATTTGCGGCGATCGAAGCTGCCGATGTGGCCGCTGCCGAGCGACACCCAAACCACACCTTGTTTGTCGATGTCGCCGCCTCGCGGCGCGAAGCCTGGAGCTGGCACGTGGTAGATCTCGGCCAGTGCCGTTGCGGGCGGGTTGGCGCCAGGATCGAGCCGCAGCACCGCCCCGCGACCGGCGAAGACCCCGACCGTGTACCAGATGCTGCCGTCAACCGGGCTTGGCATCACGGCGTAGGGACCCGAGCCAGTGGTGATACGCATATCTTTGGCCGCATCCATCGCTTGGCCGGGCTCGGTGTAGTCGTCACGCTTGCCGTTGCCATTGGTGTCAAGCACGAAGGCGGTCCAACCCTGCGCCGCGGCCGCATCGCCGGTCTCGTCGAACTGCTTGCTATTGAGCCAGCCCGCAACTTGGCCGCTGCCACTGGTCCAGATGGTGTCGTTACGATCGTAGCCGAACTGCAGGTGATGCGAGCCGAAGCAGGTGTCGACGAAGCTGTAGTGCATCGTCTTAGGGTCGAGTATGGCGAGCTGGCGCAAATTCTTGTCGAGCGGAAACAACTTGGCCGACGGATGGTTGGATCCGGCTTTGCAGAAGTCTGGATTGTTCGGGCCGCGGAACGCCGCCGCCAACCAGATGCGACCCTTGCGATCGAACATCGCGTTGTGGTTGTTGACCTTGGAGTTCCACAGCTTCTCCTCGCCCCAATAGGCCGAAGGCTGCATCGGCTTTTCAATCGCCGCGTGTCCGGGTCCAAGCGCTTCCGGCGCGTCAGGATCGCGCACCGGCGCTTTGAAGGTCGTAACCTTATTCGTATTGGGATCGAGGATCGGCAACAGATCGCTGGCGTACTCGGGAGACCCCAGTAGGGGACCATTGGCATTGACGGTGGGATCGCGGCGATCGGACGAAATCAGGTCGTGGAGATAGGTTTTCGGATCACCCCATTCCCAGCTGGTGATGACGAGGTTGCGCTCGGCCCCCTGCGGGCGCGGCGGCTTGCTGTGGGGCAGTTCGCCGTTGGCGATACGATCGGTCCAATCGCCGAAGTACTTGAACGGCGCGCCGCCCAGGTAGCCGGCCAGCGGGTTCACCATCAACGGTGCGGCCTGTCCCGATTGCACCCGCCGCATCCAGGCCTCTTGCCCGGATTTGATCTCGCCGAAGGCGGCGGGAATGGTACGCGTGGACAGTTGTCCCAACTGATGGCAGCCCACGCACGCCCGGTTCTTGATCACCGCCAGCCATTCGCTCCGGGTGATCTTTTCGGGGATGTCGCTGCTGCCGCCGAATTTACTCGCGTCGGGAATCTTCAGCATCGAATACCAATAGATGGCGGGGTAGACGCGCGCGGCCGCCGCCTCGCTCGGCGCGGGAACCGCGGTCAGGTCGAGCAGCTGACCTGGTTCGGCCTCCAGCTTGGCCGAATCGGCGAGGCCATAGCCGCGCACCCACACCTGGTACTTGGCCTTCGGCAGGTCCGGGACCAGGTAACGCCCCTCCTCGTCGGTGACCACGATCTTGGCGAACTTGGTGGGCAACTGAGCAGTCTCGGCGATGACCCACACACCCGCTTCCGGCCCGTTCGGGCCACGCACGACGCCGCCAATGTCGTCGGCATCGATGGCGATCTGGCGGGCGGGGGTTTGCTGCGCCTCGGTGGGGCCCGGCCCGAACATGAGGGCGATTAAGATGGCTGCGGTGACTAGGGGCAGGCCGCTGGTACGCTTCATAGTTTCCTCCTCGGCCGTCGGTGGCACCGATCAGATAGACTCTTGGCCGCATGTGCGGCAGGCTTCCTTGTCACTCCCCGTCGCTCGGCGGACAGGCCGTGGCAGCGGCGCCGCGCCCGCCAAGCGCACTCTCGTCACACTCTCGGCAGGCTCTTGGTCACGGCGGTCTCACGTGGTCGAGGCGCCACCGCGGCCCTTTTTGCGCCCGCGGCGAAGGCTACAAGAATTGGCCGTAGCGAGCCAGTGCGGAGCCTCGCAGCAGCCACCAGCAAATCGGTGTGTTCACACACCCTGGCCCGGAGCGTCGCGCTCTTCTGGTGGTTTCAGGTGCCGGAAGTGGCGCAGCAGTAGCCCATCATAAACCAGCTGCAGGCTGCCGCAGCCAGCAACGGCATTGGGCACGCTTTGAAACAACGCCGCCGGCCGGCGCCGGCCTGACGGCCCCGAACGGGCGCACTATTTCACCCCAACCCTCCCGGCGCCAGCCGCCGCTCCGAGGGCCGTTGCGAGGCGTTGAGCCGCTTGGCGGCAATAGCGGCGCACCTGGTGCATCGGCGACGCGTGCCGGCCGCGCGCTTTCAGCTTTGGCAAGTGCATGCAAGCGCCCTACAATGTCGCCATGATCGACGGGGCCACGAATTTCCTCTCCCTGCTGTTGCTCGGCCTGTTTCTGGGGATGCGACATGCGACGGATGCCGATCACATCATCGCCGTTGCCACCATCGTCAGCCGGCAACGCACGCTCAGCGGATCGTTACTCATCGGTGCCGCCTGGGGGGTCGGGCACACCATTACGGTGATGCTGGTCGGCGGCGCCATCATCCTGTTCGGCGTTGTCATTCCGCCCTGGCTCGGTCTGTCGATGGAATTCGCGGTCGGCGTGATGCTGGTGCTGCTTGGGCTCGTGACCCTGACCGGGCTCGGCCGTGGCGGTGGCGACCGCCGGCCGGGGCATGACCACCTGCACAGCCATGGCGACTATGTGCACCGACATCCGCACGGGCACCGGCCGGAAGACCATGGTCACTCCGATGCCGAGACCCCCCTGGCGGTGCTCGACCACAGCTGGTTCGGCGGACTGGCGCTCTATCAATGGCTCCGTCCGTTCGCGGTCGGACTGGTGCATGGCCTGGCCGGATCGGCCGCCATTGCGCTCCTGGTTGTGACCATTATCCGCGATCCGATGCTGGCGGTCGCCTACCTCATTTTGTTCGGCCTCGGCACGATCGGCGGTATGATGTTGATTACATTGCTGTTGGTGGCACCCTTTGCTTTCACCGCGGTCAACCTGCCGCGCTTCAACTGGCAGCTCGGCGTGGCCTCGGGGCTGATCAGTTTTGTCTTCGGCCTGTTCCTGGTTTACGACATCGGTTTCGCCGACGGCGGCCTATTCAGCGATAGTCCTACCTGGCACCCGCATTGATCGCGACAGCCTTTTGCATGCCACGCGGCAGAGCCCTGCAAATCGTTATGTTGACCAGCCGGCAACGGCAGAGGTAACCTCGCTTCGATGACCTGACAGCACGTTCGCCGGGAGGAGACACCCATCCCAACGATCGGCGTCCCTGTCCTTCGGCAAATCCTGCTGGCGAGCACGGTTATGGTGCTCGCCACCGTCGTTGTTGTGGCCTGGCAGCATGAGCTGCGGCCGACCAAGCGGCAGGATGCGGTCAGCACCACCTCGCCACGACCCGAGCCGCGCGCACTGACCGCGGAAGAGGAAAGCTATGCGGCGTCGCTGTGGCAGATCCATCGCGAGGTCACCCCATCGGCGGTGGCGATGAGTTTTGCCGGCATCGTCTATGAGACGGCAAATCACGACGCTCGGCAGCTCGAACGCAAGCTCGAGCCGGTTGCCCAGTTCTTCGGTGATGCCGAGCCGCGCCTGCGCGACTTGCGCGTTCCCGCCTCGCTGTCGCGAGTGCACAGCCAATATGTCGATGCGCTGGTGCTTTACCGCAAAGCCAGCCAGGAGATGCTTGCCTTCACCAGGGACGGCGAGCGTCAGCACCTGAACGATGCCCACGACATGAGCGTTCAGGCCTCGCAAGACCTGCTGCGCGTGGGCGAGGTGCTTTGGCCGGGGCAGTACAAGCCGCACTGATGGACCCGCTATTGATTGGAAAGAATGAGGAAATTCGGCAAAGGCAACGACCTACCTGAGGTCCTGCATTGAGGGGAGGAAGACAATGACAAGGCTTGGAATAGGACTGCGCCTGATGGCGTCGTTGGTGGCAACATTTGTGGTCCTGGTCTTGCTCGGCGGCACGGTGGCCCAAGCGCAAGCCCCGGTGTGCTCGGTCTGGTTGATCGAAAGCAGCCGCTTCATGAAAGTACCGTTCGGAGCCTTCATGCCCGACCGTGCCTTCGTGCCCGGCAGCAATAGCCCCAGCAACAATATTCCAACCGTCGACCTGCCGGTGAATGTCGGCGTGATCAAGTGCGGTAGCGATCTCATTCTCTACGATACCGGCTGGAAGCAGCAGGACTATCTCAAGATGACCGGATCGGACCACTGGGCTCCGATCGCCGAGCAGCTCAAGGTCCTGGGCTTCAACGCCGCCGACGTCACCAAGGCGGTCATCGGTCACGCCCATTGGGATCACGCCGGCCAGCTCTCCGACCTTCCCAACGCCGTGCTCTACGTGCAAAAGCAGGAGCTGGCGGCCATTGAGTGGGCGCTCAATTACCCCGAGAAGCACATCCGTGCCATCAACTCCGATCCCGGTGGCTGCAACCGCACGCCGGCGTGCGGTTACATGCCGCTGACGATGGAGGAGGTCTACGGCAAAATCCTCAAGGGCAAGGCGGTGGTGGTTGACGGCGAGATGGAGATCGCCCCGGGCGTGGTGATCCATCCGGCTTTCCGGGCGCATACCGCGGGCTCGCAGCTGCTGGAAGTGCCGACCAGCATTGGCAAGCTGGTGTTCGGTTCCGATGCGTTCTCGTCCTACGAGGCGATTCGCGACTGGATGGTGGCGAATGTGCAGCAGACTGATTCGGTGCAGCAATTCCTCGCCTACGAGCGGTGCTACAAGATCACCGGCGGCTACGAGAACTGCGTCGCTGCCCACGAGCCATTGAGCTACACCGACAAGTATCCACTCACCAAGAATTCCTGGGTGGCCTTGAACGGTGGGCGGATGGCGGAAATCGCCCTGGCACCCGGCGAGAAGTCGCGCAAGCCCTGAACCGAAACGACGACAGGCAAAGGCGCCGGCGCGGGGGGTCATCCCCCGCAGCCGGTCGTGGTCTTAAGCCGCGTCTGCTCCTCCATCGGCTCCTGCTGCAGGTGCTGCTGGCAGCGCTGACGGCGACCGGCAGCTGGGCGCACGATCCCAGTTCTTATGGCGGCGTGTTTCGTTCGCGCAATCTCGGCGGCAGCTGGCTCAGCGCCGACGTTGGACTGTTTCTCAATGCCGCGCTGGTGGTGGCGATCAATCCCCGGGACCAGTCGCACCTGCTGGCCGGCACCGATCTTGGTGTTCTGGTTTCGCGCAACGGCGGGCTCAGCTGGGCGGCGGAAGCCCGAGACCTGATTTTTGGTCCGGTATTTGCCGCAACCTTTGTCGGCGATGGCGCCATCTGCGCTGCAAGTAGCGGCGTGTTCCGGCAACGGGGGGGCCAGTGGACGATGGCAGCGGCGCCCGACGCCGCCATCCCGGCCAAGGCGGTGGCGCTGGGCAGCGCCCCCGAGCGCGTCTATCTGCTTGGCCGCGATCGCCTGTTTGTCAGCGCTGATGGCGGCGCCACGTTTGTGCTCGCTCCCGGTCCGCCCCAACCGAGGCTGATGACCGGAATGGCCGTGCTCGCCTCCGATCCAGAAATCATCGTGGCGGTGATCGATGGGCAAATTGAAACCAGCGCCGACGGCGGGCGGCGCTGGCAGTCGCGGGCCCTGGGCGAGGCCAAGGCACCGGCCGATACCGTGTTCGCCGATGCCGAGGTCGCCAACCGCGTTTGGGCGGCGCATGTCGGACGCATCTATGTCAGCGACGATCTGGGCACCACCTGGCGCGCGCTCGGGCGCGCGCTGCCCGAGCCGGCGACAGCCGTTCGCGGCATTGCCGCCAATGCCGAAGCCAGGGTGCTGCTGGTGGCCACCAACGCCGGCCTCTATCGCAGCGATAACGGTGGCGAGAGCTGGATCCTGAAGGAGGACAATCTCCCGATCCATCTCGAGGCTGGGCCGCTCGCCCGTGACCCCGGCGATGCCGGCCTCGTCTATGCCGTCTATTCGCTGATGCCCTATGCGGAGGTGTGGCGCAGTGCCATCGAGGGTGGCAACCTCATCAAGCGGCTCGATCGCATCAGCCTCGCCGGCGGCATCGCCTTGTGGCTGTTGTTGCTGATCGCGGGCGGGCTGGTGGCACGGCGGCTAGCACGCCGTGCCGGATCCGCGCTCGGAGCATCCCGCTGATGCCAGAGAGGGCCCAATGGCGCCGCCGCCGGTACGGCATCGCCGTGATTACGGTCATCGGACTTGCGCTTGTGACCTATGCCGGGGTGCGGCTGCTGCAGCCACCGGCCGCCCGCTTCCTCGAGTACCCGTTGCGGGACCGGCAGGCGGCCCCGATCGCGATCGCCGCCGCTGGTGATGGCAGCATCTGGTTCACCATCGATCACGCCGACGCCATCGGCCGCTGGCGGGGCGGGCGCGTCGAGTGGCTGCCGACCCCAGGACCCAACTTCGACCCGCTCGGGCTGGCGGTCGCGGCCGATGGTAGCGCCTGGTACACGGACCTTGCCGCCGGCGCGATCGTACGCATGGCTCCGTCCGGGCAGACCTCGCAGTTCGCACTCGGCAGTCCGATCGTGCGGCTCGGTCGTCTGGCGGTCGCGCCGGATGGGTCGGTCTGGTTTGCCGATGTCACCGGTTACGGCATTACCGAGCTCAACAACGGCACCTTCAAGCAGCACGCCATTGCCGCCGGCGCCGAGGGACCCTACGGCGTCGCGGTCGCCGCCGATGGGACGGTATGGGCGACGGTGCAGAAGGGCAGCAAGCTCGTGCGCATCGCCCCGGGCGGCAGCATGGAGATGATCGATCTGCCGCGACGCGACGCGGTTCCGACCGATATCGCGGTTGCCGGTGACGGGGCGGTTTTCTTCCTTGAGTTCCGCGCCAATCGCCTTGGCCGGCTGCGCCAGGGCGAGTTCAGCGAGTTCGCGGTGGCGAGCGAAAACGCCGGTCTCAGCGGCTTGGCGGTGGCCCCGGATGGCTCGGTGTGGTTCGGCATGGTGCGCCACGCCAGCCTGGGCCGGTTGCGTGACGGCAAGGTCGAAACCTTTCGGCTGCCGCGCGCCAACGCTCGACCCTACAGCGTTGCCGTCGATCGCGGCGGCAACGTCTGGTACGCCGACATCAGCGGCTATATCGGGGCCTTGCTGGCCGGCGATGCTGCCGGTCCTTGACCCGCGCCGGCTGAGCGCGCTCGATGGCTGTGAGCTTTGCCGTTCAAGCCGGCAGCGCCGCAATTTCGTAGGCCGCCTTGATGCTTAATACGACGCCCATGCCGATGATCAACAGCGTGGTGAGGATCTGCACGCGCACCACCCAGATGCTGTCGAGCCACTCCAGGATCCGTTGACCGACCTTTGCGGCAACTATGCCGACCACGACCAGCGTCGCCGCGAAGCCAAGGCTAAAGACCACAACGGTCGTAAGCCCGAGCAACACCTTGCCGCTCGCGAGTGCGGCCAGCAGCAAGGCCAGCGCCGCCGGATCCGGCAGCAGGCCGCCGGCGATGCCGAGCCCCAGCAGCAGCGGCAGCTTCGGCCGATCTTGGGTCACGACGTCGAGCCGATGTGCATGCACGGTGCCCCAGCCATGGCTGTGCCACATCGCCGCCTCGCCAGGCTCGTGCGCATGGTGCCCGTGCTCTTGGGCAGGATGGGTGTGGGCACCATCGCCGTGCGCATGGTCGCCTTGGTTGCCTGGCTGCCGGCCGGGCTCGCCCATCGCCAGCGCCAAGAGGTCGCGCTGGGTCCACAGCATCCACAGTCCGAGCCCGATCACCAACAGACCCACACTGAGCGCCAGATAAGCCTCGATCCGTTGCGGGCGCAGCCAACCGAAGCCAAGCGAGGCCAGCACGCCCACCAGCAGGATGCCGCTGGTGTGGGAAAGCGTCACGAACACGCCGAGAATGACGGCATCGATCGGCTTGCCGCGAGCACCGACGATGTAGGCCGCAGCGATGGTCTTGCCGTGACCGGGTGTCGCGGCGTGTGCGGCACCGGCCCAAAAGCTTGACAAGACGAAGAACAGGATCTCTCGCATGGCTCGGACCGGTCACGGCAGTGGACAAGCGCCCAAGGGTTTCTGGGGCTCGGGCAAAACGCTGCACAAAATCTTAGGCTGAGGCAAGGCCACAGATCAGGACGAAACCGTCGCCGGCCGCCCGCCGCGCAGCTGACCCGCGCCACCCTTCGCCGGAGCATGCCGATCGCCCTTGCCGGCGCGGGCCTGCGTCACGGCCATGTGAGGTCTTGGCGCCAGCAAAAGGTGCTAACATCCGTCCACCTTCATTTTGTGCTTGATCAACAAAACTCGGGAGATATCGACCCGTGTCTAACAAGCCCTGGTTCATTGCCGCCGCCGCCGTCGGGACCATCACCGCGGGCTGGCTGGTGGTCGCTTTGCCGAACACCGCACGCGCCGAAGAGGGCGCCACTAGCCGGCACGCCGGCACCAAGCCGGTGGCGCGGCGGTGTACCTCGCAGCGCTGCCGCAGCCGAGCCCGCGCCGCGGCCGACAGCGGCTATTACGAACGCGACGCCAACAAATTGCCGATTGGTACGACGCGGTGGTGGGATGAGATGCTGCGCGAAAACCGTGCCGGTAATCCGGGCGGTGGCGGCAAAGACTGAGACCCCGCGGACCCGCGGCGCGCCCAATCCTCGCGCCGGCCGGGTCGCAGGCCGCTGCCGGCGCGAAACGTCATGCGCGTGGCGGCGGCGAAAACCGGTTGGCCGTCGGTGGCTTAGTTCGTTAGAGCACCGTTTCGGCAATCAGCCGCAGCGCCTCGACGCTCGCACCGCCCAGCAACAAGGTGCCGATCTTGTGATCCTCGGCGCCGCGTTTCCAGGCTTGGAGCCGGTCCTTGATGCGCGCCGGTGAGCCCACCAACGCCGTCTCATCGATCAGGGCATCGGGCACCGCGGCGGCAGCGTCCTGGCGGCGGCCGGCGAGGAAGGCATCCTGGATCTTGCCGGCGGCCTCGGCATAGCCCATGCGCTTGACGAAATCGTTGTAGAAATTCTTACTGCGCGCTCCCATGCCGCCAATATAAAGCGCCAGTTCCGGCCGCAGCTGGTCGCGGCAGGCGGCGAGATCGCTGCCCATCGCCACCCGGACAAACGGTGCAATGTCGAAATCGGCGAGCGACTTGCCGGCGCGCGTCAGCCCGGCGAGCACCGGCTCGGTGACGAGATCGGTGCGTTCGGGGCTCATAAAGATCGGCTGCACGCCGTCGGCAACCTCGCCCGCGGTCGTCAGCCCGGCCGGAGAGATGGCGGCAGTGTAAATCTTGAGGCCTGCCGTTGCATGCAGGATGCTTTTCAACGGTTTGCCGAGACCAGAGGCGCCGACGCCGGTGTAGGGGATCTGGTAGTGCTCGCCGCGATGCTCGAGCGGCGCCGCACGGGCGAACACTTTGCGCACCACCTCGACATATTCGCGCGTGCGCGTCAGCGGCTTGCCGTACGGCATGCCATGCCAGCCCTCGATCACCTGCGGTCCGGATGGACCGATACCCAACAGGAAACGGTTGTTGGACATGGCCTGCAGGGTGGCAGCCGTCATGGCGGCGCAGGTCGGCGTCCGCGCCGACATCTGCATGATGCCGGTGCCAGCCTTAATCTTCGTGGTTTGCGCCAGCACCCAGGCGATCGGCGTCACCGCATCGGTGCCGTAAGATTCACCGCTCCACACCGAATCGTAACCGAGACGCTCCGCCTCCAGCACGTAGTCCATGCGCGGCCCGCCGGCCTCGCCGGCATAGCGCAGCAGAATTCCGAGCTTCATGCCTCCTCCTTCAGCCCGCGCCAAGCGCGCGGCGCTATTTACGCTGCTGGGCGCGCTTGAGCGCGGCCGCGATGGCATTCTCCCCGCCCGCCTGGCCGCCCGGTAGCGAGGCGGTGCGCGGTCCCGGCCCAGCCCCACCCGCGACCGCCGGCGGACGCGCGCCGGCCTTCATTGTCAATGCCACGCGCTTGCGCTCGACGTCGACGCTCAACACCCGCACCTTGACGACGTCACCCGCCTTCACCACCTCGCGCGGATCCTTGACGAACCGATCCGACAGCTCCGAGATGTGCACCAGGCCGTCCTGGTGTACGCCGACGTCGACAAAGGCACCGAAGGCGGTGACATTGGTCACCACGCCCTCAAGCGCCATGCCGGGTCGCAGATCCGATAGCTTCTCCACCCCCTCGGCAAAGGTCGCCGTCTTGAACTGGGGACGGGGGTCGCGGCCGGGCTTCTCGAGTTCGCGCAAGACGTCGCTCACCGTCGGGATGCCGAACACGGCGTCGGCGAACAGGGCCGGTTTCAGTGATCGCAGGAAGTTCGCATCGCCGATCAGCGAATTAAGCGGTCGTTTGCTGGCCTCGGCAATCCGCTCAACCAGGGGATAGGCCTCCGGATGCACGGCCGAAGCATCGAGCGCGTTGCTGCCGTTCGGGATCCGCAAGAACCCCGCTGCCTGCTCGAAGGCCTTGACCCCGAGTCGCGGCACCCGCTTGAGAGCGGTCCGGGTTTTGAAGGCGCCGTGTTGGTCGCGGAAGGCAACGATGTTGCCGGCCAAGGTCTGATTGAGACCGGCCACGCGCGCCAACAGCGGCGCCGAGGCCATGTTGACATCGACGCCGACCGCGTTGACGCAGTCCTCGACGACGGCGTCAAGCGAGCGGGCCAGCCCGCTCTGATCGACGTCGTGCTGATATTGGCCGACGCCGATCGCCTTGGGCTCGATCTTGACCAGTTCCGCCAGCGGGTCCTGCAGCCGGCGCGCAATCGACACGGCGCCACGCAAGCTGACGTCCAGCGACGCAAACTCCTTGGCGGCGAGCTCGGACGCCGAGTAGACCGAGGCGCCGGCTTCTGACACCATCACCTTGCTCAGCTTCAAATCCACCAACTTCGCCATCAGCTCGGCGGCGAGCTTGTCGGTCTCGCGGCCGGCCGTGCCGTTGCCAATGCTGAGGAGCTCGACTTTGTGCTTGAGGCAGTGAGCCGCCAAGGTGGCAAGTGCGCCCCGCCAATCGTTGTTCGGCTCATGCGGGTAGATGGTGTCGGTGGCAACGAGCTTGCCGGTGCGGTCCACCACTGCCACCTTGACACCGGTGCGGAAGCCGGGATCGAGCCCCATCGTCACGCGCGCTCCGGCAGGTGCGGCAAGCAGCAGATCGCGCATATTCTTTGAGAAGACGCCGATCGCGTCCACATCTGCCCGCTCTTTCAGCCGCGCCAGCAGGTCGTTCTTGAGCGCGGCGGCAAGCTTCGATCGCCAGGCGAGCCGCACGCCTTCGGCCAGCCAGGCGTCGGCCGGCCGCCCGCGCTCGGCGAGGCCAAACGCCAACTTGATCTTAGCCTCGGCCGGGTGCGGGGCGGCATCGGCATCGGGCACGTCGAGCTGCAGCGCCAGGGTGCCTTCGTTGTGGCCACGCAACAGCGCCAGCGCCCGGTGCGAAGGAATGTCCTTGATGCTTTGCCGGAAGTCGAAATAGTCGGCGAACTTGCTGCCTTCGCCAGCCTTGCCCTTCACCAGCCTGGAGGCCAAGACGCCCTCCGTCCACATCCATTCGCGCAGTTGGCCAACGAGTTTCGCGGTCTCGCCGATGCGCTCGATCAGGATGTGGCGGGCGCCGTCGAGGGCGGCGCCGGCATCGGCCACGGCCTTGGCCGGGGCGACGAACGGGTTGGCCGCGGTTTCCGGATCGAGGCTCGGATCGCGCAGCAGGGCATCGAGCAGCGGCTCGAGCCCAGCCTCGCGCGCCGTCTGGGCCTTGCTGCGCCGCTTCGGCCGATAGGGGGCATAGAGATCTTCGAGCTCGACCTTGGCGGCGGCGGCGTTGATCAGGGCCGCCAACTCCGGCGTCAGTTTGCCCTGCTGGCCGATGCTCTTGAGCACCGCCGCGCGCCGGTCCTCGAGCTCGCGTAGATAGGCGAGCCGCGCCTCGATGGTCCTGAGCTTGGTATCGTCGAGGCTGCCGGTCTTCTCCTTGCGATAGCGGGCGATGAAGGGAACGGTGGCTCCCTCGTCCAACAACCCGATCGCGGCTGCGACCTGGCCTGCGCCGACGCCGAGCTCGGACGCGATCCGCTGATTGATGCTGTGCATGGCGCTCCTTTGCGCTTGGCGGCTTTCCTCGCGGCACCTGCCTCAAATCGCCGGCACGCGGTCGAACCACGGTTGCGCCGCCTCCAGTTGGGCGGCAAGCTGCAACAGCGTGCCGTCCTCGCCGTAGCGTCCGGCGAAGTGCACCCCGACCGGCAAGCCGTCTTGGGTCCAGTAGAGCGGCAGGCTGATGGCCGGGGTGCCGGTGGCGTTATGCACCGGCGTCACGCTCAAATATTGGCTGACCCGCTCGGCAAAGGTGGGCACGTCGCCATCCATATCGAAATAGCCAAGCCGCGGCGGTGGTCCGGCCACCACCGTGGACAGAATAACATCATAGCCGCTGAGGAACGACGCCAGCTTGCGACCGGCCGCATGCGTGGCGGCGATGGCGGCCACGTACTCGACGGCGGTAAGCTTGCGCCCGGTATTGAAGGCTGCCCAGGTCGCCGCCTCGACGTCGCCGGCGTCGGGTTGCCGGCCCAGCGCCGCCCAGCGCAGCCCCAGGGCTCGGGCGACGTTGGCCGCGGCGATGCTCGAGTTCTGCTTGCGCAACGCCACCAGGTCGATGCCGGGATCGGCCTCCTCGACGATATGACCAAGATCCTGGCATAGCTTGGCCGCACCCTCGACGGCGGCCAAACAGTCGGGGGCGAGGTTGGCGCCGCGATGATCCTTGAGCATCATTGCGATTCTGAGCCGGCGCGGCGGGCGCGCCAGCGCCGCGACGAAGCTGGCGGCCGCCGGCGCGGTATAGGGATCACCGGGCTCGTAGCCGGCGGTGGCATCGAGCAGCAAGGCACAATCGCGAACGCTGCGGGTCACCGCGTGCATGACCGACATGCCGCCCCAACCCTCGCCGGCATCCGGCGCCAGCGAAATCCGAGCGCGCGAAGGCTTGAGGCCAACCAGGCCGCAGTGCGCGGCCGGGATGCGGATCGATCCACCGCCGTCGGTGGCGTGCGCCATGGGCAGGATGCCGGCGCTGACGGCAGCGGCGGCGCCGCCGGAGGAGCCGCCCGCCGAGTAGGCGAGGTTCCACGGATTTTTGCAGGCTCCGTAAAGCCGCGGCTCGGTATTCGGGCTCAAGCCGAATTCGGGACTGGCGCTGCGTCCCATCAGCACCAGGCCGGCGCGCTTGCAGCGGCTGATATAGGCGCTGTCGTGGTCGGCGACGAAGTCGGCATAGAGCTTGCTGCCGAAGCTGACGGGCTGACCTTGTTGGAAGCAACCGAGATCCTTGATCAGGTAGGGCACCCCGGTCAGCGGTCCGCTCGGCAGCCCGGCGGCGATCGCCTGATGCGCTTGCGCGTAGGCCTGGTGGACAATGGCATTGATCAGCGGATTGATCGCCTCGGCTCGCGCAATGGCAACCTCGAGCACGGTCTTGGCACTGACTTCGCGCTTGGCGATCAGCGCCGCCAGCTGAGTGGCATCGAACTTGCGGTATTCGTCAAATCGCATGGCCTCGCCTCCTTGCGCCTCAGGTGCTGCCGTGCCGGCGCCCGCAACCGCGCCAGCCGTCAGCTGGGCTCCGTTAGCCGCTGTTCGCGCCGATCCGCCGCCACCAGCAGGGGATCGCGCGCTGCCTCCGCACCGAGGCCGCCGCCGCCCGGCGTCATCACCAGCAGGCGCTCGCCCGGCTCCACCGTCTGCGTGCCCTTGCCCTTGAGCTTGCGTCCGCCCTTGATGGCAACCGCCCCTGGCGCACCGGGCATGCCGCCGGCGCGGCCGCGCGGAGGAAAGTCGATACGGTCGAAGGCGGCCAACAGCTCGAACGGCTCGCCGATGGCGCTTTCGATCTCGATGATCTGGCCGAGGCCGCCGCGGGTGCGGCCGCGGCCACCGGAGCCCGGCCGCAGCTCCTTCTTCCAAAAGATCAGCGGGGTGATGGCTTCCGCGATCTCGACCGGCGTGCCCTTGACCCCGGACGGATAGGCGGTTGCCGATAGCCCGTCCGCCTCGGGCCGCGCGCCGGTACCGCCATTGGAGGTGATCGCCAGGCTGAAGGCATAGTTGCCGCCGCGCCCGGCAGGCAGCGACCCGCGCACAATCAAGTTCCAGAGGCAGGACGTGCCCTCGGCCGGAATTCGCTCCGGAATCGCCTGCGCCAAGCAGCCGAACACGACATCGGGCAGCATCTGGCCGATCACGTGCCGGATGCAGACGGCGGCGGGCTTGGCGGCATTGAGAATGCTGCCCGGCGGCGCCGACACGGTCAGCGGCGACAGCGACCCGGCATTGTTCGGGATCTTGCTGGCGACGATGCAGCCGAGCCCGAACACGGTGTAGGCCGTGGTATAGGCGAGCGGCACGTTGATGCCACGCCGCGCCTGCCGATCGGTGCCGCTATAATCGACGTGGATGCCCTCGGGCGTGATCGTGGTCGTGGCGCGCAAGGTGATCGGCCCATCGAAGCCGTCGGTGGTCATGCTGTTTGACCACGAGCCCTTGGGCAGCGTGGCGATTTCGGCCAGCACCGCCTGCCGGCTCTTGGTACATATGTGCTCGGCCAGCAGGTCCAAGTCGTCCTGCTCGAACTCGCGCATCATCTCGATCAGCCGCTGGCAGCCGACGTCGTTGCACGCGGCGAGCGAGTAGACATCGCCAACGGTATCGATCGGCTGGCGCGTGTTGGCGCGGATCATCGCCAACAAGGTGTCATTGACCTTGCCTTCGGCGAACAGCTTGAGAAAGGGAATATAGAGCCCCTCCATGAACACATCGGTGCCATCCGGACCAAAACCGATGCCGCCGATGTCCATCAGATGCGAGGTGCAGGAGAACAGGCCGATCAGTCGGTCCTGGTAAAAGCAGGGCGTGGTGACGACAAAATCGTTGAGGTGGCCGGTGCCCATCCAGGGGTCGTTGGTGATGTAGGCATCACCCGGGGCCATGTTTTCCAAGCCGAAGTGGCCAATGAAATGCTTGACCGATTCGGCCATCGAATTGACGTGGCCCGGCGTGCCGGTGACCGCCTGCGCCAGCATCCGCCCCTGGCTGTCGAAAATGCCGGCCGAGAGGTCTCCGGCCTCGCGCACGATCGCCGAAAAGGCGGTGCGCAGCAAGGTTTGCGCCTGCTCCTCGACCACCGCGATCAGGCGGTTCCACATGATCTGCAGCTCGATGTCGTTGGGTAGCTTGCGCATCGCTTGGTCCTCAGTCGAGCTTCGACCGCGCCGTCAATACCAGCGCGCCACCGGCATCGACGCTGACATCGAAGCTCGGCGAAACATAGGTCGAGGTGCCGTCCTCAACGATCAGCGCCGGCCCTTCGATCCGCGTACCGGGCGCCAGCAGGCCGCGATCGAACACGGCCACGGCCTGGGCATGGCCCAGGCGCGCATCGATCACCGAGCGGCTGGCCGCCGGCGGCGGTGGCGAACTCGTTGCGACCGGCGCCAGACGCGGCGGCCGCAGGCTTGCCGTCGTCGCCAGCACCATAAAGCTCATGATCTCGATCTCGGCGCCTGGAATGTGGCGCTGAAACAGCCGGCCGTATTCCGCCTCGAAGGCCTGCCGCAAGGTTGCGGCATCGGCCGGCGTCAACGCCCGCTCGGGCATGGCCACCGTGATTTCGTGACCCTGTCCGGCATAGCGCATGAAGGCGGCGCGCCGCACCAGGATCGGCCGCTCGCCCGCCGCCGCCCGGCAATGCGCCACGGCTTCGGCGACCAACTCCTCAAGGATGGCGTTGGCGGCCTCGGCGGCAAACCCGGCGAGCGGCATGTAGCGTGAGCGAACGAGCTCATAGGCGGCAGGCGCCACCAGGAAGCCCACCGCCGAACCCACCCCGGCGTCCGCCGGCACGATGATGCGACCGATGCCAAGCTTCTCGGCGATGCGGCTGGCGTGCAGCGGGGCGGCACCGCCGAAGGCCACCAAGGTGCGCTCGCCGACCGCCACGCCACGCTCGATGGCATGCACGCGCGCCGCATTTGCCATATTCTCATCGACGATTTCGGTGATGCCGATCGCGGCCTGTGTCGCGGTTTTACCGCCGAGCCTGTCGCCCACTGCGCGCGTCAGCGCCGCGGCGGCGCGCGCCGGGTCGACGGCGATCTTACCGCCGGCGAAGCAGTCGGGATCGATCTTGCCGATCGCCAGATCGGCATCGGTCACCGTTGCTTGCTCGCCCCCCCGACCATAGCAGGCCGGTCCCGGTTCGGCGCCGGCGCTGTCGGGACCGACCAGAATGCGCTGCATGCCGTCGACGCGCGCGATCGAGCCGCCGCCGGCGCCGATCTCCACCATTTCGATCACCGGGATACGCACCGGCATGCCGCTGCCCCTTTTGAAGCGCGAGCGGCGATCGAGCTCGAAGGCACGCGCCTTGAGCGGCTCACCGTCATCGATCAGGCAGATCTTGGCCGTGGTGCCGCCCATGTCGAACGACAGAATGCGACGCTCGCCGCGCTCCAGCGCCAGGTAGCCGGCCAGCAGCGCGCCACCGGCGGGACCGGATTCGACCAGCCGCACCGGAAACCGCGCCGCGGTCTCGAGGCTGGCAAGGCTGCCGCCCGACGTCATCAGATGAATCGGACGCCGATAACCGAGCTCGGCCATCGTGGCCTTGAGCCGCAGCAGGTAGCCCGCCAGCAGCGGCTGCACGTAGGCGTTGGCGATGGCAGTGGAGGTGCGCTCCCATTCGCGCGCTTCCGGACAGGCCGCAGACGCCAGGGTGACGGCGAGACCCGGATTGAGCTCAGCCAGGATGGCAGCAACGCGCTGTTCGTGGCTGGGATTGGCATAGCCATGGATGAATGCCACCGCCACCGCCTCGACAGCCAACGCGCGCAGGCGGCTGGCGACGGCGCGGACCGCGGTTTCGTCGAGCGCCAAGCGCACGCCGCCGTTGACATCGATCCGCTCAGGCACCGTGAAGCGCAGCTCGCGTGGTACCAGCGGTACCGGCTTCACGATATTGATGTCGTATTGATCGAAGCGGCCCTCGTCGGCGATCTCGATCACATCGCGGAAGCCTTCGGTGGTGATCAGCGCGGCCTTGGCACCCTTGCGCTCGATGATGGCATTGGTGGCAAGGGTCGTGCCATGCACGAAGACGCCGATATCGGCAAAGCCAAGCCCGGCGCGCGCCAGGATGTCGCGCACCCCCTCGATCACCGCCGCCTCGGGCGCCCGCGGCGTGGTGATGAGTTTGCCGACCAGGCGCCTGTCGTCGGCAACCAGCACAATATCCGTGAAGGTCCCGCCGATATCAACGGCCAGCCGGGCAGCCGCAGGCTTGCCACTCATGCGCACATCCGCTCAACTTCGGCGTCGATCAGAGCGCAAGCGGGCAGGCTTCGCAAGCGGCGGCAGCGGACGCGGCTTGACAGCGCGGGCGGCGACATGTCGCTCTGGCTCCCTCTCAATCGGCGGTCCAGCCACCATCAACGATCAGCGCCGATCCGGTCATCAGCGCGGAAGCATCCGAGGCAAGAAACACGATCGCCCCCAACAGGTCGTCGACGGTTCCGAGACGCCCGAATTTGATCTTGGATAGCACCTCGTCGCGAAACGCGGCATTCTCGAAGAATGGCCGCGTCAATGGCGTGTCGAGGAAGGTCGGCCCGAGCGAGTTGACCCGAATGTTGTGCGGGGCGAGCTCGATCGCCATCGCCTTGGTGAAACCCTCCATGGCATGCTTGGAGGCGCAATAGACGCTGCGCCGGGCCGCGCCGACGTGACCCATCTGCGATGATACGTTGATGATCGAGCCCGGCCCCTTTGCCTCGATCAGCCGGCGCGCCACGGCTTGCGCCACGAAGTAGGCGGCACGCACGTTGATCTGCATGATGGCGTCGAAGTCCTCGATCGTCACCTCGATCAGCGGCTTGGGGCGGTTGGTGCCGGCATTGTTGATGAGGATGTTGAAGGGTGCCGCCGCCGCGATCACGCGGCGCGTGGCCTCAACGTCGGTGACATCAAGCGTGACGATGTCGGCGCGCTGCCCGCGTGCCCGGATCGCGGCAGCCGCCGCCTCGATCTCGGCGGTGGTGCGCGCCGCCAGGGTCACATCGGCGCCCGCGCCGGCGAGCGCAAAGGCGGCCGCTCTGCCGATGCCGCGCCCGGCACCGGTGATCAGTGCCCGCTTGCCATCGAGCCGGAAGCTTGGCGTGGTCGCGGTGTCCATGATTATTCCGCCGCCGCCGCATACGGCACGTTTTTACCGCCGTAACGGCGTACCCGCACGTTGGCCTGCTCGGCATGGCCGGCGAAGCCTTCCAGAATGCACAGCCGCGAGCACACTTCGCCGATTTGCGCCGAGGCCTGATCGGTCAGCACCTTCTGATAGGTACAGGTTTTGAGGAACTTGCCGACCCACAGGCCACCGGTGTAGCGCGCCGCCTTACGGGTGGGCAAGGTATGGTTGGTGCCGATCACCTTGTCGCCAAAGGCGACGTTGGTTCGCGCGCCCAGGAACAGCGAGCCGTAGTTGTTGAGGCGCTGCAAAATGTAGTCGGGATCCCGGGTCATCACCTGGACATGCTCGGAGGCGATGCGGTTGGCCTCGCTCAGCATCTCGTCGATATCGTCGCAGACGATGACCTCCCCTCTATCGGCCCAGGCCTGGCCGGCGGCATCGGCGGTGGGCAGGATCTGCAGCAGCCGCGCCACTTCGGCGATGGTGGCGTGCGCCAGCTGCTCGGAAGTCGTGAGCAGCACGGCCGGTGAGGTCGGCCCGTGTTCGGCCTGGCCCAATAAATCGGTGGCGCAGAGTTCCGCATCGACGCTGTCATCGGCAATGATCAGGGTCTCGGTGGGCCCCGCCAGCAGATCGATGCCGACCCGCCCGAACAGTTGCCGCTTGGCCTCGGCGACGTAGGCGTTACCCGGACCGACGATCATGTCGACGGCTTTGAGGCTGTCGCTGCCGAGCGCCATGGCCGCGACCGCCTGCACGCCGCCCAGGACGTAGATCTCGTCGGCACCGCCCAGATGCATTGCCGCGACGATGGCCGGATGCGGTCCACCGCGGTGCGGCGGCGCACAGGCCACGATCCGTCCCACGCCGGCGACGCGCGCCGTCACGATCGACATGTGTGCCGAGGCAACCATCGGGTAGCGGCCACCCGGAACGTAGCAACCGATCGAATTCACCGGGATATGCTTGTGACCCAGCACCACCCCGGGCAGTGTCTCAACTTCGAGGTCGGTCAAAGTGGCGCGCTGGCGTTCGGCGAAGTTGCGCACCTGTGCCTGGGCAAACGCGATATCGTCGAGATCGCGGCGCGGCACGGCGGCGATCGCGCGCTCAATTTCGCTGGCGGTCAGCTTGAAGGAGGCCGGTGACCACTGGTCGAACTGCTGGGAAAACTCGCGCACGGCGGCATCGCCGCGGGTCTCGACCGCAGCCAGAATGGCTTCGACGGTGGCGCGCACCTTGGCATCGGCGGCGCTGACCGCGCCGGCGTCCATCCCGCGCTTCAGGTAGCGGACCATGCTGCGCCTCCCTGTCGGTTCATGGCGTCCTCACGTTGCTGTCCGGCAAGCGGCCGGCGGATCGGGTGCTTGCGCATCGAGCCTTGGGCAAGGTTAGAGCAAAAGCGGCCACTATGGCCAGGCGCGGGTGCTTGGTATCTGCCGCATTGCGGAAGGATCTCCGATTGCCTCAAGATTGCGCTAAGATATCCCTTGGCATGAGCCACGAGAGCCTTGAACAAGGTGAACGACAAGGCCGACACGCGCCGCGCCGGCGGCCAACTCGCCGATCAAGAGCGGGCACAACTGTGGCCGGCGCTCGAGCACCTGGAGTTCGTGCTGTCATCGACCGGGCTCGGCGTGTGGGAGCGAGACCTTTTAACCAATCACGTGACTTGGTCGGAGACGATGTACCGTCTATACGGGCGCACCTCGGAGCACTTCTCCGGCTCACCCGATCAGGTCTTGAGCTTCGTGCATCCCGATGATCGCGAGCCGTTCCGCGCCGCCTACCGCGCCGCCATCGACGGGCATCTCGACAGCTTCGAGCAGGAATTCCGGATCGTTCGCTCCGACGGCGAAATCAGGTGGGTAGCGCGGCGCGGCCAGGTGCGGCGCGACGCCGATGGGACGGCGCGCTCCGTGTTCGGCGTGGCCATGGACATCACCGAACGCAAGCAGGCCGAGGCCCTAGACGCCCGCCTGGCGACCATTGTTGCCGCCGCCGACGATGCTATTTTTAGCCTTTCACCTGAAGGTATTATCCTGTCCTGGAACCCGGCGGGAACGCGCACGTTTGGCTATTCAGCCGAGGAGATCATCGGTCAATCGGTGCGCATCCTCTATCCCGCGGGCGCGGCCGCGGAGTTCGAAGAGCGATACGCACAAGTGCGCCGCGGGGAGCACGTCCGAGCTGAGGCGAGGCGGATTCGCAAGGACGGCACATCGCTAGACGTGTCGATCACGCTTGCACCGATTGTCGGTATTGACGGCCGGGTGGCAGGAGTGTCGGCAGTGGTTCGCGATATCAGCGAGCGCAAGCGGACGGAAGAAAAGCTGGTCGAAACGCTAGCTTTGCTGTTGCAAACCAGCAATCAGCGCAAGCTCGCGCTGGTGGCGGGTCGGATGGCCACCTTCGAGCTCGACCTCAAGCACGGGGCCATCACCTGCTCGGAAGAAATTTACGACCAGATCGGCATCGGCCGCGACCAGCCGCTGTTGAGCCTGGCCGACCTGGAGCCGTTCATCTATCCCGATGACCTGCCGCGCTTGCGCCGGCGCTGGGGCCGGCCCAGCGGCGAGGGCGGCGTCTACGAGGATGAGTTTCGCATCGTTCGCCCCGATGGCGACAAGCGCTGGCTATTCGTACGCGCCCAGGCCTTCAACGACAGCCAGCGGCCGGCGCATGTCTACGGTGTCAGCATGGACATCACCGAGCGCAAGGAGCACGAGGCGCACATCCGCTTTCTGATGTCGGAGATCTCACACCGCTCGAAGAATCTGCTGGCGGTGGTGCAGGCGATCGCGGCACAGACGGCGCGTGCCAGCAGCTCGTCGGCGGACTTTGCCGCCGACTTCAGTGCACGGCTGAAGAGCCTGGCGTCATCGGTCGATTTGTTGGTGCAGCAGGAGTGGCGCGGCGTGTCGATGAAGGAGCTGGTGCACTCCCAGCTCGGGCATTACGGCGCCGGCAGCGACCGGGTCGCCATCGTCGGCCCGAACGTGTTGCTGACGCCGCTGTCGGCGCAATACCTCGGCATGGCGCTGCACGAATTGTCGACCAATGCCGTCAAGTATGGCGCGCTGTCGGGTGCGGACGGCCGTATTACCATCGAGTGGCACGTGCGCGGCCCCAAAGAGAAGCGGCATTTCGAGATGACCTGGGTCGAGCGGGGTGGCCCGCCGACGGCGCCGCCGCAGCATAAGGGGTTCGGCCACCTCGTCATCGAGCGCATGGTGGCTGAAGCCCTGCAAGGCACGGTCAAACTGGAATTTGCTCCCGAGGGCCTGTCCTGGAGCCTCGATGCGGATGCCGCGCCGATGTTGCGCGAGTGAGGGGCTTGCGCCGGCGCTGCCCGCGGGCCGCCGCGCAAATCCGCGACCAGCCCTTGAAAACGGCGCCGCAAACGTCAATCATGACACCTGTGCAAAACAGGGAGGCGCCGTTGAGCGAAGTCGAGCCGATAGCGTTCCGCCCGCGCGTGGCCGTGGCCACGGCGGGCAAATCTCTTTCCCCTCAAAGCAGTGCGGCAATCCTGACCACGTTTGATCGCCGTGAGCTCAACCAAATTCTGGGGCTCTACGGGCGCAAAGTTGCCGCCGGCGAGTGGCGCGACTACGCCATCGACTTCGGTCGCGACAAGGCGGTGTTTTCGGTGTTTCGCCGCAGCAGTGAAATGCCGCTCTACCGCATCGAAAAGCAACCCCGCCTGGCGCGCCGGCAAGGTGCCTATGGTATCGTCAGCGCCACCGGGCTGATCCTTAAGCGCGGCCACGACCTGGCGCGGGTGCTGGCGGTGCTGGAAGCGCGGCTCCGGCTGGCAAGCTATTAGCCGGCTTCGTCTTCAGCCGGCGGCGAAGGCTCGGGGGCTCTGCCGCCGCGACCGGCGTGTACGGCGGCAGCGCGCCTCAGCCGCGTCCCGGTTGCGACCTGCTGCGCTCGGTCGGCGGCGTGCTGTCGCCGGGCCCCAGCGGCAGTGCCATGATGACGCTATCGAGCCAGCGGCCGTGCTTATAGCCCACCGAATGGATGGTGCCCGAGAACGTGAACCCCAAGCGCCGATGCAGCGTGATCGAGGCATACTGCGCCGAATCGCCGATGACAGCGACCATCAGGCGAAAGCCCGCAGCGGTTGCCGCCGCGATCAACGCCGCCAGCAACAGCCGCCCCACGCCTTTGCCTTGCGCTTGCGGCGCCACATAGATCGAATCCTCGACCGTGAACCGATAGGCAGGTCGCGTCCGATAGGCATTGAGGTAGGCATAGCCGAGAATGACACCGTGTTGCTCGGCGACCAGATACGGATAGCCCGCCCCGGTAATGGCCTCGAAGCGCCGGCGCATTTCTTCTTGGCTGGGCGGCTCGAGTTCAAAGCTTGCGGTGCCGCCGGTCACGGCCGCGGCATAAATGGTCGAGATCGCCGGCAGATCGTCGGTACGTGCCGGGCGCAAGCTTACGGTCGTCATCGGCAAGGCAATGCTGGCGGCCACTCGACCGCGTTGTGATCACGCCGCGGCGGCGACAAGCAAAGGGCCCCGCGTTGCAACGGGGCCCAACCGCGTTGATGGCTCCCGCAACTTATTCGCGATTGCCGAACAGCTGCAGCAGCATCACGAACATGTTGATGAAGTCGAGGTAGAGATTGAGTGCACCCATGATCGCCGACTTGGTGGCCGCCGTCACGTTGCCGGCCACCTCGTAGTAGCCATCTTTGATGCGTTGGGTGTCGTAGGCCGTCAGGCCGGCAAACACCAGCACGCCGATCACCGAGATGGCGAACTGCAGCGCGCTCGACTGCAAGAACAGATTGACGAGAGCCGCCAGGATGACGCCGATCAGGCCCATGACCAGGAACGAGCCCCAGCCCGACAAATCGCTGCGGGTGGTATAGCCATAAAGGCTGAGGCCACCGAACGCTGCCGCCGTGACGAAGAACACCTGCGTGATCGATTGGCCGGTGTAGACCAGGAAGATCGAGGACAGCGAGACGCCCATGGCCGCAGCGAACAGCCAGAAGGCGATCTGAGCGCCGCTTACGCTCATGTTGTAGATGCGGAAGGACAGGAAGAACACGAACGCCAGCGGCGCCAGCATCACCACCCACTTAAGCGGGGACGCGTAGATGGCAAAGCCGAGCGGCGTCAGATACATGCCCCTATGCAGTGCCAGGGTGGCCCCGGTCGCCGTCTTCGCGGCGAGCGCAGGATCCGTGGTTACGGCATACGAGAACATGATGTATGCGACGATGCCGGTGAGCGCGATGCCCCCCGCCATGTAGTTGTAGACCTGCAGCATATAGGCGCGCAGGCCTTCGTCGACCGCAACGCCGGTGCGCGCAGAAGCAGTCTGCGCATACCTGTTGTCGTATTGGGCCATAGGATCCTTCCCTTCAACTTTAGGCGAACTCGTGGTTCGCACCAGCAGATTATGGCGACGCCACCCCGCGCTTGCAAGGACTGGCGGTACGAACCGACCTTGAAAATGGGAAACCTTCGTCGCCACGGCAAGACGGGGGTTATTCAGAGCGCAGATAGGGGATGGTCGGCGCCCGGAGCACGCGCCAGGTGCCGAAGCCACCGAAGGCCGCCACCAGCACCGTGGCGAGCAGAAGGGCTTCGAGCGCCGCCCCCCAGGAGAAGGTGAACTCCAGGTCCATCACTTGGGTGACGGCAAGCCAAGCCGCTGCCGTGCCAATCAAAAAGGAAATGAACGACGTTAAGATAGCCAGGATGGCGTATTCGACAAGGTGGGACAACAGGATCCGGCGGCGGGTGGCGCCCAACGCCTTGAGAATGGCCGCCTGCTGGATTCGCCGACGCTGGGCCGTCGCCAGCGCCCCGGCCAGCACCAGAGCGCCGGCCAGCAGGGTGACGCTGCCCGCCGAGCGCACCGCCACCATCACGCGGCCGAAAATGACGCCGAAGGCGTCGATCGCATCCTTAACGCGTACCGCGGTGGTGGCGGGGAAGGCGCGGCCGATGTCCCGGGCCAGTTTGGCCTCGCTTGCCAGTGGCGCATCCTTGGCGAGCGTCAGCGTGGCCAGCAGATGGTGGGGCGCGCCCTTCAGCGTATTGGGCGAAAACACCAGCACGAAATTGAGCGACAGGCTCTCCCATTTCACTTCCCGCAGGTTGGCGATGCGCGCCGTCACGTTGCGGCCCAAGACGTTGACGGTCACCGTGTCGCCGAGCTTGAGGCCGAGCCCTTTGGCGATGTCGGCTTCGATCGACACCAGCGGTTCACCATCCCAGTCCGGCGGCCACCACTGGCCGGCCACCAGTTTCGACCCGGCCGGCAGGGTCTCGGCGTAGCTCAGACCGCGATCGCCATTGAGCACCCATTGCGCCTCCGGCGGCGCCTTGACCTGTTCGGCCGGCCGCGCCCCGACCCGCATGATGCGCCCGCGCAGCATCGGTGCCTGCTCAATCCTGGCCTCGGGCGCCTCGCGCCTGACCAGAGTTTGAAAGGCGTCGGCCTCCTCGCGCTTGAGATCGAGGATGAAGAAGTTGGGACTGTTCTCGGGCAGGCGCTCGGTCAGTTCGGCGATGACGGAGCGATCAACCAGGGCCACCGTGACCAGCAGCGAGAGGCCGGCGCCGAGCGAGATTACCACCGAGCGCGTGAGCCCGCCGGGAGCGCCGAGATTGCCGATCGCAAGCGCCAGCTCCGGCCGCCGCGGTCGCCGACTGCGGCTCGCCACCCGCGCGATTAGCGCGCCAAGGCCGGCGAACACCGCAAACACCACGATCACGGCCAGGCAGGAGTAGAAGGCGAGCGCCTGCGCCTCGGATGAAAAGATGGCAAAGGCCGCCAGCAGCGCGCCGACGATCAGCGTCATGATCACGACGCGGGCGCGCGGCAGCACCGGTGCCGGCGCCACCTCGTCGCGAAACAGCACCGCCGTCGACACCTGCTCGGCGCGCCCCAACGGCCACAGGCTAAACAGCAAGGACACCAGCACGCCATAGGCGGCTGCCGTCAAAAGACTGCGGCCGGTCAAGGTGATGTCGGCCGTGATCGGCAAAGCATCGCCCAATAGCGTGGTGAGGCCGATCGGGATCAGCATGCCGAGGCCGCAGCCCAGGATGATGCCGATGCCGGCGATCAACAGCACCTGTACCAGATGTATGCCGAAGATGATCCGGCTGCCGGCGCCGAGGCTCTTGAAGGCGGCGATGACCCGGCGTCGGCGATCGAGGTAGGTGGCGACCGCATTGGCGACGCCGACGCCGCCAACCAGCAGCGCCGCCAAGCCAACCAGGGTGAGGAACTGGCGCAGCCGCTCCAAGGTCCGCGACACCTGCGGCGAGGGATCGCGCCGATCGCGAATGGTAAAGCCCGATTCCGGCAAGGTCTCCTTTACGCTCTTGCGGAAGGCGGCGAGCCGATCGGCGGCCGCCTCCCAATCGGCGCCGAGCTTGAGGGCGTAGCGCCAGCTGACCAGGCTGCCAGGATCGACCAGTCCGCTGCGGCGCAAGGTTTCGAGCGAAAGCAACACCCGCGGGCCGACGCTCAGCCGCTCGCTGATCCGATCCGGCTCGGCTTGGATGGTGGCGCGGATCGGCACCTCGAGATGGCCGAGCGACAGTTTGTCGCCGACGCCGACACCAAGACGTTCGAGCAGCAGCGGATCGACGACCGCGCCGCCATCGCGCAACTGATCGGCCAGCGCCGCGCCTCCCGACAGCGCCACGCTTCCGACCAAGGGATAGGCATCGTCAACGCCCTTGACCTCGACCAGCGCCTGTTCGGTGCCATCGACCCGGCGCGCCATGGCGCGCATGGTCGCGGTCTCACTGACGCGGCCCTGCCGCCACAGCCAATCGCGCTCGTGGCCCTCCGCCGGGCGATGCGGCCGCGCCAAGGTCAGATCGCCGCCGATCAGGGTTTCGCCTTGCCGCTCAAAGCTCGCGCGGAGCGCATCGGCAAGCGCGCCGACGCCGGTGATGACCGCCACACCCAACGCCACACAGGCGATGAACACATAAAAGCCTTTGAGCCCGTTGCGCTGCTCGCGCAGCGCCAAGCTGAGTACGAGCGGCAGCCGACGAGCCGCCACCTGTCGCTTTGGCGCGGAAACCGCAAGCGTCATGCCGACACGAGCTCCGGCGCGGCAATTGCGCCGTCGTCGATGCGCACAACACGGCTGCAACGGCGGGCCAGATCCGGGTCGTGTGTCACCAGCAGAAGCGTCGACAGCCGGCGTCGTTGCAGATCAAACAACAGATCGACGACCTGCGCCCCGGTCTTGCCGTCGAGATTGCCGGTCGGCTCGTCGGCGAGAATGATCTGTGGCCGCGGGCACAGCGCCCGAGCGATGGCGACGCGCTGCTGCTCGCCGCCGGAGAGTTGCGCCGGGAAATGATCGGCACGCTGCGCCAGACCGACTTCGGCCAGCAGCTCGCGCGCGCGCTCGAAGGCATCGGCCTGGCCAGCAAACTCGAGCGGCAGGGCGACGTTTTCAAGCGCCGTCATGGTGGAGACCAGGTGGAATGCCTGAAACACGATGCCGATGTTGGCGCCACGGACCACGGCCAGCTGATCCTCATCGAGCCGGGTCAGGTCGTGTCCGGCCACGGTCACCACCCCGGCGGTGGCGCGCTCGAGCCCGGCGATCACCATCAGCAGCGAGGTCTTGCCGGATCCGCTCGGGCCGATGATGGCCACCGACTCGGCTGCGGCGATGTTGAGCGCGACCTTGCGCAGGATCGGCACCGGGCCCGCCCGGCTGCGCAGTGTCAGATCGACGTTGCTTAGCGAAATCACGTAGTTAGCCACAATCGAGCGAGCTCCACTCCGGAAGGCCTTGTCGCCGGCCCGGCGAACTTCTACGTCAGTGCTGAAGCAAACAGGTTGCCCAAAGGATGTCGACAGTGCCAGCGAACGCGAGGCTGTTGAAGATGGTGCTTCGCGCTCTCCTGTGCAATTGCCTGATTGTAGCGGCGGCCACCTTGGCGCTGGCGCAACCCGTGGCTCAGCCGCCGCCAACGCGGATCGTCGTGCTGGGTGACAGCCTTGTGGCGGGCTTCCAGCTCAAAGCCTCCGACGCCTTCCCGGCACAGCTCGAACGCGCGCTCCAAGCCCAGGGTCACGCAGTTGAAGTCATCAATGCAGGTGTTTCGGGCGATACCACGGCAGCCGGCCGCGACCGTGTCGCCTGGGCGGTGCCGCCGGGAACCGACGCGGTAATCCTCGAGCTCGGCGCCAACGATGCCCTGCGTGGACTTGATCCCGCCCAGGCCAAGTCGAACCTCGACAAGATTATTAGCGAGCTCAAGGCCGGGGGTGCCGAGGTCCTGCTCGCCGGCATGCTGGCGCCGCGCAACCTGGGCGAGAGCTACGGTCAAGCCTTCGACGCCATCTATCCGGCGCTGGCGCAAAAGCATGGGCTCATTCTGTACCCGTTCTTTCTCGATGGCATCGCGCTGAAGGCACAATTCAATCTCGGCGATGGTCTGCATCCCAACAGCAGCGGCGTTGCCGAAATCGTGCAGCGCATAATGCCGGCGGTCGAGCAGCTGATCGATCGCGTGCGCAGCCACCGGGCCGCCGCCTCGAAGGGCTAGACATGCCACGCCTGTTCACCGCGCTTGAACTCCCCGAACCGCTGCGTTTGCACCTGTCGCTGATCCGCGCCCCGATCAATGGCGCCAAGTGGGTCGAAGCCGACAACATGCACATCACGCTCCGCTTTGCCGGCGACATTGACGAGCGCACCGCCGACGACTTCGCCGATCGCCTGCACGACATCAGGGCCGAGCCGCTGCCAATCACGGTCGCCGGGGTCGGCGCCTTTGCCGGCCGCGAGGCGCGCGTGTTGTGGGCGGGCGTGGACGGCGGTGTGGCGCTTGAGGAGCTCTACCGCGCCAACGAGCGTGCCGCGCGCGCGGTTGGGCTGGAGGCCGATCCGCGTCCCTTCAAGCCGCACGTCACCTTGGCGCGGGCGCGCGGGGTGCGGCCGCGGGCCGCCGCCCGCTTTTTGCAGGAGAACGGGGCCCTGCGGCTGATGCCGTTCGTGGCCAGCCGTTTCGTCTTGCTGTCGGCGCGACCGGGCTCCGGTGGCCCACCCTACGCGCTCGAGGAAGCCTATCCTTTGGCCCCGGCCCTGAGCTTGGGTGCCGGCTAACGGGAGGTGCAAAATCGAACACCCGTGGGCGCCAAGGTCGTGGGCAACAAGGCCCCAGACCAGCAGCGAGATCAGTATTCAAGAGGCCTGTGGCGCGCTTGACGTCATGCCCAGCGGGGTTGCTCGTGGGGCGGCAAGTGCCACTTTCCATCAGCCGCTGGCCTCGCCCGCACGCAGGTAAAGGAGCACGCCATGGCCAAAAAACTCGACGCTGCCGCGCGGCACGCACTGGCACAACGGTTGCCCCAGTGGCAGCTGGTTGCCGGCCGCGACGCCATCCAACGGACGTTCGCGTTCAAGGACTTCAACGAGGCCTTCGGATTCATGGCCCGAACGGCGCTGGTGGCCGAGCAGATGAACCATCACCCGGAATGGCGCAATGTTTGGAACCGGGTCGAGGTGACCTTGTCGACGCACGATGCCGGCGGCTTGACCGAGCTCGATCTGACCTTGGCGGAAGCGATGGATCGCATCGCCGGCTGACGGGCCGCGGTCGCGGGTTACGCGCCCTCAAGGCCTGGTGGTAGGCGGACGACCCGGCTCGGGCTCTGGACTGGAAACGACCGGGCGGAGCGGTTGCGGCCGCCGGGCTTGCGCGTCCCTGCCGCCGACGCTCGGCCGGCAGCTGCAGCCCGCCACCAAGGCGGTCCGATACTGGAACGCGGTCGCCAGGGCGCTATAGGCGCGGCCCGCGCTATCGCGCATGGTTTCGATGCTGCCGCCGGGGTTGAGATGAACATAGAGCCGCGCCTGCGCACCGCAGCTCGCCGCGCAGTGCTCGGCATCGCGGGAAAAGCCGCTGGCGCGCGTGGCAAAGCTGATCGGGAAATAAAAGCCGTCGCACAACCGCACGCACAAGGTGCGGTAGGTTTGGCCATCTTCGCCGGTACCCTGGCGGTCGCGGCCATCCCCCGGCGTGGCGTAGGCGGTAAAGGGGTCCGGCCCGACCGTGCCCGGACCGAGGCCGGCGCCACCCGGCGCCATCCAGAAGGGTCGCTGCCTGAAATATTGCGCGTGCGCCTCGGGGCCGGTCGCCGCCAGCGCCAACAGTAGACTTGCCACGGCAACGCGCGACGGCATGAGCGAGCGCTCCCAGCGGGCGGGGCACATCGGCGGAGCGCCGGGCGGTGGCCAACGTTCGGCGCAGCCTCCCCGTCTTTATGCGGGACGTTTGCCAATTTTGTCTGAATGCGACCTGGGAGGCAGGCTGCGCCGCCTAGCGCGGCGCCATGCGCAGCGAGCCGTCAAGCCGGATGCATTCGCCGTTGAGCATGGGATTTTCGCAGATGTGTACGGCCAGCGCCGCGTACTCATCCGGATGACCGAGCCGCGAGGGAAATGGCACTGAGGCCGCCAGCGATCGCTGCGCCTCTTCCGACAGGCCGGCAAACATCGGCGTCAGGAACAGACCCGGCATGATGGTGACGACGCGAATGCCGTCGCGCGACAAGTCGCGTGCCACCGGCAAGGTCATGGCGGCGACGCCGCCCTTGGATGCCGAGTAGGCGACCTGGCCGATCTGGCCGTCCTGGGCCGCCACCGACGAGGTCAAAATCATCACACCGCGCTCGCCATCCTGGTTGCTGGCAGCGGTTGCCTGCATGCCAATCGCCGACCTCGACATCATCAAAAAGGTGCCGATCAGATTGACCTCGATCACCTTCTTGAAACTGGCGAGGTCGTGCGGCTCGATGGCCGTGCTGTCCTTGCTGCGGCGGGAAATGCGCTTGGCAATGCCAATACCGGCACAATTGACGAGGATGCGTTCTTGTCCGTGCGCCTGCCGTGCCGCCGCCAGCGCCTGATCGACACTGGCCTCGCTGGTGACGTCGCAGGCGGCAAACACGCCGCCAAGCTCCTTGGCAGTGCGCTCGCCGGCCTCGGCATTGACATCGAGCACGGCGACCTTGACGCCTTTCGCCGCCAGCGCCCGGGCGGTGGCAGCTCCCAAACCGGACGCCCCGCCGGTGACGACGGCGGCGATGCTGTTGTTGAGCTGCATGGCAACCACTCCAACGCGTGACGCAGGACGCGCTTGCCCGCGGGGGCGCGCGCCACATCCATTGCATCAGCGCTGCCGTGGCTGCAAGCACAAAGGCATTGGCGGCGCGCAGAGGAAAGCTTGAGGTGGGCCAGACCGAGCGCGGCCGCCACCAGCGGCGGAAAACGCGAGCGAGACGTCGGTGGCCATCACCAATGCTCGCCACTGCCGTGCACGTGCGCAATACCCGGCCCCGGACGGTAAAGCCCAGCAGCGTTGGCGGCATTGCCCCGCATGATCAGCACACTGAAGTAGGCGATGGCCGGGATCGCCGCCATCGTGATCAGGTCTCGTCGGAGATCTCCAGGCAATGCGGCGATCGGGATGGGCGCGCAAGCGGGCTCGTGCGACGATTGCCCCGAGATCGCCGGCGACGAGCCGGCCGCCAGCGGCATGTTTTGGTGCCCGCCCGTTGCAGCAGCGGATTGGCCAGCGTTGCCATGGTCGCGGTGGTGGCAAGGTGTGCCATGCCACGCCAAAGCCGCCGGCAACTTGTCGCGGAACTCGCCTCGGCTTACAAGGCTGATGGACAGGGTCCCCTAAATGCACCAGCCCCTCCCAACGCTGCCGGCCCGCGGCTACTTTGCGATCGGCGCCGAGCGCATCTCCAAGGCTTTGAACCTCGGCAATCTGTTGCGCTCCGCGCACGGATTTGGCGCCAGCTTTACCTTCACCATCGGCGCCGCCTACCAGGCGCTGGAGGCGCGCTCCGACACCTCGAAGGGCACCCACCATCTGCCCCACTACAATGTTGCGAGCATTGCCGAACTGGTGCTGCCGCAGGGCTGCCGTCTGGTCGGCGTCGAGCTGGCGGACCGGGCGATTGATCTGCCGTCGTTTCAGCATCCGTTGCGTGCCGCCTATGTGCTGGGACCGGAGCGCGGCGCCTTATCGGATGCGGTGCTCGCGCGGTGCGACTATGTGGTGCGCATCCCGTGCAACTTCTCGATCAATCTGGCGATGGCCGGGGCGATCGTCATGTACGACCGGATGCGGGTGCTCGGGCGTTTTGCCGCGCGGCCTTTGCACGAAGGCGGGCCGGAAGGTTATGTGCCCAACGTCTCGCGCCAGCGCAATTGAGCCGATTGAGGGTCAGCGCTTGGCTTTGCGCAAACGCACGTAGAAGGCGCCGCTGCCGCCATGCCGGTTGCCGGCGGCGCCGTAGCTGAGCACGATCGGGCTGAGCTCGGGTTGCGCCAGCCACAACGGCACGTTGCGGCGCAGCACCCCTGGCTGGCGCTCGCCCATGGCAGCGCGCAGGTGATCGGCGTCGTCGGCCGGCGCGCCCTTGCCGGTGATCACCAGCACGATCTTGAACCCCTTGGCGTAGGCACGATGAAGAAACGCCCGCAGTCTGGCGTGCGCCTCGGCCTGGCGCAGGCCGTGCAGGTCGATGCGATCATCGATCTCGGCCTTGCCGGCTCCGAGGCGCCGCGCCTGCCGGCGGTCGAGCGCCGTCAGCGGTGCCGCGCCACCGGTCTTGACCGGACCGCCGGCCGGGCGCTGCGGTCGCGGCTCGGGGGCATCGTGGCGCCGCGCTGGAGCCTCCCCGGGCGGGGCAGCAGCGCTTGCCGCGGACCCGACCCGCGGCTTGCCGTGGACGCGCTCGAGCGAGCGCGTCGCCGCGGCCCAAAGTTCAGCCTCATCGTCGGTGACGACGCGGCCCGCCCGCCCCGATCGACGTCCCGCCGGCATCATCGCCGGGTCTTGACCACGGTGGTCAAGCCGAAGCTCGGCGCCGTTTCAGCCTCGGCGGAAGGTGACTTTGGCAACAGCACGATGAACTTGGCGGCGTGCTTGGTGACGCCGGCAAGGCGCCCAGCCGCGTCCCCGGAGCCGAAGTAAATGTCGCCGCGCTCCGGGCCGCGGATGGCCGAGCCAACGTCTTGGGCAATCATCAGCCGATTGAACGACCCGGACTTGTCGACGTGCAACATGTCGCTGCCGTTGACAAAGATCGGCGACCCCAGCACGTGGAAGGCGGTATCGACGGCAAGGCTGCGGCCTGCGGTCAGCGGCGCATTCATGGCGCCGCGGGCGGCGCCGGCCTCGCTGCCTTTGAGCTCGCGGAAAAACACGTAGGAGGCGTTCTGCCACATGATTTTCTTGCCGCGCTCGGGATCGGCTTTCAGCCAATTTGACAGGGCGGAAAGCGACATCTTGTCGGCGGCTAGGATGCCCTTTTCAATCAGATAGCGCCCGATCGAACTATAGGGATGGCCGTTCTTGCCATCATAGTGCAGGCGAATGATCGAGCCATCGGTGAGCTTGACGCGACCCGAACCCTGGATCTGCATGAAGAACAGGTCGACCGGATCGGCGACATAGACGAGCTCCAAACCCTTGCCCTTGAGCGAGCCGCCATCGATTTCGGCACGGGTGAAATAGGGTTCGATGCCCTTTTCGGTCTTGCGCGCATGCGTGAGCGTTTGGCCGCTGACCGCCCGCTCGGTCTCGTCGACCAAATTGACGAGGTCCGGCGGCCGCCGGTAGGTCGGCGTCTGAAACCGACCTTCGGGCTTGCGCGATCCCTCGATCAGGGGCTCGTAATAGCCCGTGACCAGGCCTTGCGGTCCGGCATGGCTGAGCCGGTTCGGCACAAAGTGGCGTTCAAAAAACAGCTTCGCCTGGGTTTTGCCGACCGCGGCCGGCAGCTTCTGCGCCGCCGTGCACGCCTCGATCAGCCCCGGTGGTGGCGGCGCGAGCTTGTCGGCGCTGGTGCGCTCGCGCGCGGCCGCCAGCACGCGCTCGCAGGATTTCTGGAACGCCTTCAGCGCCGCGGCGTGATCATCCCGCTCCCAGCCGGGGATTTCCGAATAGCTGAGCGGCTGGTATGCGACCGATCCCGCTTTCATGCCGGCGCCCGACTGCTTCTGGTTGGGGGCCGCCTCGACCGGCGCCGCCAGGCCGGCCAGCACAGAGGCGACCACGAGCCTCCAACGTCGAGAGCTCCCCAAGGTCCGCAAGCGCGCATGTCCCCCAATCGCAACTGCCCCCTGCCTGCCTCTCGGTTGCGGCTAATTTGCGGCTTGGGTGGCGATCAATTTCCAGTTCGGATTGCGCGAGCTGACCTCGCGGGCAAAGGTCCAAATGTCCGTCACTTCTTTGATGCGCTTGGGGTCGCCGGTGATCACCTCGCCGGCCCGATCGCGGGTGGCGGAGATCAATTCGCTCACGAATTTGACGGTGACCTGGGCCACGCCGCTCTTGAGCTCGGCCTCGACGATGTCTGCCCCCTTGATGCCGACAAAGCTTTGATCGACCTGCTCGCCGCGGGATTCGCGCTCGGCAATGGCACCGACGAAGCCGTCGTGCACATCGCGGCTGAGCAGGTCCTTCAGCGTTTTGCGGTTGCCCTCGGCAAATGCCGTTACGATGATCTCGTAGGCCGCCCGCGCGCCCTTGAGGAACTGATCGGGGTCAAAGCTGGGATCGGCATCGACGATCGCCAGCAGGCCGGTGGCGATGCTGGTATTGTCGCCGGCGAGACCCTTGACGCGCTCCTCCAGATCGCTGCGCACCTTGCTGTTATCGGCCATGGGCGCGGTTTCATACTCATCGCGCTCGCGCCGCGGCAAGGTGACCACTTTCTCCTGCGCCGGCACCTTGCCGTTGCGCTGGCTGGCCTCCCGCTGCGCCCGATAACGCTCAATGCGCGATTCTTCTTGCCCCGTCCGCCGCCCGAGCACACTGCGCAGCTTGAGGAAAACCACCACCGCCAAGACGAGGAAAATAAGGGTTACCGCGTCGATTTTGCCATCCATTGCCAAAGCTTTCGAGCCAGCGCCTCAACCCGCTCATGTAGGTTGCCAGGCCTGCGACAACCAGACCCGGCCCCCCGGTTCCGGTGAAGCGCCAAGTTCCCGCTGCCGCGATCAAATCTTAGGCCATTGCGGGGTTGAAGCCAACCAGGCTCGGCCTTTCGACGATCGCGCCCTTGACGAGGGTGTCCCTGCATGCTGTCAGGGCGGTGAAAGGACGACGGCGGCTTGACCGGGCGCCGGTTGATGCCCCGTGGCTCGCGCGCCGCCCATCACGACGGCAACCTGGAGGGAACAAATCATGGCTGAAACTGAAAATGCCGGCGACGGCAAGCCCGCGGGGGCCGCTGCCGGTCAATCGGTCCAGGTGCGCGTCGGGGGCCAATACATCAAGGATTTGTCGTTCGAGAACCCCAACGTCGACAAACTTTTGACCAGCCCCCCCGAAAAGCCCAACCTGCGCGTCGAGGTCAACGTCAACGCCGCCAAATTGGGTGACAAGGCCTACGAGAGCACCATTCATTTCAAGGCCGAAGCCACCAGCAATGACGCCGTCATCTATGACATGGAGCTGTCCTACGCCGGTCTGTTCCAGATCGAGGGCATGCCGGAGGACTCCCTTGAGCCCTTCCTATTGGTAAATTGCCCGGCCCTGCTGTTCCCGTTTTTGCGCCGCCTGGTGTCGGACATCACCCGCGAGGGCGGCTTCCCGCCGCTGTTGCTCGACCCGATCGACTTCGCCAGCCTATTCATCGCCCGCAAACAAAAGGAAAAGGAAGGCCAGCAGGCCAACACCAATTGAGGCTGGCCGCCGCATCTGGCTCCCAGCCCCTGGCGCGGGCCGGTGCTCAGGTTACCGCCAGGTAGCCGAGCCACAGCGGGTTGGACCCGAGCGTCTTGACGAACCGCAGATGCGCCCCTTCCTCCTCCGCCGTGAGGCGCGGTGGGAGCGGCACCGGGCGTTGGGCCGCCAGCTTGGCGGGGCTGCGGCTTGGCTGGTCGCCAAGCTCGGACACGTCAAACCCCAAGGTCGCCTGTCGTTCACCCAGCAACTCCACATAGACCGCGGCAAGCAGCAGCGAATCGAGCAGCGCGCCGTGCAAAGCCCGCGCCGAATTGTCGATGCCGTAACGCTTGCACAGGGCGTCGAGGCTGTTGGGGCCAGCCGGATGCTTGCGCCGCGCCAATAACAAGGTGTCGACCATGCGTTCGGCGGCCAACGGCGGCTGTGACAGGCGGGCAAGCTCGGCGTTGAGGAAGCCCAGATCGAAGCTGGCGTTGTGGGCCACCAGCGGCGCCTCGCCGAGGAAGGCCAACAACTCTTGGGCCACATCCTTGAACCGCGGCTTATCGGCCAAGAACTGAGTGCTGAGGCCATGCACCTCGGCCGCCTCGCGATTAACCTCGCGGTCCGGGTTGAGATAGACGTGAAACTCCCGGCCGGTCGGAATGCGATTGATGATCTCGACGCAACCGATTTCGATCAGGCGATCGCCATTTAGCGCATCGAGGCCGGTGGTTTCGGTGTCGATCACAATCTCGCGCAGCATGTTGCCCCCCACCACCGTCGACGCGCAAGGCTTACGCCCAATACCGCGCAAATGCGCGCGCCGGCCGATCCTGCAGTGATTCGACGATCCGATCGACCTGGGCCTCGGTCTCGGCAAAAGAGCCGCTGGTGTCGACGACATAGTCGGCGCGCGCCCGCTTCTCGGCGTCGGGCAGCTGCCGCTGCAGCACCTGCTCAAGCTTGGCCGTGGTCATGCCGGCGCGGCGCATGACGCGCTGGCGCTGCAGTTCGGCACTGGTGGTGACGACGATGATGGCATCGACCCGCGGTTGCCGGCCGCTTTCCAATAACAGCGGTACTTCCAGCACCGCCAGCTTGCCGCCGCGCGCGGCTTGCGCCTTGAGAAAGGCGCGCTCGGCCGCGACCACGAGCGGGTGCACGATCGCTTCCAGGCGGGCAAAATCCGCCGGGCTGGCGAGCAGCGCCTGCGACAGCTTCTGCCGGTCGACAGTGCCGCCGTCGGTCGTACCCGGGAATGCCGCTTCGATGACGCTCACCGCGGGACCTTGATAGAGCCGGTGCACCTCCGCATCGGCATCGAACACGGCGATACCCAAGTCGCGCAGACGCGCGGCAACCGTCGATTTGCCCATGCCGATCGAACCGGTGAGGCCGACGACCAGCATCAGTGGCGCTCGATGTCGGCGATCAACACGGCACGCAACTCCGCCGTCACCTCGGGGCGCACGCCGAACCATTTCTCGAACCCGGGCACCGCCTGGTGCAACAGCATGCCAAGGCCATCGACGGCAACGAGGCCGCGCGCCTTGGCGGCCGCCAGCAGCGGCGTCACCAGCGGCACGTAGACGAGGTCGGCCACCACCGAACCGGCCTCGAGCCCGGTCAGATCGATCTCAAGACCCGGCTGCGTGCCGTGCATACCCAAGGTCGTGGCGTTGACGAGGATCTGGGCCTCGCGCGCGCAAGCGTTGGCATCGGACCAGGCATAGGCCTTGACCCGCGGCCCAAAGAAGGCGGCGACCCGGTCGGCACGTGCCGGCGTGCGGTTGACGAGCGCCACCGATTTGACCCCGGCACCGAGCAAGGCATAGATCACGGCACGCGCCGCGCCGCCGGCGCCCAACACACAGGCACGCGCGCACGCCTCCGGCTTGAAGGCCGGCGCCGCCGCCGCCAGATGGCTCATGAAGCCGGCGGCATCGGTGTTGTCGCAGGCCAGCTCTCCCTCCTCATACCACAGCGTGTTGGCGGCCCCGACCGCCCGCGCCGCCGGGGATTGGCGCCGGGCGGCCGCAAGCGCCGCCTCCTTGTGTGGCACGGTGACGTTGCAACCGACAAAGCCCTGCGCCCGCAGGCGATCGAGAAACGCTGCGACCTCGCCCGGCGGCACCGGCTGCTTGCCGTAGCTGCCGTCGATTGCATACCGCCGCAGCCAGTAGCCGTGGATCAGCGGTGAGCGCGAATGCGCCACCGGCCAGCCGATGATGCAAGCCTTGCTCATGCCGCAATCAGTCCGCGCAGCCGCAGTTCCCGCAGCAACGGCAGGAGCGGCAGGCCGATAATGGTGGCGCCATCGCCATCGACCTCGTCGAAGAGCTGGATGCCGAGGCCTTCGATCTGGTAACCGCCGACGCTGGTGGTGATCGCCGGCCCCACCGCCGTCAGATAGTGGTCAAGAAATGCATCGCTGAATGGCCGCATCAGGAGGCTGGCCACCGCCGTGTGCTGCCACAGCAGCTGGCTGTTGGCCGCAAGCGCAACGGCGCTATGGAGCTGATGCCGGCGGCCGCGCAGGCGCTCCAGCTGCCGGCGCGCACCGGCAAGGTCACCGGGCTTGTCGAACAGTTCCCCGTCGCACGACAGCACCTGATCGGCGCCGATGATGATGGCATCGGCACGCCCGACGCTGACCGCCTCGGCCTTGGTGCGCGCCAGCACTGCGGCGACCGCGCCGGCATCGGTACCGGTCCGGCGGAGGCGGCCCTTGATCGCGGCCTCGTCGACCTCGGCCGGGCAGACCTCGAAGCAAAGCCCGGCCGCCTGCAACAGCTGGCGCCGGTAGGGGCTCGCCGACGCCAACAGCAGGGGCGGCCGCGCCTTAGACATCGTTGCCCTCCGCCCCGACCTCGGCCCGCTCCAGGCGATCGTGCAACAGGCGGATGATGGCGGCAGCGGTCTCCTCCACCGATCGCCGGGTGACGTCGATCACCGGCCAGCCATGGCGCAGGCACAACCGCTTGGAATGGGCGATCTCGGCGGCGATCCGGGTACGATCCACGTAGTCGTCGAGATTGCGGTCGGCCAGCAGCTGCACGCGATTGCGTCGTATTTCCGCGATGCGTTCCGGGCTGGCGACCAGGCCGACGACGAACGCGGTATGCGGCTCGGTCAGCGCCGCCGGCAGCTCGATGTCGGGCACCAGCGGCAGATTGGCGGTCTTGTAGCCGCGTTGCGCCAGATAGATGCTGGTCGGCGTTTTGGACGTGCGCGACACGCCCAGAATAATAATGTCGGCGGTGCTCAAATCCTCCGGCAGCTGGCCGTCATCGTGTGCCATGGCAAAATTCAGGGCATCGATGCGCCGGAAGTAGTCGGCGTCGACCAGGTGTTGGCCGGCGACCACGGGCGTCTGCGGCGCGCCGAGGTAGGACTCAAACACCTTCATGATCGGCTCGAGCACGTGCAAGGAGGGCACCTTCAAGGCGCGGCAACGCTGCTCGATCTCGTCGATCAATTCGCGTTTGACGATGGTATAGAGCACGATGCCGGGCGCCTGTTCCACCTCTTTCAGAACCCGCTCGAGCTGCTTGCTGGTGCGCACCAGGGGATGCACGTGCTCGATCGGCCGCACCTGGGCGTATTGCACCGCTGCCGCCTTGGCCATGGTGGTCAAGGTCTCGCCGGTCGCGTCCGAGATCAGGTGCAGATGGAAGGTGGTCGGGACCTGGTGGGGCATGTGTGGATAACACGGGTGGTGGTTTCGCCCGATCGGGTTGAGGTGCCAGTTTGTACCCAGCGGGCACACGCCATCAACAGATCCGCCCACAGGAAGCCGCGCCGGGACAGCCAGAGGGCCCGATGCCCTTCCCCGGGGACAGCATCGATTTGTCGGACCCATGCAGCAACAATCAACATGTTACCAGGATCGCCTAGTATCGGCACCCTCCGATTCAGGCCTTTGTCTTCAAGCCGCTATGCGCCTTGTGGTCCGGCGCCGCCGCGGCACGCTAGCGCTGGTCGCCCACGTCCCTTGCGCTGGTAATCTGTGCAGATGCTATGGTTTTGGGACCAATAAGCGCAATCCAGGGGCCAAGAGCTTCAATAATAATCTTTGATCCATTAGCCTTTATAAAACGTTTGGACAGCGCCATGACGCCATCGATCGCGTACCGTCGTCTGCTGCGGGTACTCGCCGGCGAGGCGCTGTCCCCGCCGCCGGTTTGGCTGATGCGGCAAGCCGGTCGCTACCTGCCGGAGTACCGCGCGCTCAGAGCTGAAGCGGGAAGCTTCCTCGACCTGTGCTACGATCCCGAACGCGCTGCCGAAGTGACCTTGCAGCCGATCCGCCGCTACGGCTTTGATGCGGCGATCCTGTTCTCCGACATTCTGGTGGTGCCGGACGCGCTCGGCCAGTCGGTGCGCTTCCTCGAAGGCGAAGGACCAAGGCTCGATCCGATCCGGTCGGCGTCCGATCTCGGTCGCTTGCGGGCCAGTGCGACTCGGCCCACCTTCGCACGCGTGTTCGAGACCGTGGCGCGGCTCAGGCAGGACCTCCCCCATGCAACAACCCTCATCGGCTTTTGTGGTGCGCCGTGGACGGTTGCAACCTACATGGTCGGCGGGCGCGGCTCGCCCGATCAGGCCGATGCCAGACTGTGGGCCTACCAGGATCCGCGCTCCTTCCAGGCGCTTGTCGATCTTTTGTCGGAGGTGTCGATCGATTACCTGGCGGGGCAGGTCGACGCCGGGGCCGATGTCGTGCAGATCTTCGACAGCTGGGCCGGCAGTCTGCCCGATGGTGAATTTGCGCGCTGGGTCGTGGCACCGACGCAACGCATCGTGCGCGCGCTCAAGGCCCGGCATCCGGGGCTGCCGATCATCGGCTTTCCACGCGGCGCCGGCAGCCGCGTCGACGACTACGTTGCCGCCACCGGGGTCGATGGCGTGGGGTGCGACACCACCATCCCATTGGCGGTGATGGCCGATCGCTTAAGCGCCAGCGTCACCGTACAGGGCAATCTCGATCCGCTGCTGCTGGTGGCCGGCGGCACGGCCCTGAAAGAGCGCATCGAGGAGATCCTCGCAGCGATGGCCGGCCGGCGGTTCGTGTTCAATCTCGGGCACGGCATCGTGCCGGAGACCCCGCCCGATAATGTGGCGCTTCTGGTTGATCTGGTGCGCGGCGCAGCCCCCGTGCCGAGGGCAACTTGATGCTGCTTTGGCTCAAGGCGCTGCACCTGGTGGCGGTCATCTCGTGGATGGCCGGGCTCCTCTATCTGCCCCGCCTTTACGTCTATCACGCCGAGGCCGCACCGGGTTCGGCCACCTCCCAGACGTTGAAGGTGATGGAACGCCGGTTGCTGCGCAGCATCATGAACCCCGCCATGGTCGTGGTGTGGATCAGCGGACCCCTGCTCGCCTGGCAGGCGGGCATGTACCGGGACGGTTGGCTGGTGGCCAAGGTGCTGGTGGTGGTGCTGCTGACCGGTTACCACCATGCGCTCAGCTTCTGGCGCAAGGCATTCGCTGACGATCGCAACCAGCATCGGGCGGCATTCTATCGGGTCATGAACGAGGTGCCGACCGTGCTGATGGTCGCCATCGTGGTGCTGGTGGTGGTGAAGCCGTTTTGAAGCTGGCCGGTGGATCCCCAGCCCGGGTCCCTGGTGGCCGACATGGCGGGTGGGATTGCTGCAACGCGTGACAGATCTCGCATTGGCAATGCGCTGGCTCTTTTACTTTTCCCGCCGACCTGCTATAAAGCGATTCGTCACCGCTTGTCGCCCTTCTCGGCGCGCGGGCGGGGCCTTCGCGAGGCGCTCGTCGCTACCGAGGGCCGGACATTCCCGGAATTGAACTTCCGCACCCCTCCCCTTCTGGCGCTGCGATTTCCGTCATCCCACCGCTACAGCGCTTAGCCCCTACCCAAGAGTTTCCCATGCAAGACATTGTCAAGGAGATGAAGCTTCAGGACCTCAAGGTCAAAACCCCGACGGAGCTGTTGAGCTTCGCCGAGGAGGCCGGGGTCGAAAACGCCAGCGCCATGCGCAAGCAGGAGCTGATGTTCGCCATCCTCAAACAGCTGGCGGCCAAAGAAACAGAGATCATTGGCACCGGCGTGATGGAGGTGCTGCAGGACGGGTTCGGCTTCCTGCGTTCCCCCGATGCCAACTATCTGCCAGGGCCCGACGACATCTACGTTTCACCCTCGCAGATCCGGCGCTTTGCGCTGCGCTCGGGCGACACCGTTGAAGGTCAGATCCGCAGCCCGAAGGAAGGCGAGCGCTATTTTGCGCTGCTCAAGGTCAACAAGATCAACTTCGAGGATCCCGAGAAGCAGCGCCATAAGGTGCACTTCGACAACCTCACCCCGCTCTATCCCACCAAATGGTTGCGGATGGAAATCGAGGACCCCACCATCAAGGATCTGTCGGCGCGGGTGATCGACATCGTCTCCCCGCTTGGCAAGGGCCAACGCGCGCTGATCGTGGCGCAGCCACGCACCGGCAAGACGGTGCTGCTGCAGAACATCGCCCACTCGATCTCGGCCAACCATCCCGAGTGCTACCTGATCGTGCTGCTGATCGATGAGCGGCCCGAAGAGGTCACGGATATGCAGCGCTCGGTCAAGGGCGAGGTGATCTCCTCGACCTTCGATGAGCCGGCCACCCGCCACGTGCAGGTGTCGGAGATGGTGATCGAAAAGGCTAAGCGGCTGGTCGAGCACAAGCGCGATGTGGTGATCCTGCTCGATTCGATTACCCGCCTGGGCCGCGCCTACAATACCGTGGTGCCGAGCTCGGGCAAGGTGCTCACCGGCGGCGTCGACTCCAATGCCCTGCAACGGCCGAAGCGCTTTTTCGGCGCCGCCCGCAACATCGAGGAGGGCGGCTCGCTCACCATCATTGCCACCGCCCTGATCGACACCGGCAGCCGCATGGATGAGGTGATCTTCGAGGAGTTCAAGGGCACCGGCAACTCCGAGATCGTGCTCGACCGCAAGGTATCCGACAAACGCGTGTTTCCAGCCATCGACATCGCCCGTTCCGGCACGCGCAAGGAAGAGCTGCTGGTGCCGAACGACCAGCTCAAAAAGATGTATGTGCTCCGCCGCATCCTCAATCCGATGGGCACCATGGATGCCATCGAGTTCTTGGTCGACAAGCTGCGCTCCACCAAGACCAACGGTGAGTTCTTCAACTCGATGAGCACGGGCAAGAACTAAGCCAAACGCCGGACCGGTGGCCTGTTGCGCCGCCGGCGGCCGTGACGGGACATTGAAGAGATGGCCGACCTGACGCAGCCCATCGGCAGGCCCCTGCCGCATTGGACGGCGCGGCCACGACCGCCACGCACGGCGATGGTCGGCACCTTCTGCCGGGTCGAGCCCTTGCTGCCCGCCCGCCATGCCGCCGAATTGTTCGCCGCCAATGCGCGGGATGCCGAGCGGCGCAACTGGACCTATCTGGCGCAAGAGCCGTTTGCGACGCTCGCCGCCTACCAGGCCTGGCTCGAGCAGGTGGCAGCCGCCGATGATCCCCTGTTTCATGCCATCATCGACGCCAAGACCGACCGGGCGGTGGGCGTGGCGACCTTCATGCGCATCGAGCCGGCGCAGGGCGTGATCGAAGTCGGCAGCATCAACTATTCACCCCTGCTGCAGCGGACACCGGCGGCGACCGAGGCCATGTTCCTAATGATGCAGCGCGTGTTCGATGACCTCGGGTACCGGCGCTATGAATGGAAGTGCGACAGCCTCAATGCGCCCTCGCGGGCAGCGGCGCTGCGGCTGGGCTTCCAGTACGAGGGGCTGTTCCGCCAGGCGATCGTCTACAAAGGCCGCAACCGTGATACCGCCTGGTTCTCGATCATCGACGGCGACTGGCCGGCCCTGGCGCGCGCCTATCGTCAGTGGCTCGGTCCCGACAATTTTGATGCTGACGGCCGGCAGCGGCGGCGGCTGAGCGCGTGCATCGCGGCCCACCGGGCCCAGCGCTGATCGGCGGGCCCAGCGCTGATCGGCGGGCAAGCGGCATCCTGGAACGCAAGACAACAGGGACGCGGGACAAAGCCAGGATGCCGTCAAGCCGATGACCCGGAGGGGCTTCGGTGGGACGGGCTGCCGGCCCGGGTCGCAGCCACAACGGTCAAGAGGCGATCCTATTTCCTGATGTCGTCAATCCACTGTGGATAACGGTTCGCCAGCGGCGGCGCGCTGCGTGCGCAGCAGAGCCAGCAGGTCTTCGGCGTCGGTGACCGGGGCCGAGCACTGTGGCCCGATGCAGGCATAGGCGGTCGACCTTTGCCCGTCCGGGGTTTTGCCTGCCAAGGGTCCTGCAGCCGGCGTCTGACCGACAGGGACGACCTGCTGCACCGCGCCGGGAAGCGACAGCCGTAAGGGCGCGCGCGCCAGGCGCTCCGCCTCCGGGTCGGACCCGGTCTTGATGATGACGACGTGCTGCGGCGCCAGCAAATCGACGGCTGCCGCCAGCAGTCCGCAGTGGCCGACGGCGCTCCGGGCGAGATCGGCGGCGAATGCTTCGGGGATCGCCCGCGCACGCTCGAGACACCCGGTTTTACCCGTGAGTAGGAACAGCGCCACCAGGTTCGACACCATCACCGCATTGGCGTTGGGTGTGGCATCGTCCTGGGCGCCGCGCAGGCGCACGATCACGTCTGGGGTATCGTCGGCGGTGAAGGCGTAGCCGCCGACACCGTCGACCCAGTGGTGCTGGTCGAGCGCCGCACACCAACGTTCCGCCGCCGTCAGAAACGCTGCTTCGTTGGTCGCCTCGAACAACCGCAACGCCGCCCAGATCATGTTGGCATAGTCGCTGGCGGTGGCGAGTGCGCGCGCCTGGCCGGCGCGATGGCAGTGCATCAGCCGGCCGCCGACCTCCATGTCTTGCAGCACAAAATGGAAGGCGCGTGCCGCCGCTGTCAGCCACTCGGGCCGGTCCATGACCTTGGCGGCATGCACCAACGCGGCGATCATGAGGCCGTTCCAGTCGGCCAGCACCTTGTCGTCCCAACCGGGGCGAATGCGCTCTTGACGGCGCGCCAGCAGCTTGCCGCGCAACTCGCGCAGCACTTTTTCGTCGGCCGGGCGACCCAACATCGGGTTCGACAGACGGTTGAGAATAGTATGACCGTCCCAGTTGCCGCCGTCGCTGACGTCGTAGGCAGCCGCGAACACCTCGGCATCGGCCTCGCCCAACACCGCCACGATCTCGGCCTTGGACCAGACGTAGAACTTACCCTCTTCGCCCTCCGAGTCGGCGTCGAGCGAGGCGGCAAAGGCGCCGCCCTCGGCCACCATCTCGCGCAACAGCCAGCCGACCGTTTCGTCGATGCGCTGGGCATAGAGCGGATTGCCGGTCTCGCGCACCGCCTCGCACAGCAGGTCGGTCAGCAGCGCGTTGTCGTAGAGCATCTTTTCAAAATGCGGCACCAACCAGCGTTCGTCGACGGCGTAGCGTGCAAAGCCGCCGCCCAGATGGTCATAGATGCCGCCCTGGCACATCTGAGTGAGCGTGGTATCGACGGCGAGCCTCGCCGCCGTGTTGCCGTAGCGAATGGCGCAGCGCCACAGCAACCAGAACACGCTCCATTGGGGAAATTTCGGTGCCCCCTTCAAACCGCCGTAGCGGGCATCGACGGCGCCCGCGAGCCTGCTCGACAGGTCGGCGAGGGTAGCGTCGGTGATGACCGCCGAGGCCGTCGCCTGCTCCTTGGCCGTCAGCGCCGTGAGCAGCAGCTCGGCATTGTGACGGACCTTGTCGGGCTCCTCTCGATAGGTGCGCGCGACCTCGCGCAGCACGCCAGTAAAGCCCGGCCGGCCATAGCGCGGCTCGGGTGGAAAGTAGGTGCCGCCCCAAAACGGCCGCGCCTCGGCGTCGAGAAACATGGTCAGCGGCCAGCCGCCCTGTTCGCCCAGGTTGTGCAACGCGCGCATGTAGATGGCATCGATATCAGGCCGCTCCTCGCGGTCGACCTTGATATTGACGAACAGCTCGTTCATCACCGCCGCCGTGGCAGGATCCTCAAAGCTTTCGTGCGCCATCACGTGGCACCAATGGCAGGCCGCATAACCGACCGACAGCAGGATCGGCTTGCCGGTGGCCTTGGCTTCCGCCAGCGCCTCCGGTCCCCAAGCCCACCAATGGACCGGGTTGTCCTTGTGTTGCAGCAGGTACGGGCTAACCTCGCGGGCGAGCCGGTTCTCGCTCATCGATTGGGACTTTCTGTGCGTGGCCTCGCTGATCATAGCCGAGGCGGATCGCTTCAAGAAGGCAAAGCGCACCAAGGCGGGCGCCGGAATGGAGATTGCAAAGCCCACGATCTTTGCCCTGTCGAGCGGCCACGGCCGTGCTGGGGTCGCCGTCATTCGCATCTGCGGCCCGGCGGCCGGTGGCGTGCTCGATGCCATGGCGCCACCGCGGCCGCGGCCGCGGTTTGCGGCGCTGCGCCGGCTGCGCCATCCCGCGACAGGGGAGGTGTTGGACCACGCCCTGCTCCTGTGGTTCCCGGGCCCAGGCAGCGAAACCGGCGAGGACATGGCCGAACTGCACGTGCATGGCGGGCGCGCGGTGGTTGGCGGCGTGTTCGCGGCCTTGGCGCAAATGCCCAGCTGCCGGTTGGCCGAGCCCGGCGAATTTGCCCGGCGTGCCTTTGAGAACGGCAAACTCGACCTCACCGCCGTTGAGGGCCTGGCCGATCTGATCGATGCCGAAACCGCGGCACAGCGGCGGCAGGCCCTGCGCCAAACCGAGGGGGCGCTCTATCAGCTCTACAACGGCTGGCGCGGTGGCATACTGGCGGCCATGGCGCTGATGGAAGCCGGCATCGATTTTGCCGACGAGCCGGACGTGATGGTCGATGCGGTGGCGCGGGCGTGCGCCGAGGCGGCTCCCATCGCTGCGGCGGTGCGCGCCCATCTTGCAGATGGGCACCGGGGCGAATTGGTGCGCGATGGCATGCATGTGGTGCTGGCGGGCCCACCCAATGTTGGCAAGTCGAGCCTGCTCAACGCGCTCGCCCGGCGCGATGTTGCCATCGTGTCGGAGGAACCCGGCACCACCCGCGACGTGATCGAAGTGAAGTTGGAGCTGGCGGGCCTCCCTGTGGTGCTGAGCGATACCGCCGGGCTGCGCTCGGCCGCCGGCAAGGTCGAGGCGGTGGGGATCAAGCGGGCGATGGAGCGGATGCGGGCGGCCGATCTCGTGCTGTGGCTGGTCGACGCGGCCGCGCCGCAGGCAACGCCGCCGCCGGCCGAGCTCGGCCTCGGCGCCGACCGGCTGCTGGTGCTCTTCAATAAGAGCGACCTCGTCCCTGCCACTGACCACGCCGGCGATGGCGTGCCGGGCGAAGTGGGCGGTTTGGCCATTTCCGCCCTGACGGGCTTTGGCGTGTCAGCCCTGATCGATCGGTTGACCAGGATCGCCGCTGAGCGGGTCGGTGACCAGACTGTGCCGGCGCTGACGCAGGCCCGGCACCGCCAGCAGCTGTTGGCGTGCGAGGCCGGGCTCAGCGCGTTCCTGGTCGGCCCCAAGGATGAGGTCGAACTGCGGGCAGAGGACCTGCGCCGCGCCGCACAGGCGTTGGGCCGCCTGGTCGGTGCCATCGACGTGGAAGAGGTGCTCGACCAGGTGTTCGGGCGCTTCTGCATCGGCAAGTGACGGCGCTCCCACCCGCCGGTCGCCACCGGTTGGCGCTGGGGCCACGACCCCTCGAGCGATCACGACACGTCGACGTCCTTCCAAAAGCCAATCCAGTGATCGACCGAGCGCATCGCCGCTTGCGGCGCCTCGTAGGACCAGGCGGCGCGCTGGCTGCGGCGATCGCCGTGCACCAGATCAAAGAACTGCACGCCGTGCGGACATTGCTGGTCGTGGGCGGTTTTTGCGGTGACCTGCAGCAGGTCCATGCGCACGGCCGCGCGCGGGAAATAGACGTAGCCGTCCACCGTTTCGGTCTGATCGCTCTGTGCAATGATCTCGTTTTGCCATTTCGCCTGCATCACATGGGTCCTTCCGGGACTGAGGGGTTGCGTTTCCTTGGGGTCAGTAGCCCATGGTGGCTGCCCAACAAAGTGCCAGCGCATTTCACGTGAAACACGTCTGCGCGAGCAGGCCGCCTCGCGCCTGCCAACGCTTGGCGCATGCCAGGGCGGCTGTCAGGCTTTGACCCCCGCTGCGGCCTCCAGTAGGTTGCGCGCCGATGCGCGCCACCGGTCAGGCCATGAAAGCTTCGAGCTATGACGTCATCGTGGTCGGCGGCGGTCATGCCGGCTGCGAGGCCGCGGCGGCGGCCGCGCGGCTGGGCGCGCGCACCGCGCTCGTCACCCACCGCGCCGCCACCATCGGCGAAATGTCGTGCAATCCGGCAATCGGCGGCCTGGGCAAGGGCCACCTGGTGCGCGAGATCGATGCCCTCGATGGCCTGATCGGCCGGGTTGGCGATGCGGCCGGCATCCAATTCAGGCTGCTCAACCGCTCCAAGGGGCCAGCGGTGCAAGGCCCGCGCGCCCAGGCTGACCGTGGCCTTTACCGGCGTGCCATGCAGGCCGCGATCGCCGCCACCCCCAACCTGGAGGTGATCGAGGCCGCGGTTGACGATCTGCTGGTGCACCCCGCCCTGGGCGGCGAGCGGCTCGCCGGCGTGGTGTTGGCCGATGGCCGCAGCCTTGCGGCGGGTGCCGCGGTGCTCACCACCGGTACGTTTCTGCGCGGCCTGATCCATCAGGGCGAGCGGCAGACCCCGGCCGGGCGCTACGGCGAGGCGCCGGCCAACGCGCTCTCCCGACGGCTATCGGCGCTCACGTTGCGCCTGGGGCGGCTCAAGACCGGAACACCCGCCCGGCTCGCACGCCAGTCGATCGATTGGGCCGGTCTCGACGTGCAGGCGGGCGATGATCCGCCGGTACCCCTGTCGTTTTTGACGGCGCGCATCAGCACGCCCCAGGTGTGCTGCGCCATCACCGCAACGTCACCCGCCACCCATGCCATCATCCGTGCCAATCTCGACCGGGCGCCCCTCTATGCCGGACAGATTGCCAGCATCGGCCCTCGCTACTGCCCCTCGATCGAGGACAAGGTGGTGCGCTTTGCCGACCGTTCGAGCCACCAGATCTTTCTGGAGCCGGAAGGTGTCGACGATGACACCATCTACCCCAACGGCATTTCCACCTCGTTGCCGGTCGACGTGCAGGAGGCCTTCCTGCGCACCATTCCAGGTCTGGCCCGGGTCGTGGTCAAGCGCTTCGGCTATGCCATCGAGTATGACTACGTCGATCCGCGCGAGCTGCTGCCGACCTTGGAGGTCAAGCGGCTTGCGGGCCTGTTCCTTGCCGGTCAGATCAACGGCACCACCGGTTATGAGGAGGCGGCGGGCCAGGGCATCGTCGCCGGCCTCAATGCGGCCCTGCGTGCCGCGGGCGGCGGCCGGGAGTTCATCGTCTCGCGGGCCGACGCCTACCTGGGGGTTATGATCGACGACCTGGTGAGCCGCGGCGTGTCAGAGCCCTATCGCATCTTTACCTCCCGGGCCGAGTATCGCCTGCGGCTGCGGGCCGACAACGCCGATCACCGTCTGACCCCGACCGGGATCGGACTTGGCTGCGTCGGGGCGACCCGAGCGCGGGCCTTTGCCGACAAGTGGCAGCTGCTTGACGACGTGCGCCGGCGCCTGTTGGCGCTCAACCTCACGCCCAACGCGGCGGCTCGCCATGGTCTCGATATCAACAAGGATGGTCGGCGCCGCACGGCGCTGGAGCTGTTGGCGCACCCGGACGTGACCCTGGCACGTCTTGCCGGCATCTGGCCGCAGCTTGCGGCGGTGCCGGCCTGGGCCGCCGCGCACCTTGAGGTCGATGCCCGCTATGCCGTCTATCTTGCCCAGCAGGAGGCCGACGTGGCCGTGCTGCGCAAGGAGGAGGCGATCCGGATCCCTGGCGACCTCGACTATGCCAGCATTGCGGGACTGTCGACCGAGGTCCGCCAGCGGCTGGACCGCGTCCGACCCGTGACCTTGGCCCAGGCCAGCCGTCTGGAGGGGATCACGCCGGCCGCGCTGCTGTTGTTGCTGGCGCGCGTGAAGCGGGCCCCGGACCGGCGCAGCGACGCGCCGGCGGGCTAGCCGCCACCTGGCTTGCACACCCCAATGGTCCGCTCGATGCCCCCATGACTATGGGCGCACCCCCTTGCACCCTGAGCGTTGCCGGGGGGCGGCGCCAATTAGGCCATTGGCGCCTGTTTCACGTGAAACAGGGGGACGCGAGCCCCGCAAGTGCGCTATTGCGAGGACATGCCCAGTGTCTCCGAATCCGCGATGCCAGCGGGGGCCTGCACCGGTCCAGCCGCGTTTGCGGCGCGGTTTGCGGTTTCCCCGGAAACCTTGGCGCGGCTCGAGCGCTACGAACGCGTACTGCGGCAATGGCAACCGGCCGTCAACCTGGTCGCCAACGGCACCTTGGCGCAGGTATGGCAGCGTCATTTTGCCGATTCGGCCCAGCTGCTCTCCCTTGCCCCGACCGACGCCCACACCTGGCTCGATCTGGGCTCGGGCGGCGGCTTTCCCGGGCTGGTGATCGCCATTCTGTTGGCCGATGGCAGGGACCGACAAGATCGGCGCGGCGCCTCGGCCGCCGGCGGGCCGCCGGCGAAGGCCATGTCGCCGCCGCCGGTCACGCTGATCGAAAGCGATGCCCGTAAGGCCGCCTTCCTGCGCGAGGTCGCCCGGCACGCGGGTATCGCTGTGGATATCCTGTCGACAAGAATCGAATTGGCGGCGACTCACGCTACGGTGCCGCGGCCGGACGTGGTAACGGCGCGTGCACTGGCGCCCCTCGACAAGCTCCTGGGCCTTGCCGCCCCCTTCTTCTCCAAGCGTAGCATTGGCTTGTTCTTGAAGGGTCGGGAGGCCGTGAGAGAGGTCGAGGCGGCCCGCAAGGTGTGGATTTTCAACAGCGAGCTGATTCGAAGCTGCACCGACCCCAAGGCGCACATCGTCCGGGTCAGCGCGCTTGAGCCCAACAGGAAGGAGCCCCGCTCGTGACTGGCATGCTTCCCGGAGCCGGTGGGCTTCGCGTCCTTGCCATCGCCAATCAAAAGGGTGGCGTGGGCAAGACCACCACCGCCATCAACCTTGGCACCGCGCTTGCCGCCGTGGGCCAGAAGGTCCTCATTCTCGATCTCGATCCGCAGGGTAATGCATCGACCGGGGTGGGGATCGCTGAGGACGCGCGGCAACTGACGACGTTCAATGTGCTGAGCGGCCATTCGGCCATTGCCGCCGTCGCCATGCCCACCTTGGTGCCGAACTTGAGTATTGTGCCGGCCAATTCCGACCTGGTCGGCCTCGAATCCGAAATGATGAGCGAACACAACCGTCCGTTTCGCCTCCGCGACGCGGTCGTGGCGCTGATGGCAGAGCAGCGCGCGCGACCCGCCGACGTGCCCTACCAGTATCTTTTGATCGACTGCCCGCCCTCGCTCAACCTGCTGACGCTCAACGCCATGGTGGCGGCGCATGCCGTGCTGGTGCCGGTGCAGTGCGAGTTCTTCGCCCTGGAAGGCATTTCGCAGCTCAAGGACACGATCGATCAGATCAAAACGACGCTCAACCCTGGTCTGGAGATCCAAGGGGTCGTTCTCACCATGCACGATGCGCGCACCTCGCTGTCCAAGGAGGTGGCAACGGAGGTGCGGGCCTTCTTCGGCCCCAAGGTCTATGAGACCATGATCCCGCGCAATGTGCGCGTGGCCGAGGCGCCGTCGTTTGGCAAGCCGATCCTGCTCTATGACTATGAATGCCCGGGCAGCCAGGCCTACATCCGCCTTGCCACCGAGATCATCGAGCGGGAACAGCGCCTGCGCGCGGCTTAATCTTGGGTCTCGACCATGATCCCCTCGACCCATCGCAACCGCCACATCCGCGAGATCGTCTGTGTCCGACACCCTTAAGAACTGGGGACCCTCGATGCCGATACCCCTGCACAAAGGCCGGCTTGGCCGCGGCCTTGCCTCTTTGATCGGAGAGGCACCGCCGGGCGAGCCGCGCGTGCCCGCCGAGGGCGAGCAGCGGCTGTTGGGCATCGACCAATTGCATCGCAGCCAGCTCAATCCCCGCCGCGACTTCGACGACACGGAGCTGGCCGAGCTCGCCGAGTCGATCCGCACCAGGGGTTTGCTGCAGCCGATCATCGCCCGCCCCGACGCCGACCGCGGCGGCTACGAAATCGTCGCCGGCGAACGGCGCTGGCGGGCGGCGCAGCGCGCCGGCATCCACCAGATACCGGTCATTGTCCGCGATCTGAGCGATCAGGAATTGCTCGAGGTCGCCATCATCGAGAACGTGCAGCGCGCCGACCTCAACGCTATCGAGGAGGCGACCGGCTATAACGAGTTGACCGAGCGCTTCGGCTATACGCAAGAACAGCTTGCCGACGTCATCGGCAAGAGCCGCAGCCATATCGCCAATACCTTGCGGCTCTTGAAATTGCCGGCACCGGTGCGCGCCCTGGTGGCGGATGGCTCGCTCACGGCCGGCCATGCCCGGGCGCTGGTTGGTCGCGACGATGCCGAAACCTTGGCGCAGCGCATCGTCGCCCAGGAGCTCAATGTGCGCGCGGTCGAAGCGCTGGTACAGAGCGAAGGCAAGGCTGGCGAGGGCGGCCGCGCCGGCCGGCGTGGCCCCCAAAAAGACCCCGACACCCGCGCCTTTGAGAAGGATCTGGCCGACGTGCTGGGCCTTAAGGTTGAGATCAAGCCCGGTTCCGGCGAGAGCGGCACCTTGCTGATCCGCTACGGCAACTTTGATCAGCTCGACTTTATCCGCAGCCGGCTGGTGGGCTGACGGGCCGGCACCTTGGCCCCCCAAGAAGCCGGCCGAGGTGGCCGGAGGTGCAGCCCAGCGCCGCCCCAGGGTGATACTGCCCTTGACGGCCGGGTGGCATCGTAGTTTGGAGTGGGCGACGCAGCATCCGGGATAGCCGTGGTCAGCCGCAGATGCCTCAAGCCCCCGAGGTCGATGATGTCCTGGCGCGCCTGGCGGCGCTGATCGCCGCGCGCCGCGCGGCGCCGACCGGTTCCTCCTATACCAAGGAATTGCTCGATGCCGGCATCGAGCGCTGCGCCAAGAAATTCGGTGAGGAAAGCACGGAAACCATTATCGCCGCTCTGGGCAGCGACCGGCAGGCACTGCGCCGCGAGGCCGCCGATCTCCTCTATCATCTGTTGGTGCTATTGGAATGCCGGCAGGTCGCCTTGAGCGAGGTGCTGGCCGAACTTGGCGGCCGCATGGGCACCTCCGGTCTCGCCGAAAAGGCGGCCAGGCGCGGCGCACCCTCATGACCGCCGCCAACGATCCGCTGCAACGGGATCAGGCCGCGGCCGGGCCGCGGTCGCCGATCCGTTTTTCGCCCTACCGGGTGTTCACCCGCGATGAATGGGCGAAACTGCGCGCCGACACGCCGATGACCCTGGTGCCGCGCGAGCTCGAGCAGCTGTCGGGCCTGATCGAAGATCTGTCGATGCTGGAGGTGGAGAAGATCTATCTGCCGTTGTCGCGGCTGCTCAATCTCCACGTCGCCGCGGCGCAGGAGCTGCACGCCGTCACCAATCGCTTCCTGGGCCGCAAAGATCATCGCGTGCCCTACATTCTGGGCATCGCCGGCTCGGTTGCGGTCGGCAAGAGCACCACCGCGCGCGTGCTGAAGGCGCTGCTGGCGCGCTGGCCCGATCACCCCCGTGTCGACCTCATCACCACCGACGGGTTCCTGCATCCCAACGAGGAGCTGAACCGGCGCGGCATCATGCACCGCAAGGGGTTTCCCGAGAGCTTCGACACGGCAAGGCTGTTGAATTTTCTCAACGAGGTGAAGTCGGGCAAGGAGCGGGTGGAAGCGCCGGTCTACTCGCACTTCCACTACGACATCCTTCCCAGCCAAACCTTGCTGGTCGATCGGCCCGACATCCTGATCGTCGAAGGCCTCAACGTGCTGCAGCCGGCGCGCATGCCCAAGGATGGCGAGGCGATTCCGTTCGTGTCCGATTTCTTCAACTTTTCGATCTATATCGACGCCGCCGCCAAGGTGATCGAGGAATGGTATGTGACGCGCTTCATGCGCCTGCGGCAGACGGCGTTTCGCGATCCGGCGGCGTACTTTCACCGCTACGCCCACCTCACCCCGGACCAGGCTCGGGCGCAGGCGCTCGACATCTGGCGCACCATCAACGAGAAAAATCTGGCAGAGAATATTCTGCCGACGCGGCAGCGCGCGCGCTTGATCTTGCGCAAGAGTGCCAACCACATCATCGAGGACGTGGCGCTGCGCCGAATTTGAAGAAAGCCAGGGGGTGTTGGGCATAAGAGGTTGTCCCGGCGCCCGAGCTGCGTCAAATTGCGCGGGGAGCAGGAGTATTGGGCGCGCCGGTGCGCTTGGTGCGAGCGAATGGAGACGATGATGGGCCGCAGATATGAGAATATTCTTGCAACCGTCGGCAATACGCCGGTCGTCAAGATCAATCGTCTCGCACCGCCGGGCATCAACCTCTACGTCAAGATCGAAGCCTTCAATCCGCTGGGCTCGGTCAAGGATCGGTTGGCGCTGGGTGTCATCGAAGCGGCCGAGAAGTCGGGCGAGCTCAAGCCCGGGCAGACCGTGATCGAAGCCACCAGCGGCAATACCGGCATCGGCCTGGCGATGGTCTGTGCGCAGAAGAACTACCCGCTGGTGGTGACCATGGCGGAGCAGTTCAGCGTCGAGCGCCGCCGGTTGATGCGGTTCCTGGGCGCCAAGGTGGTGCTGACGCCGCAGGCCCAACGCGGCATGGGCATGGTGGTCAAGGCGATCGAACTCGCCAACACGCACGGCTGGTTCCTGACCCGGCAGTTCGAGAACGAAGCCAATCCCGACTTCCACTCGCGCACCACCGCCCGCGAAATCGTCGATGACTTCGCCGGCGAGCGCCTCGACTATTGGGTCACCGGCTACGGCACCGGCGGCACGCTCAAGGGCGTGGCGCGCGTGCTTGCCAACGAGCGGCCCGACACCAAGATCATCGTCTGCGAGCCGGAAGACGCGCAGCTGATCGGCAGCGGCGCCGAGCAGGCACGCCATCCCGACGGCTCGCCGGCGGCCGCGCATCCCGCGTTCAAGCCGCATCCGATGCAAGGCTGGACGCCGGACTTTATTCCGAAGATCACCGCTGACGCGGTGGCTCTCAAAGTCATCCACAAACTGATTCCGGTGCCCGGCGCCGAAGCCATCCGCATGAGCAACGAGCTGGCAACCAAAGAGGGGATCTTCGTCGGCATCACCTCGGGTGCCACCTTCGCCGGCGCCCTGCGGATCGCCGCCGAGGCGCCCAAGGGGTCGACCATTCTTGCCATGCTGCCAGACACCGGCGAACGCTATCTGTCGACGCCGCTGTTTGCCAATGTGCCCGCCGACATGACGCCGGAAGAGCTGGAGATCTCGCGCTCGACCCCCGCGGCCCAGTTCCCGGCCTGAAGGATCAGCGTTTCAGAAGCGGGGCAGATACCCATCGGCTCAACGAGGAGACTGGGGCTGGCGCCGGGGTGATGTCGGTGTTGTCGCCGGCATTGGCGGGGTCCGCTTGGGCGTGAGCCGTGACCGCCAGGACAAAAAAATAGGGCGCCGGGTGCGGATGCGGCGCCCTTTTTCTTGATCGGCTCGGTGCGGGAGTGAGCCGGTCGATGCAACAACGGTTGCCTGCCTCCTCTATTCCCGCGCCAACTTCCACAACTCCTATTCCACCAAGTCATCCACAGGTAACCCCCAGCCTATCCCCCGGCAGGCGCGGCCTCAGCTGAGGCCTTGCGCCGGGGGCGAAGGTTGAGCCGGTGGTTGTCAGCAACAACGGGCATCGCCGGTCAGGTCTCCGCCGCCGCCGGCATGCGACCGCGGGTCCAGGTTTGGTCGCGCTTCAAAAAATCATGCAGGGTCTTGCCGGCCTCGGCCCGGAAGCGGTCCGGCTGCACCTGGAAGCCATCGATGCGATCGAGCCGGAAGGTACGGAAGTCGTCGCGCAGCTCGCACCAGGCCGACAGCAGCCACACCGGACCGAAGTAGGCGAGACACAGCGGCCGCACGGTGCGCTCGGAGGGATCGCCGAAGCCATCGCGGTAGCGAAAGTGCAACTTGAGCTGGCTGCGCAAGGCGCGCCGCAGCTCGGCGACATCGAAGGTGATCTGCTCCATGTAGTGGTGAGGTGGTGCCAACAGCGCGGTATTGGCCATGTAGTCGCGCAGGCGCTCCGGGATCACCGCCTCGACCTTGGCGATCACGTCGGTGGCCGCGGCCGCCAGCTTTTCGTCGGCCCACGACTGCACGATGCGCGCGCCGAGCACGAGGGCTTCGATCTCCTGCTCGTTGAACATCAGCGGCGGCAGGTCGAACCCGGCCTTGAGCACGTAGCCGACCCCGGCCTCGCCCTCGATCGGAACGCCGCTGACGATCAGGTCTTGGATATCGCGGTAGATGGTCCGCTCCGACACCTCGAGCGCCTGGCTCAGGTCGCGGGCGCGCACCAGCTCGCGGCGGCGCATGAACTGGATGATTTCAAACAAGCGGTCGGCGCGGCGCACCTTGGGCTCCCCAT
>DATFXD010000159.1:0-22007 GCA_035258605.1 Hyphomicrobiaceae bacterium | reverse complement strand
CCCGCCTGCTCGGCGGCCGCCTCCGTCTCCGCCGTGACCAACGGCATCGCCCCGCCGCCATCGCTCTCCGCGCACGGGGCGGCCACCTCGCTGGGCGGACCCCAGCCGCTCGTCAGGTCGCCGGCACTCACAGCGTATTGTTTGTTGCAGATGCCAACCTTGGGTGGCACGCGCGTGCGCTCAAACAGGTCGTACCCCGACTTCAGATTCAGCCAGAACGCGCGCCATTCGCCGTGCGCGCCGCTGCGAGCGGCGAGGTTGGCCTCGCTCATACGGAACGGAAACACGTGGATCGGGATCCGCTCTTGCCCTTGCCGCAAGGCCTGCTCGGCCAAGCCGTAGATTTCCTCCATCACCGGATTGGTCATGGCAAAGCAGCCGGTCGACGTACAACCGCCGTGCACCAGGATCAGCGAGCCGGTGCGGGCGTTGGCGCGGTCGAGCGTGTTGGGATAGCCGATATTGAGGGCGTGTGGCCAGCGCCCGCGCCGATGAATTTGGTTGAGCCCGACGGCATAGAAGCCCTCCGGAGCTTGCTTGTCGCCCTCGTGCAACTTGGGGCCCAAGGTTCCCGACCAATAGCAGACGGGGTAGGTGGCAAACAGCTCGTAGCGGTCCGCCTTGCGCATCCACAGCTCCAATTGGAACTCCGCCTTGAAGATGCGGATCAGAATTGGGCTGCCGGCCGTCAGGCCCTTGTCAGCCAGGCGGCGGTCGCGTTCGACCGTGACAAGAGCCGGAGCCGCCGCCGGCGGCTCGGCGGCGGGCGGATCGGCGGCACTGTGACCGGCGGGTGGATCGGCGGCACTTTGATGACTGGCAGCCATCCCCAACTGAGCCAATGCGCCAACAACGATCACAACGACAATGGCAACTACGCGCCCAACGAAATTGGAAAATTGCATCCCCAGCCCTGACCCCCCAGGAGCGAGGCCGATTCACGGATCCCCGCCACGAGTACGTATTGGTCCCCGCGGTTCGTCGTGCCGAAGGCTCCGTTTGGTTCCCCGTATGGATGCCGGTGCTCGGCACGAAACCGCACACCGAATCTTAGCATTGTTGCACCAACGATGAAAATCGGCTAGAACATACCATGAACACAATGCCGCCCAATCTGTCCCGGCTGCCCGCCATCTCCCAGCAAATCTGGGACATGAAGTACCGCTTGCGCGCCGCGGACGGCAGCCCCCGCGAGCGCACCATTGAGGACACCTGGGCGCGCGTCGCCCGCAGTGCCGCTGGCGCCGAACCCAAGGCCGAGCGCAAGGTCTGGGCGGAGCGGTTTGCCGCGGCAATGGCCGATTTCGCCTTCCTCCCGGCCGGCCGGATCCTGGCCGGGGCCGGCACGCGCCGCAACGTCACGCTCTTCAACTGCTTCGTGCTGGGCCGGATCGATGACGACCTCAGCGCCATCTTTGAGCACGTCAAACAGGCGGCGCTGACGATGCAGCAAGGCGGCGGCATCGGCCATGACTTCTCCACGCTGCGGCCGCGAGGCGCTTTGGTCAAAAGCATCGGCGCCGATGCGTCGGGCCCCGTCAGCTTCATGGAAGTGTGGGATGCCATGTGCCGGACCATCATGTCCGCCGGCGCGCGCCGCGGCGCCATGATGGCCACGCTGCGCTGTGATCACCCGGACATCGAGACCTTCATCGACGCCAAATCCGATGCGACCCGCCTGCGCAATTTCAATCTGTCGGTGCTCGTCACCGACGCCTTCATTAAGGCCGTCAGCGACGATGCGCGCTGGGACCTCGTGTTCGACGGCAAGGTCTACCGCACGGTGGCGGCGCGCGCCCTTTGGGATCGTATCATGCGTGCGACCTACGCCTACGCCGAGCCTGGCGTCGTATTCATCGATCGCATCAATGCGGAGAACAATCTCGCCTACTGCGAAGAGATCTCGGCCACCAATCCTTGCGGCGAGCAACCGCTCCCGCCCTACGGGGCATGCCTGCTCGGCTCGATCAATCTCGCGCGCCTCGTCGACCACCCGTTCACGGCGGCGCCCCGGCTCGATTTGGCGCGGCTTCAATCGCTGGTGGCACTGGCCGTGCGCTTTCTCGACGACGTCATCGATGTCTCCAACTATCCGCTACCGCCGCAGAAGAAGGAGGCCACGGCCAAGCGCCGCATTGGGCTTGGCGTCACCGGCCTGGCCGACGCGCTGATCATGTGCGGGGTGCGCTACGGCACCCCAGCGGCGGTTGCGCTGGCTGAACAGTGGATGGCCGCCATCAAGGTCTCAGCCTACGCCGCAACGGCGGAGCTTGCCCGCGAGAAGGGCGCCTTTCCGCTCTACGATGCCCCGCGCTTTGCGGCCACACCCAACGTGCAACAGCTGCCGTCGGACACGCGCCGCAGCATCGCGCAATGGGGCGCACGCAACGGGCTCCTGACGTCGATCGCGCCGACCGGAACCATCTCCTTGCTGGCCGGCAATGTCTCGAGCGGGGTGGAGCCGGTGTTTGACTTTCGTCATGAACGGCGGGTGCTGCAGCGGGACGGCTCCACACGTACCGAAACCGTCGAGGACTACGCGCACGCCCGTTATCGCGCCGAGTTCGGAGCCAGCGCGCCGCTGAGCGAGGCGTTCGTGACGGCGGAGGAGTTGCCGCCTCGCGCCCACCTCGAGATGCAGGCGGCAATGCAGCGCCACGTCGACAGCTCCATTTCCAAGACCATCAACTGCCCCCCCGATATCGGTTTTGAGGCCTTCAAGGACGTTTACATGGAGGCCTATCGCCTGGGTCTGAAGGGCTGCACCACCTACCGGCCGAACGCGGTCACCGGGGCGGTGCTGAGCCGGACCGTGGCCACGCCGACGCCGGATGAGCCCGACCCAGGTCCCGCCGCCGGCCAGGCCTTGCCCGACGCCCGGGTGATACCGGCGCGGCCGCAAGACCGGGCCGGCGAGATCGTCTACATGGCCCAACCGCTGCAGCGCGAGCCGGTGCTCGAAGGCTTCACCTACAAGCTCAGGTGGCCGAGCAGCGATCACGCCATCTACATCACCATTAACGACATCATGCAGGGCGGGCGCCGGCGGCCCTTCGAAATCTTCATCAATTCTAAGAACCTCGAACACTACGCCTGGACCGTTGCGCTCACGCGCATGATCAGCGCCATCTTCCGCCGGGGCGGCGATGTCACCTTTGTGGTGGAGGAGCTCAAGGCCGTATTCGACCCCCAAGGCGGTCAGTGGCTCAACGGGCGCTATGTCCCGAGCCTGCTGGCAGCCATCGGCGGCGTCGTCGAGAGCCACATGCTGCGCACCGGCTTCCTTGCCCCGCGCGAGAGCCCCGAGGAGCCTGCGCTAATGGAGGCCCGCGCCCTGGCCACCAGCCAGGAGGCGGCCGCCGCCCCCGACGCCGGGGGCAGGAGCCCGATTGCCCGCGCCAGAACCTGTCCGCGCTGCAATTACCCCGCCCTCCACCACCGCGAGGGCTGCTGGATCTGCGACAACTGCGGCTATTCCAAATGCGGCTGAGCCCGCTGGCGCCGGGTTTGGTTAACACGTCCGTGACGAGAAGGCGTGGCCGCCGGCTGCTGCAATGCCTTGAAATAACACGCCTCGAGCCATATTTCGGCTGTGAATCGACGCTACGAGCATCGACAAGAGAAAAAAGCAAGCAACAAGACCCTCAGCATGGCCTCGCATATTGTCCGCCTCGCACCGCCGCGCACGCAGCCGCCGTCTCGGGCGGCGGCCTTGTTGCGCTCGTCGGAGCCACCGGCGCGCGTACAGTTCTGGCAGGGTGCCTCGGGCCGGCGCTACCGGCATAAGGTCTACAGTCTGCGCGATTGTCCGCCGCAGCCGCAGGCGGTCTATCTGCTCATCCGCCGCGACCGTGACGGCGCCTCGACCGTGCTCAGCATCCAATCGGCGCTAGGCGACGCCCCGACCCTCAATCTGGCGCAGATCAGGCAGCACGGGGCTACCTTGGGCGCGACCGAGGTTCATGTGCACACGGTGCCGCGCGGTGCCGAACACGATCGCACCATCGTCTGCGACCTGCGCGCGGGCCAGTTTGGCTCGCTGGCCGCCACACCCTTGGACGTTTCGCGCGCCTGACCGCTCACGTGGCGGTTGCGCGCCTGGCGTGCGGCGGCGAGGCCACAGCCTCAGCCTTCAGCGGCGATTTTACCCGCGGCCGGATCGGCTCCGGGCGCGGCGCTCCCTGGCGCCGGTCCGCACAGGTTAGCGCGGCACAACGCGCAGCACGCGTCCAGCCGGCTCGTCCGTCAACAGCCAGAGCGCGCCGTCGGGCCCCTGGCGCACGTCGCGGATGCGCTGACCGAGGTCGGCGAAGAGGACTTCCTCGCCCACCACCTTGTCGCCCTCCAACGCCAGCCGGTGTAGGGACTGCCCCGCCAAGGCGCCGACAAACAGGTTGCCCGTCCACTCCGGAAACAGCGCGCCGGTATAAAAGGCGGCACCCGAGGGTGCGATCGAGGGATCCCAGTAGTAGATCGGTTGTTCCATACCCGCCTTGTGGGTTCCGACGCCGATCTTGCTGCCATCATAGTTGCGCCCGTAGCTGATCACCGGCCAACCGTAGTTTTTGCCGGCCTCGGGACTATTGATCTCATCGCCGCCGCGCGCACCGTGTTCAACGGTCCACAGCTTGCCGGTTGCCGGATTGAGTGCGGCGGCCTGGACATTACGGTGGCCAATCGACCACACCTCCGGGCGCCAGCCCGGGCGCTGCGGATTACCGGCGTAAGGTGTCCCGTCGGGCATCAGGCGCATGACCTTGCCGATATGATTGCCCGGATTTTGCGCCTCATCGCGCTGCGAGAAGCGTTCTCCCGCCGTTACAAACAGCGACCCATCCGGCATGAAGACGAGGCGCGAGCCGAAATGATGGCTCGAGGCGTAGGCCGGCTCCTGCCGGAAGATCACCTCGACGTTCTCGAGCCGCTCGCGATCGTCGGTGGCAACCAGCACGCCACGTGCGACGCTCGTCCCATTGCGGCCCCCGGCCCGCGGCTCGGCGTAGGAAAAATAGATCCGGCCCGAAGCTGGGTAGTCGGGCGCCAGGGCCACGTCGAGCAGGCCACCCTGACCGCTGGCATAAACTTCGGGCACGCCGGCGAGCGGCGCCGACAGCTCACCATCCCGCGCGATCAGGCGCAGCCGGCCCGGCCGCTCCGTCACCAACAGCCGCCCGTCGGGCAAGAAGGCAAGGCCCCACGGGTGCACAAGCCCCCGGGCAAAGGTCTCAGCCTTGATCGGACGCGGGCTGGTGAGCGGCGGCGCCTGGCTCAGCTGGGCGGCGGCCGACGCCGGCCCAAGGACCAGCGCCAGGCTGGCGAGCAGCAAAACCCAAGGCATGGCGACCCTCCTTTCACTGTCTTCCATTATCCCTTCCCCGGCCCGCTCGCCCGCTCAAGAGCTTGGCCGAGAGCCGCACCACCCGGGACCACCGGCCCCGCGCCGGGACAACAGCGCCTTTGTTGTGTTGGCTCCTCTCCGCCCATATAAGGGCGCATGTCAACCGCCATCCCGTTTCGCAAGCTCAGTGGTCTCGGTAATGAGATCTTGGTCGTCGACTTGCGCGGCGCCGAGCGGCAAGATCTGAGGCCCGCCGCGGTGGCGGCCATCGCCAACAATCCGGTATCGCACTTCGACCAGATGATGGTGCTGCACGAGGCCCGCAGCCCCGGCACCGAAGCCTACGTGGTGATCTACAACGCCGATGGTTCGCAAGCCGAGGCCTGCGGCAACGGTATGCGCTGCATTGGTTGGCTCGAAGCCGAGCGAATCGGGCGCAGCCAGCTCGCGTTCGAGACCAAGGCCGGCCGGCTGACGGTCGAGGTGGCAAGCCGGGATCGGATCCGGGTCGACATGGGCAGCCCAAAATTTGGCTGGCGGCAAATCCCGCTGGCCGAAGCCTTTGCCGACACGCGGGCGATCGCGCTCACGCTCGACCCGATCGACCAGCCGCTGATCGCTTCGCCATCGGTCGTCAACGTCGGCAATCCGCATGCCGTGTTCTGGGTCGATGACGTCGAAGCCTTTGACCTTGGTCGACTCGGCCCGCAGTTGGAGCACCACCCGCTGTTCCCCGAGCGCGCCAACATTTCCCTTGCCCACGTCACCGGCGCGGACACGATCACGCTCAGGACCTGGGAGCGCGGCGCTGGATTGACGCGCGCCTGCGGCAGCGCCGCTTGCGCGGCAACCGTGTGCGCCGCACGCAAGGGTCTGACCGGCCGCCGGGTCGTTGTCACCCTGCCCGGCGGGCCGCTCGAAATCACCTGGGAGCCCGACGACCGCATCTTCATGACGGGGCCCATCGCCTTCGAGTACGACGGTGTGCTCGATGCCCTCGAAACCGTCTGACGCCATGGCCGAGCCCACGCAGCGTCGCCGGCGCCAGACCACCGCCCACGCCGAAACCGGCGCGGGGTTGGCGGCGCCCGCCGTTGACCCGGTGCCGGACGCCAGGCCGGCGGCCGGCGGCGAGCGCAAGGCCGCGGCCCGCATCGTCACGCTCGGCTGCCGGCTCAATGCCTTCGAATCGGAGGTCATGCGGCACCGGGCCGAGGCCGCCGGGCTCACCAACGCCACCATCGTCAATACCTGCGCCGTCACCGGCGAGGCCGTGCGCCAAGCGGCGCAGACCATCCGCCGACTGCGCCGCGAGCAGCCGTCGACCCGCATTATTGTGACGGGCTGCGCCGCCCAGATCGAGCCGCACCGGTTCGACGCCATGCCCGAGGTCGACGCCGTCATTGGCAACGCGGAAAAGGTGGCACTCGGCACTTTCCAGGCGCTCGCCACCGCAACCAGTCCTCGCGTGCAGGTCAACGACATCATGTCGGTGCGCGAAACCGCCTCCGCCATGATCGCTGGCTTCGGCACCAAGGCCCGCGCCTATGTCGAGGTGCAAAACGGCTGCGACCACCGCTGCACCTTTTGCGTCATCCCCTACGGTCGCGGCCCGTCGCGCTCGGTGCCGGCCGGTGAGGTGGTGGCGCAATGCCGTCGGCTCGCCGAAGCCGGCTATGCCGAAGTGGTGCTGACCGGCGTCGATATCACCGCCTATGGTGCCGACCTGCCCGGCACAATGTCGCTCGGCCGTCTGGTGCGGCAAGTGTTGCGCTGGGTGCCGCAATTGAAGCGTCTGCGCCTCTCCTCAATCGACCAGGTCGAAGCCGATCGGCATTTGCTCGACGCCATCGCCGAGGAGCCTCGGTTGATGCCGCACCTGCACCTTTCCCTGCAAGCCGGCGATGACATGATCCTGAAGCGCATGAAGCGCCGGCACACGCGTAACGATGCCACCAAGTTTTGCGACCTGGTGCGGCGGCTGCGGCCCGACGTGGCGTTTGGCGCCGACCTGATCGCCGGCTTCCCGACCGAGACCGCGGCGATGTTTGCCAACTCGCTGGCCTTGATCGACGACTGCGGCCTCAGCTATCTGCACGTGTTTCCGTTCTCGCCGCGACCCGGCACACCGGCCGCGCGCATGCCGCCGCTGCCAGCGGCCGTTGTCAAGGAGCGCGCCTTGCGGCTGCGCCAACGGGGCGCGGCCGCCCTGGCGCACTATCTGGCGGCGCAGCGGGGCCACCGCTGCGAGGTCGCCATCGAGCGTCCAGGGCTTGGCCGCACGCCGGCCTTTGCCCAGGTGCAACTGGCAACCGCGGCGCCCGCCGGCAGCATCGTGCCGACCCGCGTCATTGCGTCCGACGGCAGGCGGTTGCAGGGCGAGGCCATCAGCCACACCTATGCGCCGTGAGCGATCCTCCCAAAAAACCAGGCTTGTTTGGCCTTTTCCGCCGGTCGGCGGTGCCGCCGCCCGCCGAGCCGACGCCCACCGAGCCCGAACCGACGCCGGCCGAGCCGCAACCGCGCACGGCGGTCGAGGTGAGCGAGCCGCCGGTGGCGGCCGTCGCCGACAGTTCCGAGCCGGCGCGCGGCGGCTGGTTCCAGCGGCTCAAGGCGGGTCTCAGCAAAAGCTCGAGCCGGCTCACGCAGAACATCACCGGCATCTTCACCAAACGGAAGCTCGACGCGGAAACACTGGAGGAGCTCGAGGACGCGCTGATTGGGGCCGATCTCGGCGTCGAGACGGCGATGCGCATCACCGAGAGCCTGGCGCGTGGCCGCTTCAACAAGGAGATTTCGTCCGATGAGGTGCGCGCCGTGCTGGCGGCCGAGGTCGAGCGGGCGCTCAATCCGGTGGCCAAGCCGCTGTCGATTGCCGGCCAGCATCACCCGCACGTCATTTTGGTAGTGGGCGTCAACGGCACCGGCAAGACCACCACCATCGGCAAGCTCGCAAGCCGGCTGGCCGCGGACGGCCACAAGGTGACCTTGGCGGCCGGTGACACCTTTCGGGCGGCGGCCATCGATCAGCTCAAAATCTGGGGCGAGCGGACGCGTGCCGAGGTCGTGGCCCACAAGGTCGGCGCCGATGCCGCCGGTTTGGCGTTCGATGCCTTAAGCAAAGCCCGCGACAATGCCAGCGACGTGCTGTTGATCGACACCGCCGGGCGCCTGCAAAACAAACGGGCGCTGATGGACGAGCTCGAGAAAATCATACGTGCACTGCGCAAGATCGATCCGACCGCCCCGCATCAGGTGCTGTTGGTGCTCGACGCAACCACGGGTCAAAATGCCCTCAATCAGGTCGAAGTCTTTAAGGACAAGGCCGGCGTGACCGGGCTGATTATGACCAAACTCGACGGCACGGCGCGCGGCGGCATTCTGGTGGCAATCTCGGCCAAGTTCGCGCTTCCCGTGCACGCCGTCGGCGTCGGGGAAGCCGTTGAGGATCTTGCCGCCTTCGATGCGGCGGAGTTTGCGCGCGCCATCGCTCTAAGCTAAAAGGAACATCAGGGAGGGGCCGGGCCTCGAAAAGGGTTCGCCTGAGAACTAAGCAGTGGCAGTGGAGACAGTGAGCTGGCGGGGGCGGCATTTTCCGTTCAATGCGGCGCAGACCGTCAACATTCTAGGTGAGGTAGGTCCGCTGTTCGCGATGTTTATCGTGAACGGGCTCTATGGTATTACCGCCGGCGCCGCGGCCCTGATCGCCTGCACGGTCGCCTCGCTGGTGGCCTGCCTTGCCGTGCTCGGCCGGCCGCCGATCATGCCGTTCATTGCCGGCACCGTCAGTATCGTGTTCGCCACCTTGACCTTCGTCACCGGCGATGCCGTCTGGGTGCAGATCAAAGTCACGCTGTTCAATGCCTTGGTGGCGCTGGTGTTATGGTGGGGACTGCGCACCGGTAAGAGTTTCTTCCGGTTCGTGTTCGGCAGCACCTTCCACTACACCGAGGAGGGCTGGTACAAGCTGACGCGCAACGTCGCGCTGTTTTTCTTAGCGACTGCCATCGTCAATGAGGCGGTGCGCCTGGGATTTGCCGACGCGCATATCATCGCGCTTAACCACGTCTTCACGGGGGTCGACATTTGGATCCTGTTCAAGATCTTCGTGGTGATGCCGCTGACGGCGGTATTTTTCTGGTGGCAGGTGCGGGTGCTGCAGCGCTATCGTCTACCGGCGCCCGTCGCCGGCCTGGCGGTGAGAAGCGAAAACTTGGTCTGACCGCTGAAATTAGCCCAAGCCTGCTCCACCTGCCGTGACCCCTGGAACGAGCATGCAAGACCCAGCGACCCCTAAGCCCTCCGATAAGAGCGAATCGCCGCTTGTCAAGCTGCTGATCGACCTTGGCCCGCTGATCGCCTTCTTCGTCGCCTACGGCCGCGCCGGCATCTACTGGGCCACCGGGGTACTGATGCTGGCGACGGTGGCGGCGCTGATCGCCTCTTGGCGCCTGCTCGGCCGCATCACCCCGGTACCGATGCTCACCGCCGTGCTGGTGGTGGTGTTCGGTGGGCTTACGTTCTATCTGGACGATCCAAGCTTCATCAAGCTGAAGCCGACCATCATCAATCTGCTGTTTTCCGGGGTTCTGATCGCCGGCCTTATCACCGGCCGGCCATTGCTCAAGCTCCTGCTCGGTGAAGCCTTCCGCCTCACGGAAGAGGGCTGGCGCAAGCTCAGTGCGCGCTGGGCCGTGTTCTTCTTTGCGCTGGCCATCCTTAACGAGATCGTGTGGCGCAATTTCTCCGAGAGCGCCTGGGTCAATTTCAAGGTGTTCGGCATCATGCCGCTCACCATCATCTTTGCCATGGCACAAATCGGTCTGATCAAGCGCTACGAGCCAAGGTCCTAGGCCGCCTTTTGCCGTAGTCACCAACGCGACAATTTGCGCAAAGAAGCGGGCGGCGGCTGCGATTACGTTGCCTGCTGTTCCTCCACCCCAATCGCTTGGCGCCAGGGAGGTCTACTCATGCACGCCAGGGTGCGGGCGCGCTGGGCGGCATCCGGCGTTTAAGCACAGCAATCAGAAGGTACGATGAAACGCGACTCAACGACCGACCGCCTGCAGCGGTCCCCGATTCATCTTCTGCACCGCGCCGGCCAATGTGCAGGGGACATCTTTCACGCCGAAATGAACGACGGCGAACTCACGCCGCGGCAGTTCGCCGTGCTCTATACCGTGGCCAACAACGAGGGACTAAGCCAGACCGGCCTCGTTGAGCGCACCGGCATCGACCGGTCTACCTTGGCCGATATCGTGCGACGTATGCAGAAGAAGGGGCTGTTGCAACGGCGCCGCAGCAAGGACGATGCGCGCGCCTACGCCGTAAAGCTCACCGAGGAAGGCCGGCGCGTGCTGCGGGCGGCCGATCCGGCGGCCAAGCGGGTCGATGAGCGCATCCTGTCGGGGCTGCCGGGCAAGCAGCGCGAACAGTTCATGAACGAGCTGAAGTCGATCGTGGCCAAGCTCGCCCGGCTGTCCCCGATTCGCTGAGCCAAGTGGCCAACGCGGCCCCGCGCCAGGGCCGCGCACGCTGTTGACCCGGCACGGCGTCGCGCCGCGACGTGCCGGGCACCCGCTAGGCCGCCTTGCGCAACAGCTTGCGGTTGATGATCAGCTCGGCGATCTGCACGGCGTTGAGCGCGGCGCCCTTGCGCAGGTTGTCGGAGACGACCCACAGCGCCAGCCCGTTCTCCACCGTGGCATCCTCGCGAATGCGGCTGATGTAGGTGGCATCCTCGCCGGCGGCCTCCATCGGCGTGATGTAACCGCCAGGTTCGTTTTTATCGATGACGAGGCAACCCGGCGCCTCGCGCAGGATGTCACGGGCTTCCTCGGCGGTGATCGGCTGCTCGAACTCCAAATTCACGACCTCGCTGTGCCCGACGAATACCGGCACGCGGACGCAGGTGGCCGTTACCTTGATCTTGGGATCGAGGATCTTCTTGGTTTCCGCCACCATCTTCCATTCCTCGCGCGTGTAGCCATCCTCCATGAAGACGTCGACGTGCGGGATGCAGTTGAAGGCGATCTCCTTGGTGAACTTCTTGGGCTCATACTCTTGACCCGGCACGTACTTGCCCTTGGTCTGGCTCCACAGCTCGTCCATCGCCTCCTTGCCGGCACCGGACACGGATTGGTAGGTCGCCACCACCACGCGCTTGATCCTGGCGCGCGCGTGCAGCGGCGCCAGCGCCACCACCAGCTGGGCGGTGGAGCAATTGGGATTGGCAACGATGTGCTTCTTGGCATAGCCCGCGACCGCGTCGGCATTGACCTCGGGCACGATCAGCGGCACGTCCTGGTCGTAGCGCCAGGCCGAGGAATTATCGATCACGATCGTGCCCTTGGCGGCGATCCTCGGCGACCACTCCTTGGAGACGGCGCCACCCGCCGACATCAGACAAAAATCGACGCCGGTGAAATCGAAGCTCGCGAGATCCTTGCATTTGAGCGTGCTGTCGCCGAACGAGACCTCGAGCCCAAGCGACCGGCGCGAGGCCAGGGCGGTGAGCTCGTTCACGGGGAACTGGCGCTCGTTCAGGATCGACAGCATTTCGCGGCCCACATTGCCGGTGGCACCGACGACAGCGACGTTATAGCCCATGGCTGGCCTGCTCATTTCACAGCTTGGATGCGTTCAATGCGTGTGGCGCGTGCTTTTAGCCGCGAGCGTGCCGGCTGTCCACAGCTGGTGCGCAGTTTTGCCACGCCCGTTGCCGGCGGCCCGCCGCGCGCGGGCCGGGCGATGCCGTGGCAATTCGTGCCAGCAAGGCCTGGCCAGCGCACCGCCATTGCCGCCCGGCGGCAGTCCGGCTATATCCTCTGGGCTATAGCCAATGAGACAACACCCAAGCGCCAGCGCCGATTGTTCGGGGGTGCCACCCGGCGTTGGCCGACGCCGCGCTGCCGCCCGGCACAAGCATGAAACCTGGCCGCCAAATCCGCTTGCACAACCGCCCACATCTGGGGTTATTCCGCCAAGCCCTCCCTCCATCATCTCAGCCCAGAGGTAAGAAAGCATGTACACGTCCCTTGAGCACTATATCGACGGCCAATGGGTTGAGGCATCCGGCGCCAAGACCCAGGAGGTCGTCAACCCTGCCACCAGCAAACCGATCGGCGCGCTCGGCCACGCCTCCAAGGGCGACCTCGACAAGGCGCTCGCTGCCGCCGACAAGGGCTTCAAGACCTGGCGCAGGGTGTCGGCCTACGAGCGCGGCAAAATCCTGCGCAAGGCCGGCGATCTGGTGCGCGCTCGGGCCGAGGAGATCGCCAAGGTGCTGACCCTGGAGCAGGGCAAGGTGTTGATGGAAGCCAAGCTCGAGGTGCAGAGCGCCGGCGACATCCTCGAGTGGTATGCCGCCGAAGGCCAGCGCGCCTACGGCCGCATCATCCCCGCCCGCGCCGACGGCGTGCGCAATATGGTGATCCTCGAGCCGATCGGGCCGGTCGCCGCCTTTACGCCGTGGAATTTCCCGGTGACGCAGGCGGTGCGCAAGATCGCCGCGGCGCTGGCGGCCGGCTGCTCGATCATCATCAAGTGTCCAGAAGAGACGCCCGGCTCACCGATCGGGCTCGTCAAGGCGCTGCACGATGCCGGCGTACCCGCCGGCGTCGTCAACCTGGTCTACGGCGTTCCCGCCGAGATCTCCGAGTACCTGATCCCGCACCCGACCATCCGCAAGATATCGTTCACGGGTTCGGTGCCGGTCGGCAAGCATCTCAACGCGCTGGCGGCCTCGCACATGAAGCGGGCCACCATGGAGCTTGGCGGCCACGCGCCGGTGCTGGTGTTCGACGACGCCGACGTCGACGGCGCGGCCAAGCTGATGGGCGCCTTCAAATACCGCAACGCCGGCCAGGTGTGCGTCTCACCGACCCGCTTCTTCGTGCACGACAAGGTGTACGACAACTTCGTCGGCAAGTTCATCGACATCGCCAACAACACCAAGGTCGGCGATGGCCTTGCGCCCGACAGCCGCATGGGCCCGCTCGCCAACCCGCGCCGGGTCAACGCCATCGAGGCATTCGTGGCCGACGCCGAGGACAAGGGCGCCAAGGTCGAGACCGGCGGCAAGCGCATCGGCAACCAGGGCAATTTCTTCGCGCCGACGGTGCTTACCGAGGTGCCGGATCAGGCCCGCATCATGTCGGAGGAGCCGTTCGGGCCGGTGGCCGTGATGCTGCGCTTCAAGGACACCGACGACGTGTTGGAACGGGCCAACAAGCTCCCGTTTGGCCTCGCCAGCTATGCCTTCACCAAGGATGCCAAGCTCGCAACCAAGGTGGCCGACGCGCTCGAGAGCGGCATGGTGACCATCAATCACTTCGGCATCGCGTTACCCGAGACGCCGTTCGGCGGCGTCAAGGATTCCGGTTTCGGCCACGAGGGAGGCAGCGAAGGCTTGCAGGTCTACATGCAGTCCAAGTTCGTGAGCCACCTCGGGTAATCGATAAGGCTTGCCCACGTCATCGCCAAGGCCCGCCGATGCCGCGTGGGCCTTGGTCGCGCCGACCGGCTCAGGCCGGCACGGCGTGCGCCAGGTAGTCTACGGCGCCGGCGACGCCACCCTCGCCGTGCGGGATGCCAAGCGCCTTGAGGCCCATTTCCACCGCGCCCAAGGTGCCAAACAGCATCGGCGCATTGGCGTGTCCCATATGGGCGATCCGAAAGGCCTTGCCCTCCAAGGCGCCGAGACCAACGCCGAGAATGACGCCACATTTGTCGCGGCAGTAGGCCAGCAGCGGCTGCGGATCGCGCCCCTGCATCAAGATGTTGGTGATCGAGTTCGAGCGCTCGGCCGGAGTGACGATGTTGAAGGCCAACACCTGGCCTTGGGCCCAGCGCTCGACGGCGGCGCGAGTTGCATCCGCCAGCAGCAGATGCCGCCGGAAGGCCGCCTCCAAACCCTCGGCCAAAAGCAGATCGAGCGCCTTGCGCAGCGCAAACAGCAGGTGTTCGGGTGGGGTGCCGCAGTATTTCTGGTAGTGGATCTCGCCCTCGCGGAACGTCCAATCCCAGTAGAGCGTGCGCAGGTTGGCGCGCTTGTGTTGGGCGCGGGCCTTGTCGTTGGCGGCGACGAAGGCAAGGCCCGGCGGCGTCATGAGGCCCTTCTGTGACCCAGCCATGGTCACGTCCACACCCCAAGCATCCATCTCGAACGGCATGCAGCCCAGCGAGGCCACCGCATCCACCATCAACAGCGCCGGGTGGCCGGCGGCATCGAGCGCCTTGCGAATGCCGGCGATGTCGTTAACCACGCCCGAGGCGGTGTCGATCTGGACCACCAGCAGCGCCTTGATCTGGTGCGCCTTGTCGCGTTTGAGCCGGGCCTCCACCGCGGCGACATCAACGGCGCGGCGCCAGTCGCCCTTGAGCACCTCCACCTCGACCCCGAGCATGGTGGCCATCTCGCCCCAGCCGGTGGCAAAGCGGCCGCTCTCCAGCGCCAATACCAGGTCGCCGCGGCTCAGCACGTTGGTCAGCGCCGCCTCCCAGCCGCCGTGGCCATTGGCGGCATAGATATAAACGCGGCCGCGGGTGCGAAAGATCTTCTGTAAATCCGCAAGGCAGCTGTCGGTGATGCCGATCATCTCGCCGGAATAGATGTCGATCGCCGGGCGATGCATGGCGGCAAGCACCTCGTCGGGCACGTTGGTTGGCCCCGGGATGCTCAGAAATTCTCGACCTTTGCTGACACTCATGACTGGGTTGCCCCCTTGGCTTTATCGGATCCCGGCCGGCCACAATCGAACCACTTGTCCGCGGCAAAACACAGATCGCAGACGATACAGGCATCGCACCGGGGCTTGCGTGCCTGACAAATATAGCGGCCATGCAGAATGAGCCAGTGGTGCGCATGACGCATGTAGGCGGGCGGGATCACCTTGATGAGGCCCAATTCGACCTCGAGCGGGGTCTTGCCAGCGGCCAGGCCCAGCCGATGGGCGACGCGAAAGACGTGCGTATCCACCGCCAAGGTGGTCTCGCCGAAGGCGATGTTGAGCACGACGTTGGCGGTCTTGCGGCCGACCCCGGGCAGCGCTTCCAGCGCCTCGCGCTGGCCCGGCACCACGCCGCCGTGTTCGGCGATCAACTGCTGCGAAAGGGCGATGATATTCTTGGCCTTACCGCGGTAGAGGCCGATCGTCTTGATGCGGCTTTCGAGCGCGTCGAGGCCGAGCGCCAGCATCTTCTGTGGCGTCGGTGCCACTTTGAACAGCCCCCGTGTGGCTTTGTTGACGCCGGCATCGGTCGCCTGGGCCGACAGCACGACCGCCACCAGCAAGGTGTAGGGGTTCACATGCTCAAGCTCGCCCTTGGGCTCAGGGTTGGCGGCGGCAAAGCGGGCGAAGATCTGGGCTACCCGCTGAGCGTCCGGCCGGCGCCGTGAAGCCCGCGGGCCACGCTTGGCGGCACGTTTCGGTGATGGTCTGGGGGTGGGCGGCATGGCCGTTCGCGCCTATGTTTCGAACCTGCTAGGAGAAGGCATGGACGAAAACCACCATCAAGCGCAAGCTGAGCTCAACTTTCGCGCCGTGCTGACGCCGCACCGTTCGCTGACCCCCGCCGGTTTCGTCATTTTGATGTCGGGCCTGAGCGCCATCAGTTTTGTGACCGGAATGGTGTTTTTGACCTTGGGCGCGTGGCCTGTCACGGGCTTCTTCGGCCTCGACGTGTTGCTGGTCTACGCGGCCTTCAAGTTGAGCTACCGCTCGGGCCGGCTCTGCGAAATCGTTGAGCTGACCCCGCTGACGTTCCGCCTGACCCGCGTGCATCCCTCTGGCCGGCGCGAGCAGTTCGCCTTCAATCCCTATTGGGCGCGGGTGAATTTGGCCGAGGGACCGGATGGTCGCAGCGACCTTAAGGTGCAAAGCCAAGGCCGCGAATTGGCCTTGGGACGCTTTCTCAGCGAGGATGAGCGGCGCGACTTTGCGCGGGTGCTCAAGGACGTCCTGCTGGAGGCGCGCGGCGGCGTCAGAATTTGAGCGTGGGCGACAGGAATCGGGTCGATTTGCCGAACCCGGCCCCCTAAATCTCGGGTTCGCCGCTCGTAACCGCGAGATTGACCATGCTTGAAAGAACCCCCCTTACCGCCACCGCGCCACCGTTCGGTGCCGCGCAGAGCTCCGACTACCAATTGATTCGGCGCGCCATCTCCTTTCTGTCGGAGAATTGGGCCGAGCAGCCGCCGCTCGAGCGCCTAGCGCAGCACCTGGGGCTCAGCCCCGCGCACTGCCAGAAGCTGTTCAAGCGCTGGTGCGGCCTCAGCCCCAAGGAATTCGTCGGCGCCATCACCATCGATCGCGCGCGGCACCTGTTGGAGGGTTCAGCCAGCCTGTTGGACACGGCCTACGAGGTTGGGCTCTCCGGCTCCGGACGACTGCATGATCTGTTCGTGTCGCACGAGGCGATGACGCCGGGTGACTACAAGCGCCGCGGCGAGGGCATCGAGATGGCCTATGGCTTCCATGCCTCGCCGTTCGGCGAAGCCTTGCTGATCGCCACCGAGCGCGGCGTTGCCGGCCTCGCCTTCCTCGACGAGGACAAAGGACAGTCGCAAGCCGACGCGCTGGTCGACATGATGCAGCGCTGGCCAAAGGCGCGCTTCGTCGCCGCGCCCGAGACGACGGCAGCTTATGCCGAGGCGATCTTCGAGACCTCGCGCTGGGGGCCGCAGCGGCCGGTACGGCTGGTCATGATCGGCACCGACTTCGAGGTCAGGGTGTGGCAGACGCTGTTGAAAATCCCCATGGGCCGCGCCGTCAGCTACCACGACATCGCCCGGCACCTGGGGCAGCCGACGGCTTCGCGTGCCGTAGGCTCAGCGGTTGGACGCAACCCGATCTCGTTCGTGGTGCCGTGCCATCGCGTCTTGCGCGGCGACGGCAGCCTCGGCGGCTATCACTGGGGACTGACGCGCAAGCGCGCCCTGATCGGCTGGGAGACGGGCCGGCTCGCCGGCCGCGGCTGATGCCGTCAGCAGTCCGTCAGCAGTCCGTCAGCATGATGGCGCCGCTCCCCGGCTTGTGAGCCAGCGTTACTCGCCGGCGGGGTAAGGTTTGCCCTGCGCCGCCCGCCTCGCGGGCGGCCACGCTGGCGTTTTCCAAGCGGCCATCCGTATCCTGAGCGGCGATCCAAAGTGAGACACGGGTCGGAACCAAGACTGCTGTCTGCGACTTCAGGCTCGTCGGCTTCAGGCAGACCATGCCTGGGGCGACCCGGAGCCGGCCCGGAGGCCGACGGTGGCGCATGGCTCGGCGGCTGCACCGCCCACGCCAATGCGCCTGGCCTTGCCCAGGAAAACGCCCATTGCTTGGGCCCTCAACACAATGAAAGGGGGTGTGGATGACACCTCAGCCAATCGCCGGCCAGAGATTGCCTAGCGGCAACGAAGCGGCCGGCACGATGGATCAGCGCCTGTTCAAGACCCGCGGCTTGTCGCTTGAGCTGGCCCGGCCGCTGACCGCGGAGGATATGACAGTGCAGGCCATGGACGATGCCAGCCCCACCAAATGGCATCTGGCGCATGTCACCTGGTTCTTCGAGACCTTCATTCTGAAAAAGCATCTGCCGGGCTATGAGGCCTTCGACGATGCCTTCCACTATTGCTTCAACTCCTATTACGAGAGCCAGGGACCGCGCCAGCCGCGACCCAAGCGGGGGCTCTTGACGCGGCCGTCGAGCGAGCGTGTGCTGGCCTACAGGGCCCACGTCGATGCCGGCTTAGCGCGGCTGGTGAGCAAGGGGATTTCCCCGACCTCGCCGATCGCCCGGCTGCTGGAGGTCGGAATTAACCACGAGCAGCAACATCAGGAACTGCTGTTGACCGATATCCTGGCGCTGTTTGCGGCCAATCCGCTGCGGCCCGCCTATCGGCCGACCTTGCCGCGTAGCCCAACGACGGCCAGCGATGCCGTCAGCTGGCTCGAATTTGCCGGTGGCATAACCGACATCGGGCACGATGGCCGCAGTTTTGCCTGGGACAACGAATTGCCGCGGCACGAGGCGCTGGTTCACCCCTTCCGCCTCGCCGACCGCCTCGTCACCGCCGGCGAATGGCTGCAGTTCATGGCCGACGGCGGCTATCGCACCGCCTCGCTGTGGCTCGCCGACGGTTGGGCGACGCTCAATCGCGAAGGCTGGCAGGCGCCGCTCTACTGGGAGGAGCGGGATGGCGGCTGCTTTGCCATGTCGCTCAACGGCTTCACCGAGGTCGACCCGGCCGCGCCGGTCGCCCACATCAGCTACTACGAGGCTGATGCCTACGCCCGCTGGGCCGGCAAGCGCCTGCCGACCGAATTCGAATGGGAGCTCGCGGCGGCGGGCCTGCCGGTCGCCGGCAATAATCTCGCCAGCAAGGCATTGCGGCCGTTGCCGGCCTCGGGTGCTGCCGTCGACGGCAAGCCCCGCCAGATGTTCGGCGACGTCTGGGAATGGACGCAGAGCGCCTATCTGCCTTACCCCGGCTACCGGCCACCGATCGGTGCGCTTGGCGAATACAACGGCAAGTTCATGGTGAGCCAGCAGGTGCTGCGCGGCGGCTCCTGTGCCACCCCCGACGGGCATACCCGCACCACCTATCGTAACTTCTTCTACCCGCACCAGCGCTGGCAGTTCATGGGCCTGCGGCTTGCCTCGGAGATCGCCTAATGCAGCACCCCCATGGCGCCCAGCTGCACGCGGAGCCGGTGGCGCTCGAGGACGATTTCGCCAGCGCCGTGATCGGTGGACTGTCGCGGCCGCAAAAAGCGCTTCCCTGCCGCTACTTTTACGATGCGCGCGGCAGCGAGCTGTTCGAGGAGATCACGCACCTTCCCGAGTACTACCCAACGCGCACGGAGATGGGCATCCTCAACGCCCATGCCGGCGAAATGACCGAGAGCCTGCCCAACGCCGGCGTCCTCGTCGAGTTCGGCTCGGGATCGAGCCGCAAGACCGAAATCCTGCTGCGCCAGCTGCCGCGGCTGTCCGCCTACGTCATGATTGACGTGTCGCAGACGGCGCTCGATGGTGCAAAAGCCCGCTTGGCCGAGCACTTTCCGGAGCTCGACGTCAGGGCGATCGTCGGCGATTTTTCCTTCCCTGTCGCGCTCCCGGCCGACTTGCAACCGCGGCCCAAAACCGGCTTTTTTCCCGGTTCAACCATCGGCAATCTCACCCCTGCGGATGCCGAGCGTCTGTTGCGCATCTTCCGCGTCGCACTGGCGCCTGCCGGCCGACTTATCATCGGCGCCGACCTGAAAAAGGACGCGCGCACACTGGTCCTCGCCTACGACGATCCCGCCGGCGTCACCGCCGCCTTCAACCTCAATTTGTTGGCGCGCATCAATCGCGAATTGGGGGCCGATTTCGATCTCGCGGCCTTCCAGCATGAGGCGATCTATAATCCCCGTCACGGTCGCATCGAAATGTATCTCGTCAGTCGGACGCAGCAGCAGGTGACGGTGGGTGAGCACCGCTTTACCTTCCGGCCGGGCGAGACCATTCACACGGAAAACTCCTACAAATATACCATCGACCAATTCCGGGAGCTGGCGCGCGCGGCCGATTGGCTGCCGCGGCGGGTGTGGACCGACGAGGACAACATGTTCAGCGTGCACGAATTGATCGCCGGCTGAGGACTTAAACGTAATCCAAGATGCCGCATCCGAGCCGCGGCGAGGCGATCAGAAGCGACGGCCGCCGCGGCGCGCCCAAGGCAAGGGTTGAAACCGACAACGGCGGGGTCCGGCCGAGACGCTGGCGCGCTGGCGCCAGCACGCCAAGCCGCGATCGAAAGGCTCACCGCTCCGCGCCGGCATCCCTGCCACCCCCGCCCTATGGGCTCAGGCGCGGCCTGCCGGGGCGGCGGCAACCCACTGCCTCACGGCACTTGCACCTGCACCGGCGCACCGAGGTTGCCGGCCGTGCCCGGTGCCACCACCAGGTATCGCCGTGCCACCTGATCGTCACCTGCGAGGATCTGACGGACCGGGCCAACCGCAGTGACGATCGCCGCACCCGCCGGATTGGTGACAAATTCGCTCAGCGGCTCAAGGGCTCCGCCGCCGTCGACCTGGGTCGCCAACGCCAGCACGTAGGGCTTTTTCGGTTCGAGCCCGGTCACGGCCGCCTGCACGATCTGCGTCAGTCCCTGCTCAAACAGCGCAACGTTGGTTTGAGCGTTGGCCAAATCCGCATGCGGTTGATGGGCGGTGCTGGTCAGGAGCACATGTGCGGCCGCCCTGGCGGTTCCAAGCGGCTCAAGGTTTTGTCGACCGTCGCCATCGGGGACGGCATTGGGGACATAGGTCAGCGCCTGCGGCGCCTGGCCGACCGGAATGGTGGCAACCACCGTGTTGGAGAGGGTGTCGATGGCTGCGATCGCGTCGGCATTTTCAAGACCGACGTAGATGCGGCTGCCGTCGCCCGACGGCCACAGCCCGTGCGGCAGCTTACCGACCGGGATGGTGGCGATCTCAGAGAAGTCGTCGGTGCGGAACACCTTGACCGCGTCCAATCCGCCGATGGTGACGTAGGCGAAACTGCCGTTGGCATTGTTTGCAAAGTTGACATGGTTGGTAATCGGGCCGGTCGCCAGGGTCTTGAGCGGGGCGAACGGCGGCCGCGCCTCAAACACCTCAGTCTTGCCGACATCCTTCAGCGTGAACCAGACCTGTTTGCCATCGGGCGTTGCCGCAATATTGGGGCAGAACGGGCTCTCCTGCTTCACCCGCCCGACGATTTTGTGCTCGCCAACGGCGATGACGACCGTCTCGGGATTGAACGAGGAGCAAACATAACCGTATTGTCCGTCGGGTGAAAAAATCTGCATCCCGGGTCCGCCCGGCACCTTGATTTGCGCTTTTTCCCCAAAGTTTGTGGCATCGAGTACGGCCACATAGTCCTCACCCCGCACCGTGACCCACACCTCCTTCCCGTCGGGCGTGAAGAAGGCCTCGTGCGGCGAGCGGCCAACGTACGTGGTATGGCGCACGGCGTTGGTCGCAGTATCGATGAAGCTGACCGCATTGCTGCCGACCGAGACCACGGCCAGGGTCTTGTGGTCCGGCGAGAAGCCCATGCCGTGCACCAGCACCTGCCCGTGGTAGAGCGGGCTCAGGGTCTTGGGCTGTGGATCACCCAAACGGATGACGCCGATCAGCGCATTGTCGACCGGGTCGGTGACAGAGACCGTATTGGAGAACTGCTCGGCTGCATAGACACGGTCGCGGTGGCTTGGCGCCACGTCGGGGGCCGAGGCCGCGCCTGGCGCCTGACCGGCCCGAACCGGCAGCGATCCCACAACAACGGCGGCGGCGATCGCCGCCGCGCCAAAAAGACCTTGGTACATGCGTTGCTCCAGGTTCGGGTTGCGGGGTCGGGGTGACGGTTGGGTTTAGCGCTGCTCGGTGGCGCCGCCGCCGACTGCAGTCGGTGCCGGCAGCGCTGGCGGCAATGGCTCACCAATGGCGAGATGCATGGCCGCGATCTCTTGTTGCTGGGTGACGATGATCTCCTGCGCCAGCCGCTGCAGCTGGGCGTTGCCGGTATGCTTGAGGAGCGCCATCGCCATCTCGATCGCCCCCTGATGGTGCGGCACCATCATCGCCACAAAGTCGCGATCGATGTCGCCGGTCGGCTTGCCCTCCATGTCGCGCATCATTTTCGCCATGGCGAC